>NZ_JBITGJ010000120.1:0-9467 GCF_044456925.1 Streptomyces sp. NPDC050743
CGCGTGCGCCTGGTCGTCCAGGAGCCGGATTTCGGCAGGGCTGAGCGCCAGTCGGGCACGGTGCCCGAACTGCCGTTTCACCAGGCCGAGTTCGCCCATAACGATCACCATACTACAGTTGGTCCATGTCACCACGCTGGAACCCTCATCCCGATGTCAGGACCGGACGCCACGTCGTCCACAACCTTCACGTCCACTTGGTGTTCCTCACCAAGTACCGGCGTAAGGCGTTCACCGACGAGATGCTGACGCGCTGCGAGGAGATCATGCGGGAGGTGTGCACGGACTTCGAGGCCGAGCTGAAGCAGTTCAACGGCGAGGACGATCACGTACACCTGCTCGTGCACTACCCGCCGAAGGTCCAGCTTTCCAAGCTGGTCAACTCCCTCAAGGGTGTCTCCGCCCGGCTGCTGCGCAAGGAGTACGACGCCCACGTCCGCCGGTACCTGTGGGGCGGACACTTCTGGTCCGGCTCATACTTCGCCGGAAGCTGCGCCGGGGCGCCTGCGACCGTCGTGAAGCAGTACATCGAGAATCAGAAGCGCCCCGTGGGCTGAGGTGAACAGCGCGGACCCATGCCTATGGTGCGGGTCAGAGCAGGTCTGAGATGGCCTTCACCCCCGGCGTAAACGACTCTGCTGAGAAAGGCGTGATTCGAGCAGGTGGGTGTCGTTGGTCCTCCATGGTTGCTGTGAACGTGGGAGGGCCGAGAAAGATGTCGCTGGAGCCGAGGGCTGACGTGGGGGTGCCCGAGCTTACGGCCCGGGTAGTGCGGGCCGCGTTTCCCAAGGGGACGCTCGCGGTGCGGATCCGGGAGGCGCTGGGTCCGCTGTTTGAGGACGCGGCGTTTGCCGGGGCGTTCCCTTCGCGCGGGCGTCCTGCGGTGTCGCCGGGGGCGTTGGCGCTGGTGTCGGTGTTGCAGTATGCGGAGGGGCTGACCGACCGGCAGGCCGCTGACCAAGTGCGGGCCCGCATGGACTGGAAGTTCCTCCTCGGCCTGGAGCTGGACGATCCGGGATTCGACGCCTGTGTCCTGAGCCTGTTCCGCGCCCGCCTGATCAAGCACGGGCTGGAGCAAAAGACGCTGGAGCTGGTCCTGGAACGCCTGCGGGAGCTGGGGCTGCTGAAGGCGGGCGGCCGGCAACGGACCGATTCCACGCATGTCCTGGCGGCGGTGCGGACACTGAACCGGATGGAGTTCGTCGGTGAGACGCTGCGTGCGGCGCTGGAGGCGCTGGCGGTCGCGGCTCCGACGTGGCTGTCCGGCCTGGTCACGGCCGAGTGGGCCGAGCGCTACGGGCCGCGCGTGGACGATTACCGCTTCCCCAAGGGCGAAGAGGTCCGGGAGGAATGGGCCCGGCAGGTCGGCGAGGACGGATTCTTCCTGATGGAAGCGGTCTACGCACCCGCGGTGCCCGGCTGGCTGCGCGAGATCGAGGCGGTGCAGGTGCTGCGCAGAGCCTGGATCCAGCAGTACCACCGCGACGAGAAGGGGGTGCGCTGGCGGGAGGGCAAGGACCTCCCGCCCGTTCATCACCGGTTGTGCTCGCCCTATGACACCGACGCCCGCTACGGCATCAAGCGAGGCTCCGGCTGGACCGGCTACAAGGCCCATCTGACCGAGACCTGCGAGCCCGACGTGCCCCACGTGATCACGCAGGTGGGCACCACTGACGCGGTCGTGGCAGACACCGAGATGACCGAGCCGGTCCATCAGACACTCACCGACCGGGACCTGCTGCCCGAGGTGCATGTCGTCGATGCTGGTTACACCACCGCCGCCCTGTTCGTCTCAGCACGCGAGCGCGGCATGGAACTGCTGGGCCCAGCCCCGCATGACAGCAGTCTTCAGTCGCGACAGAACCAGGGCTTCGCCCGCGGCGATTTCACCATCGACTGGGAAACCCAAAGCGCCAACTGCCCTGGCGGGCACCGGAGTTTCGAGTGGTGGGAGCAGAAACACCACCGCAACGGCACCCCCGTGATCAAGGTGTTCTTCTCCGCAGGACACTGCGGCCCCTGCCCGAAGCAATCACAGTGCACCAAGCCCCCGACCGGCCGCCGGGGCAGAGGGCTGACCTTCCTGCCGCGTGAGCGCTACGAAGCTCTCGAAGCGGCCCGCCGGGCCCAGGACACCGACGAGTGGAAGGAGCGCTACAAGGTCCGGGCCGGCGTCGAGGGCACGATCTCCCAGGCCGTGCGCGTCACCGGAGTCCGCCGCACCCGCTACCGCAACCTGCCCACAACCCGCCTCGGCCACGTTTTCGCCGCCACCGCAATCAACATCATCCGCCTCGACCGATGGCTGACCGGCACCCCACTGGGCGGCACCCGCACCTCCCACCTCGAATCCCTCATGCTCGCGGCCTGACAGCCCGAATCACGCCTTTCTCAGCAGAGTCCCCAAGGGCGGCGCACTGGCCAAGATCAAAGGTAGAAACTTGTGGAACGGAATGTCAAGAACGCTTGTGCGGCCTGTAGGCTGGCCGTCATGGGGCGCCCACCAGGATTCGACAGGGACAAGGTCGTACAGGCCGTCGAGCGACAGTTCCGCCGTACCGGATACGCCGGCACCAGCGTCGACGACATCGCCAAGGTCGCCGGGTTGGGCCGTGGCAGCCTCTACGCCGCCTTCGGCGACAAGAGCTCGCTGTACCTGCGGACGCTGGAGACGTACTGCGGCCGCACCGAGGCGGCGTGGGCGGCCGTACTCGAAGGTCCCGATGACACCGCGCTGGAGCGGTTGCACGAGTATCTCGTGAAGTCGGCGCGGTTCGTGCACGAGGATCCGGACGGGCTCGGCTGCATGGTGACCGGCTTCGTCGTCGAGGGAGTCGACCATGATCCGCAGGCTGGTGCGCGGGTGAGACAGGCCCTCGGGAGCATCGAGAGGTCAGTGGTCGGGTGCGTTCGGGCTGCGCAGCGCCATGGCGACCTCGATCCCGAGGCGGACGCCCAGGGGGTCAGCCACCTGCTCATGGCGGTCAACCGGGGCATGGAAGTACTGGCCAGGGCCGGGTCCGGCACGGCCGCGCTGGAACGCGTCGCCGATCAAGCGTTCGCCGGACTCCCGCTCACCGCACAGGCGCGGTCCCGGTGGGCGCCCCGCCCGGGTCCGGTCGTCTCCGGCGCTTCCTGAGCGTCACCGAGGGCCCGTACTCGGTGCGGTCAGCGTTCCGCGGCGAATGACTCGACGTAGGCCAGGGCCCCGTACCGCGCGTCGCGCAGAGGCGTGGAATCACCGACCGCCTGGTTCAGCAGTGCTCCGCCCTGGAACGCGGCGGTGAGCAGGTGGGCGAGCGCGGCCGGGTCGGCCTCCTGCCGCAGCTCGCCGCGCTCGCGCATCTTGCTCAGGCCGCACTTGAACGGCCGTTGCCACCGCTCGAAGCCGTCGGCCACCGCGTCCCGGTGCGCGGGCTCGGTCTTTATGACCTCGGCGGCCAGAGAGCCGAACGTGCAGCCGCCGCGCAGCATGTCCTGCGAGGCGATGTAGGAGCCGGCCCACCGGGGCGTTCGCCGGCGCCGCAAACGCCCTCGCTTCCGCCTGGCTGTGGAGCAAACCGAAATTTTTCTGCCATACCGGGAAGACTCTGGAAGCCCTGACAGTTCTAAAACAAGTAGCAGCAACTACATGATCTCGAAGTAGCGCGCCGCTGCCAGGCGTGTGAGCGCGGCCAGGAAGGAGAAGGTCCATGAGTGACAATAAGTGGATGGTCGGATTCCGCCGCCGCTCTGCGGTGGGAGTGATCATTGAGCACTTCTATCTGGTGGACGGCGTAGCAGACAGCACCGAAGCACGCCGCACTGCCACCCGGATGGCAGAGTCCGAGCCCGCGGGCCGACGCGACGGCGAACCCGACATCCAGCGGGTGCAAGTACAGCGGGTCATCCCTGGCCTGCTGGGCCAAATGAGCCTGTCCGCACCGGTAGCCGACCAGGTGGCAATGCCCTCCGCACGCCCGGTGATGTCGCCGGCCGGGGTGGCACGATGAGCCGCTCCTATGAACAGACCTGTTTCATTGCCCGCTCGCTTGACGTGCTGGGTGAGAGATGGACGCTGCTGATCGTGCGGGAGCTTGCCCTGGGCCCCCGCCGCTACGGGGACCTTCTATCGGCCCTGCCGGGCATGGGAACCAGCCTCTTGGCCGCACGTCTCAAACACCTCGAGCAGCATGACGTGCTGCGTCGCACCACGCTGCCGGGTCCGGGCCGCGTAGCCGCCTATGAACTGACCGGCCGGGGCCAAGCGTTGATGCCGGTCCTCGCCGGCCTCGCCGAGTGGGGCGCAGGTCTGGGAGACCCGCCGCCCGGCTACACCGATCGCGCCGCCTGGTCCGTGGTGGCGATGCGCCTCACGGCTACGGCAGAGGCGGCGCGCTTCGACACACTCACCGAGTTGGTGCTCGGCGAGGAGACGCTGTGGCTGCAGGGCGACGGCGAGCGGGTACGGGTGGAGACCGGCCCTGCGCCGGTGACGCCGGGTTTGCGCCTGATCTGCGACAAGGAAACGTTCTACGCCCTCGCGAAGGGGCAGGTCGCCGTCGACGACGCGGTGGCCTCAGGGCGACTCGTCGTGCACGGCGAGCCTGACGCCGCCCGGCTGTTCTTCGAACGGTTCCGCCTGCCCGACGGACATCGCACAACCTCCCACTGAGCCCGTGCGGCGCCCACTCAAAGGACTTACCCCTCTACACCGGTACTTCTCCAGAAACGGAAACATCATCATGGAACGCAATCTGCTCGTGATCGGGGCGACCGGTCAGACCGGTGGCCACACGGCCGAACTGCTGCTTCAGCGCGGCCACCGGGTCCGCGCGCTCGTCCGCCGCGTCGACGAGCGCTCCGAGAGGCTTGCCGGCCTCGGGGCGCAGATCGTGGAGGGCGACGTCCTCGACGTCAACTCCCTGGCGGAGGCGACGAAGGGGATCGACGCGCTGTACTTCACCTACCCCATCCTTCCCGGCCTGATGGACGCCACAGCGAACGTGGCCCTGGCGGCGGAGGAGAACGGGGTGCAGGCGATCGTGAACATGTCGCAGATCTCCGCCCGCCGTGAATCCGCCAGCAACGCAGCACGCCAGCACTGGGTCGCCGAGCGTGTGCTGGACCGCTTCCCGGTGGCCGTCACCCACATCCGTCCGACCTTCTTCGCCCAGTGGCTGATCAACATGTGGGACGGGAGTGGCGAGTTGCGGTTTCCCTTCGCCGACGGACGCCATGCGCCGATCGCCGAAAGCGACCAGGCAAGGGTGATCGCGGCCATCCTGGAGGACCCCGCCCCGCACGCCGGCAAGATCTACCCCCTCTACGGGCCGGTGGAGCTCAACCACTACGAGATCGCCGAGAAGATGTCCAAGGCGCTCGGCCGTCAGGTCACCTACGTGCCCATCGACCTCGACGAATTCGCCGCCATCCTGGAGAAGCGCGGCGCATCGCCCCACATGATCCAGCACCTTCTCGCCGTCGCGGTCGACTACCGCAACGGCATCTTCGCCGGCACGAACGACCTCGTGAAGACGATCGCCGGCACCGACCCCCTCGATGTCGAGAGCTTCATCGCCCAGAACCGGGCGTTCTACGACTCACACACCGCCTAAAACCCAGGAGAAAACAGTGAGTGTTTGGTTTATCACAGGGTCGTCCCGTGGATTCGGCCTGGAAATCACGCGCGCGGCGCTCGCGGCAGGACATCAGGTGGTGGCAACCGCACGGAAGGCGGAGGCCGTCGGCGAGCAACTCCCCGACGCCGGTGACGCGCTGCTGGCCGTGCCGTTGGACGTGACCGACCCCGAGAGCATCCACGCGGCTGTCGACGCAGCGGTCGAGCGGTTCGGCCGCATCGACGTCCTGGTCAACAACGCCGGCACGGGCCTGCTCGCTGCCGTCGAAGAGTCCGACGACGCCTCGGTCCGCGCGGTGTACGAGACCAACGTGTTCGGCCCGCTCGCCGTCCAACGCGCGGTACTGCCGGTGCTGCGGCGCCAGCGCTCAGGCCACGTGATCCACATCAGCTCCATCGTGGGCTTCGCCACCGCACCGGGCTGGGGCATCTACGCCTCCACCAAGTTCGCCGTCGAAGGCTTCACCGAGACCCTCCGCACGGAACTGACCCCCCTGGGCATCCACGTGACGCTCGTGGAACCGGGTTTCTTCCGCACCGACTTCCTGGACCCCGCCAGTCTGCACACCGGCCGCGACACCATCGCCGACTACACGCCCACCGTCGGCGCGATGCGCGCAGCCGCCGTCAGCCTGAACCACACCCAACCCGGTGACCCGGTCAAGGCCGCGCGCGCCATTGTCGAGATGGCCGGCGCTCCCGAGCCGCCCCTGCGCCTCCCGCTCGGAGCCGACACCTTGCAGGCCTTCGACGCCAAGCTGGGGAGCTTCCGTAAGGAGATGGACGCCTGGCGGCATGTCGCCCTTTCCACCGCTCACGACTAGGACGACACCGCCGGATCCGCCTTCTTCGGCACCACGGTCCGAAGCCCTGCAGAAGCTTCGGTCGCGCCTCGACCACCCATGACCTAAAGGACGTTCCCGTGAGCGCACCACAGCCGTCCGCTGCAGCACGCCATTACCGGCAAGGCGACCTGCGCCGGAAGATCGACGAAGTACTCGACCACCTCTACCCGGGGCATACCGCGCTCACCACCGACGACCTTCATGGAGTGGACGAGTTCCACACCGGCGGCCATGCGGCGACGCGAGAGCTGGCCGAACACCTGAAGCTGAGAGCGGGCCTGCGTGTCCTTGACGTGGGAAGCGGCCTGGGTGGCCCGGCCCGCCATCTGGCCCAGCACGCAGGCGCCGACGTCACAGGCGTGGACCTCACCGAGGAGTACGTCGACGTCGCCCGCTGGCTCACCGACCGTGTGGGCCTCACGGGCCGGGCCCGGTTCCGGCAGGGGGACGTGACCGCACTGTCCTTTCCCCGGGCGAGCTTCGACCGGGCCTGGATGCTGCACGTGGGCATGAACATCGAGCACAAAGCCCGCCTGTTCACCGAGATCAGCCGCGTCCTGACCGACGACGGCCTCTTCATCGTGTACGACGTCATGCTCCTCGGCGATCCCACCCTCGTCAGCTACCCACTGCCGTGGGCCTCGGAGCCCGAACACAGCTTCCTGGCCCGCGGCCAGGAATACCGGTCGCTGCTGCGCAAGGCCGGCTTCGACATCGTCGCCGAGCACGATCACCGCTCGCAAGCCGTCCAGTCGCTTCGCGACGCGGGCGGTGCGCACCACCGAACCAGTACGCCGCACAACCCTGCGGGCGGAGACACGCCACCGGCCCCGATCAGCGTGACGATGGGCACCGACGCAGCGACCAAGGTCGCAAAGCTGCTCCGGAACATCGAGGAAGGTCTCCTTGCTCCGACCGAGATGATCTGCCGTCTCCGCTGAATGCACGAGACTGCACCTGGCTGGGTGCCTACCGCGCCCTCGTCCGTTCGTCCTTGAGCCGTCCTACGGTTCGAGGACGAACGGGTTTACTTCAAAGCGCGTTGCAGAAGGCCGTGAGCAGGGCATTTCCCCTGTATGCGTGGGGCTTTGAGGGCCGATCTGTTGGGGGTGGAGACGCTCACGGGGCTTCGGATGGAGCAGTTCGAGCGGTTGCTGAAGGTGGTGCGGGAGAGCGCACGCGCCCGCGTCGAGAGCCGCGTCTTGGACGTCACCGACACCGACGCCCTCACCCGCCTTGCCGAGGGCCTCCGGGCACGGTACGGCGGGGTCGACGTCGTCCTGTCCAACGCGGTCGCCCGACTTCTGCCCGGGGAGTCCCAGGCCGAGCGGGCCGACAAGTTCATCACGTCCCCAACACCGCCACCCACGCGGTCCTGCGCGTCTTCGGCGCCGTCCTGCGCCCACGCGGCCGGCTCCTCGTCGTGGCCAGCAGCCTGGGCACGCTCGGCCACCTAGACTCCCGGCTTCACCACCTGTTCGACGGTGCGAGCCACGACCAGGTCGAGTACGCCGTCGAGTCCTGGCGCAGCGCCGTCGACAACAGGACCGCGCAGGAGGCGGGCTGGCCCGTTGTGGACTCTGTCGCAGGACCTGCTCGCACAGGCCCGCTGGCAGACCCACCGCGGATCAGCGCGGGGTGCTTCCGCGTGGTGCTCGCCCGCCTCCGAAACCGTCGGCGATGTCGCGCCATGCGGAATGCGGTCTCTAGCGCTGCGGCTGTGTGCGCAGCCCGTCGAGGATGAGTGCGAGCATGCGGGGAGCCCGGTCTTCGGGGCTGGAGGCCGCACGCCAGAGTGCGCCGGTGAGCTGGACGAAGTCGCCGGGGTCGGCGTCCGTACGGATGCTCCCGTCCTTCTTGCCGGCGTCGAGGAACGAGGTGATCGCGGCGACGACCGGCCCGTAGCTCTGCTCGCTGATCGCCTGGTGCGCGCTAGGGCTGAGCGCGTCGCCGAGGCCGTGTTTCCTGCGCATCGCTTCGACGAGGTCGGTCGTCCAGTGGCGCAGCGCTTCGAGTGGGGACATCCGGGCCAGCAGGTCGGGCACAGTGCCGATGATGCGCGCCATCTCGTCCTGGTAGACGGCCAGGACCAGCGCCTCGCGGGTGGGGGAGTTGCGGTACAGGGTGCCCGCGCCAACGCCGGCGCGCTGGGCGAGAGCGGACGGGGACTTGGTCGGGTAGCCGGTCGACCCCGGGTGAGGCGTCGGACCATGACACCGATCATGGCCCAGCGGATCATGCTCTCGCGGGATGGTGCTCGTAGTCGCGGGCTAGGTGGCGGTCCTTGCGGTCTCCGGGCGGTGAGAGGTTCACCGCCGCCCAGGAGAACACCCCCGGGAGGATGGAACGTCCGTGCTGCGTGGTGCGCACGGACAACGCAAACGGCGCGGCGAGTGCCGCGCGGGTGACCAGACATGAGCTGTTCGTCCTCAGAGTGTCGACGCCCACCCGTGAGAAGCCGGGGGTTTCAAGGATCTTGACCCACTCGAGGCCTGCGTCTGCCACCAGCACTTCGCGTCCCGCGACTTGGCCGGCAGCCCAGGCGGCGTCGTTTCCTGCTTGGTCTCGACATGCGGTTGTTCGGCCAGCCGGCGCGCGACCCGCTCGGCGACTGTGGGCTCCTCGGGCTCATCGCACACCTCCTGGAGTTGCTGGCTCAATTTCTCTGCGTGCAATTCCAGTCTCGTCCTGCAGGCCGTGATCAGGTTGCGAAGGTGTGTTTCCGCATGCTTGGTCACCTGATGCACCTTCCGCCCGGATGTACGTAGGCGCCTTGCTCACGCCGGGGAATCCGTGGCTCTCTGATCACCTGAACGGCAGACGACGCCGGAGTTGGGCGCGCCGTTCGCCGGACTTGATCAGCGGTTGGAAGGCTGGGTGTACGGGAGGGCCACTCGTTCCTGATCAGGTCGGACGGCGAGTACGACGTCCTGTTGAGACATGGGCGGGGCGGGGGGGGCCCCCCCCACCCCGCCCCGCCCCCCCCCCCGCGCTCGACAGAT
>NZ_JBITGJ010000120.1:9477-16950 GCF_044456925.1 Streptomyces sp. NPDC050743
GTGGGTGTGGTGGGGGTGGTGGGGGGCCCTCCGGGTTGGGGAGGCGGGGGGGCGGGGCTGCCCTGCGGTGTTGTCGGCGGGGGCCGCCGGGCCCCCCCCTCTCGCGCGGCGCGGGGCCCCGCCCATGTGATGTCAGCTTGCGGTGGGGACGGGGTCGCGGGTTGGTGCGGGTGTCTCCTTCGGATCGGGCTCGGCCGGCATGGCAGAAGGAGCGGGGGCAGGGGCGTAAGGGATGTCGCCGCGTAGGACGGCCTTGGCGCGGTCCTCGTCGAGCTCGCCCTCCCAGCGGGCGACGGCCAGGGTGGCGACGCCGTTGCCGACCAGGCTGGTCAGGGCGCGGGCTTCGGACATGAACCGGTCGACGCCGAAGACCAGCGCGAGGGCGGCGACCGGGACGTGCGGGACGGCGCTGAGGGTGGCGGCCAGGGCGATGAAGCCGGAGCCGGTGACGCCTGCGGCGCCCTTGGAGGTGAGCAGCATGACGGCGAGCATGGTCAGCTGCTGGGTGAGACTGAGGTGGATGCCGAGGGCCTGGGCGAGGAAGACCGAGCCCATGGTCAGGTAGATGGCGGTGCCGTCCAGGTTGAAGGAGTACCCGGCGGGCAGTGTGATGCCGACGACCGGTTTCGATGCGCCCGCGTGCTGGAGCTTGGCCATCATGCGCGGCAGGACGGGCTCGGTGGAGGAGGTGCCCAGGACGATCAGCAGTTCTTCCTTGATGTAGCGCAGGAAGGGCAGCAGTCGCAGTCCGTTCAGGCGCATCACGGTCCCGAGGACGACCAGGACGAAGAAGAGGGCGGTCAGCCAGAACGAGCCGACCAGCAGGGCCAGGTGGCGCAGGGTGCCCAGGCCGAAGTGGCCGATGGTGAAGGCCATCGAGCCGAACGCGCCGATCGGGGCCAGCCGCATGATCCAGCGGATGAGCGTGAACAGGACCGTGGAGAACTTCTCGACGCCCCGGGCGATGCCCAGCCCGGCCGCCCCGCTGGCGTGCAGGCCGAAGCCGAACAGTACCGACACCAGCAGCACCGGCAGGATCTCGTTGCCGGTCAGGGCGCTGACCAAGGTGGCCGGGATGATGGCGAGGACGAACTCGGCAAAGCCCTCGTGGGCGGTAGTCGCCTCCGGCGGCAGGCTCTTGGTGGACAGGCTCGCGAGGTCGATGTGCAGACCGCTGCCCGGCTTGACGACGTTGACGACGACCAGGCCGATCACCATGGCAACGGTGGTCAGCACCTCGAAGTAGACCAGAGCCTTCAGGCTCACGCGGCCGACCGCGCGGGCGTTGCCCATGGAGGCGATGCCGTGGACGACCGTGCAGAAGATGATCGGCGCGATGAACATCTTCACCAGCGCGATGAAGCCGTCGCCGAGCGGCTTGAGGTCAGCGCCGACGGACGGCCACAGTCCGCCCACGGCGGCGCCGAGGAGGACGGCGATCAGGCACTGGACGTAGAGGTGGGACAGCATGCGGCGGATGCGGCCCGGTGGTGCGGTGACGGTACCCGGGGCGGCGTCGTTGCGGCTCATGCGGGGCGTCCTTCCAGGACGGGAACGAGGAGTTCGGCTCGGGCGATACGCCGGGCGGCGCGGTGCAGCAGCACCGTGGGGGACGCGCCGTCCGGTACGGGGACGGCTTGGGTCGTGACCACGCCGGCGGGGGTGCCCAGGCGCAGCGTGCCGTCGGCGGTCTGCCGGGCGACGCGGTGGGCGAGGGTGCCAGGGGTGGCGGCAGCCGCGGCCAGGGCCACGGCGGAGGTCAGGCCGATCGCCGGGTGCGGGGCGTGCATGGAGACCATGCGCACGGCCAGGTCGTACTCGTCCTGGTTGACGAGTATGCCTTGTGTGGTGCGATAGGGGGCGGGTCGGGCGACGATGCCCACCTTCGGCACCGCGTGGGTGACCGGATCGCTCTCGTGGGCCAGGCCCATGGCCAGCGCTGCCTGACGGCGCAACAGTGTCAGCGCGGGCACGGCGGTGGCGAACGCGGTGAGGGATTCCGTGCCGTCGAGGCCGAACGCCTTGGCCTCGAACAGCGCGGCCGGCGCGCCGGCGTCCACCAGGGACGCCTCGACGGGGCCGTCCGGGCCGGTCAGCTCGTCCAGTGCCCGGCCGGTCGGCAGAGCGCGGCCGGTCGTCGAGCCCGCCGGGTCCTGAAACCCGAGCAGGACCGGAACGCCCCGTGCCGACGTACCCGGCACCACGGCCGTGCCCTCCTCCGGGGCCACGCCCGCGGGGGTGGGGATCGTGCCGGTGAGGCGGGCCCCGGTGTTGACGTTGAGCATGCGAACGGTGGTGGTGTCCGACGCGATCGGAACAAGCCTGTGGTGGACGGCGTACAGGGCCACGGCGGTGGCGCAGTTGCCGCAGTTGCTGACCCACTCCACGCGCTCGTCGCCGATCCCGACCTGTGCGAAGGCGTACTCGACATCCACGCCGGCCTGGGGCGATGCCCGCACGACGGCGGCCTTGGAAGTGGTGGAAGAGGCGCCGCCCACGCCGTCGATCTGGCGGGGGTCGGCGGCGTTGAAGGCGGCGAGCAGGAGGGCATCGACATCCACGCCCGTGGCGGCCACGTCGCGGTGGTCGAAGATCCAGCACTTGCTGGTTCCTCCGCGGATCATCTCGCCCTGCAGACGCAGCACAACCGACTCCTCACAGCCATGAAAGGGGAAGCCACCGACGGTCTCGCCGTGCGTGGTGCCCTCCACGGTGGGTTACGGCAGCGTGAAGTACAATCTCGGAAATCTTTATGGCTATTAAGCTCAAGTGAACGCTGGAGGTGGCGGCATGCTCGACGTCCGGCGCATCCTGCTGTTCACGGAGGTCGCCCGGCGCGGCTCGGTGACCGCAACAGCCCGCGCCCTCAACTACACACCGTCAGCGGTATCCCAGCAGATCAGCCGCCTGGAAACGGAGGCAGGCCAGCCCCTGCTGGAACGCCACGCCCGGGGCGTCACCCTCACCGACGCCGGACGGGCGCTGGCTGAACGAGGACAACGGATCGAACGCGAACTGCAAGCCGCGGAAAACGAACTCGCCGACTACGCCGGCCTGCGCGCGGGCACACTGCGCATCGGCACCTTCCCCACCGTCGGCGCCTCGCTCCTCCCGCAGGCCGTGATCGCCTTCCGTAACGCCCACGCCGACGTACGGCTGACCGTCCGCAGCTCCCGCATCGCCGGACTCTGGACGATGCTGGAGAACCGGGAGATCGAGATGTCGCTGATGTGGGACTACGACTGGAGCCGAATCGACCGGGAGGACATCGTCGTCACCCCACTCCTCGATGACCCGCCGGCCCTTCTCGTCAGCGACCACCATCCGCTCGCCGGCCGTGACGCCGCCTCACTCGCCGACTTCGCAGACGACCCCTGGATCACGCGCGCCGACCATCACCCGGTGGCCGAAGCCCTCGTCCGCGGCTGCCGCGCCGTCGGCTTCGAGCCCCACATCGCCTACGAGGCCCACGACTACCAGGAAGCCCAGGCCATGGTCGCCGCCGGCATCGGCGTCGCCCTCGCCCCCACCCTGGCCCTGGAGGGCATCCGACCCGGCGTCGACGTCCTGCCCCTTCAGCCGCCGGCCCCCGTCCGCCGCATCCTCCTGGTTCGCATGGCCGACCACTCGCTCACCCCCGCCGCCCTGACCTTCGCCGGACTCCTCCGCGACACCACCGCGGCCCGAACACGCTGACGCTAATACCGAACCACGCCCACCGGTCATGGAACCGTCGCGCTCACCGCTGAGAATCCGGGGCCCCGCGCTTTGGGGCCAGGTCTGGTTGTCGAAGCCACCTGCCAACCAGTCTCATGAGACACATCGGATTCTGGAGAACTATGGCCGGAGAGGCCAGATCCACACCGTGACCCGACGGCTGCGGAGCCAGCACGGCACCGACCTGTCCCGTCAGTTCTCCGACGTCGCAAACGCTGCCGCCGGCCTGCCGGACGCCGTCCACGACGGTGAGTTCGCCGCAGTCCTCAACGACAGCTCCGGCGTGGCACTCGACCAGCTGCAGAGCCGGGCCCGCCGCCGTGGCCCGCGATCCGGCGCCGACTTCACCGTCCACGTCGCCCTCTTCGACGTCGGCGACACGGACTGGCGGCCGCGCTCGTATGCCGAGCGCCGCACCGAACTGCTGCGTCTCCTTGAGGACAGCCCGGCCATCCTGCGCGCGGTGCCCGCCACCGAGGACCGCGGGCAAGCGCTCACGTGGATCGGAGCCCTCGCGGACGTGGAAGGCCTGGTGGGGGAGCGGACCGGCGCGCCGTACGTTGCCGGCCCTGCCTCGGGCTGGTGAAGTGGGGCGAGCGCCACACGACCGAGGCCGTGGTCATTGGGGTGACCGGCAGGACGCCGGCGGCCCAAGCGACTTGGTACATGCCTCACGGGTGGTCTCGGCGCAGAGTTCTCGATCACGGTGGGCGGCATCACCGCCGTGCGGGGTGGACGCCGGATCGCCCTGACGGCGATCCGGCTATCCCTGCCCTGCTCCGCAGGAGTCCGATTCCTCCCCGGCCTGAAGGCCGGGGCATCCTCGGAGGAACCCGGTGAACGAGAACCAGGCGAAGCCGCTGTCCTTCAGGCTGTCGATCGCCTGGTTGGCCTCGTCCGGGAGTAAGCAGCCGGGTCTGATGCAGGTTTGGGTGACAGGTTCGGTTCCGCGGCCTGGATGGCCGGTGCGGTCATGACGGCCTCGAATTCGATGGGTGTCAGCCGGCCGAGTGCGGCTTCTCTGCGGCGCCGGTGGTAGGTCCTCTCGATCCAGGTCACGATCGCGATCCGCAGTTCTTCACGGGTGGCCCAGGTCCGGCGGTCGAGGACGTTCTTCTGCAGCAGGCTGAAGAAGGACTCCGTGGCCGCTTTGTCGCCTGCAGCCCCGACTCGTCCTATCGATCCGGCCATCCGGTGGTGGTCGATGGCCCGGACGAATTTCCGTGACCGGAACTGATCCGCGATCGCTGTGCAGGATGCACCCGTCGACGTGTCCACGCCGGGCCACGGCGTTGTTCAGGGCGGCCACGGCCAGGCGGGACTTCATCCGCGCGTCGATGGAGTAGCCCACGGATCCTCCGTCGCGGTGGGTTTGAGTCCGAGCGCCAGCAACATCGCGCCTGCTGTCAAGCCCACCAGGTCGTGGTGGACGTCCGTCCATCTCGTGACTTCCGAAAGGTTGACCAGGTTTGATCGTGACAGGGTGCTGGCGGGGAGCGTCATTCCAAGTGCGCGGTATTCGGGCCTGTCCATGAGTCGTCGCACCCATAGCCGGCGTTGGACGAAGCGGCCTTCTACCGCTCTGCCCGGAGGCGTCGTTTCTCCTCCCGTTGGGCGGCCACGTCGGGGATGACGGCAATGGCCTCGGTGAGGCGGCCCTGCCGGATCAGCAGTTCGGCCAGGTCGGTCGCGGCCCGTTCGCCGGGCAACGGGAGTAGGAGGGCGATGGCCTCCTCGACGCGGCCGTCCTGGGCAAGCAGCCAGGCGATGGTCAGCTCGCGGTCCTCGACCCTGTCGGCCGGCAACGCCTGGATCTCCGCGATTGCCTCCCTGGCGCGTCCCGACTCTCCCATCAGCCACCACCGGTTGGACCAGAGCCAGAACTCCTCGTTCTCCGCCAGGAATTCGGGGCTGCGCCCTTCCGTGAGTCCAAGGGCCCTGTCGTGCAGGCCCCGGTCGGCGAGCACGGTCAGGGTCGCCTGGAGAAGGTTCCCGTCGTAGAGGTCGTCGAACGTGTGCTCCACCGCCTCGATCGCGTCGTCTACCCGACCTTGACGGATGAGCAGCCCCATCAGTGTGCTCTCGTGCCAGCCCGGATGCTTGGCGGCGATGAGGTCGCGCAGGTACGCCTCCGCTTCCCCTGCTCGGCCCAGGTTCTCCAGGGCCGTCACGTACGGGCTTACGGCGGCGTACCTCTGGGTGTCGGCAAGGTCGCGAAGTTCCTCGATCCGACCGTGTCGGGCCAGCAGCTCGGCATAGAACTTGACGTTGTTCTGCGGCCCGTAGCGGCGTGCGGCCACGTCCGCGCCGAGCAGCCGGATTGCCTGGTCCACCCGGCCGGACCGCTCCAAGACCCGGGCCTGTGCAGGCAGGACGCCCCACAGGTCGTCGCACTGCTTCGGGTCGCGCCGGAACTCCTCGGCGATCGGGGCCAGCAGCTCCAGCACCCGCTCGTCGCATCCCTGGCCCTCGGTCATCTCCACCAGGGCCCCCAGCACGCGCCCGCCGCGCAGGTGCGGGTCGAGTACGGCGATCGCGTCATCCACCCGCCCGGCCCGGACCAGCGCCTCGGCGTAGTCCCGCCACGCGTCGACCGCGTTCTGCTGCGGCCTCTTGGGGTGCGCCAGCTCCAGCGCCTGGTCGACGCGGCCCCACCGCAACAGGACGTCGGCGCCCGCCCGCACCGCCGGCTGCCAACCGGTAGCCGCGAACGGCGCCACCACCGTCCAGGCCCGTCCGAAGTCCCCCACTGCACACAACCCCCGCACCGCACCCGCAGCGCAGAACCAGTCCTCACGCCCCCATGCCGCCTCCACCAGGGCCTCCAAGCCGCCGCGTTCGAGGATTTCGTCCACGATCCGCGGCAGGACGCCGCCGAGGTTGCTCAACTGCCACTGAAGATCATCCACATTCACAGGGGCACCCTAGGGTCAGCCGCCGACACACCCGCGACGCGGCTTGCCGGTTGGCCCGCCGAGCCTTGCCAGTGGGCCACCCGCTTGCTGCTACGCGCGGTGTCGAGCATCTCGTTTAGCGCGTGCGGTCTTCCATTGCCGATCTCTTCGGAGCAGAGATCCGCAGGGTATCGATGAGGTCGGCGGAGTCTTAATGACCGGGTCAACCCGTCGGGGTGCCAGTCCCTTCTTCCCATGCCCACTCGTGACGGCAGTCGGCGCAGGTGAGGTGTGTGGGCAGTGACTCTGAGCTTGATCTTTACCCTCGCTGCTGTTTCAGGCGGACGTGTTCGGTGAGGGTTTCGATTCGTTTCACGGTCTTCCCCGGCTCGTGACGTGGGGCTGGCCTGCGGTTCTTCGAGCCGGGTGGGCGTCCGGGTCCGGGCTTGGCGGGTTGGGGCACGGCGGCGGGACGGGCGGTCTTCACGCGGAGGTGGCGGAACCCGCGGCGGACCCGGGCGGGGGTGAGCCGGCGCGGCTCGGTGGGCCGTTCCCAGGGTCGGCGGAGGTCCTCGGCGAGGGGGCGGGCGAGGCGGAGTTGGGTGTGGGCGGCGATGATCAGCCAGGTCCACAGGTCGGCCGTGTGCGGGTCGCGGACCTTGGGGACGGTCCAGCCCAGGGTCTGCTTGAACAGCCGGAAGGTGTGTTCAAGATCGAATCTGCGGAGGAACGCCTGCCAGCGCACATCGACGTCTGCGCCGGTCATCCCGGTGCGCGAGGACCACAGCCACACCGGCTTGGGGTCGCGGTCGCCGGGCAGGTGCTCGACCTTCAGCCGGATCAACGTGCCGTGGATCAAGGG
>NZ_JBITGJ010000121.1:0-5405 GCF_044456925.1 Streptomyces sp. NPDC050743
GTTCCAGATCCAGCGGCAGCGATCCCACTCGGCTTCGAGCCGGCGCCTGGCCGTGTTCGACAGGCGCACACGGAAGGTGTACCGGGCATGCCCGGCGTCCTTCGTGCCAGCCTCCGTCGTCATGCATCCGAACCTACCCGAGAGCACTGACAGTTGAGAGCTCTCGATCATCGTGGGCGACATCACCGCCGTGCGGGGCGGGGCGCCGGATCGCCCCGACGGCGATCCGGCTACCCCTGCCCTGCCCCACAGGAGTCCGATTCCTCCCCGGCCTGACGGCCGGGGCATCCTCGGAGGAACCCGGTGAACAGCCGGGCATGGTCGATGGCGACGCCCGCCGCGCCGGCAAGGGCTACCACCACGGCCTCGTCCTGCTCGTCGAAGGGCTGATGGTCGTGCCGTTCGGACAGGTACAGGTCCCCGTAGATTTCGCCGCGCACGGTGATGGCCACCCCCAGGAGGGTGCGCATCGGTGGGTGCCCTGGCGGGAAGCCCGCCGAGAGCGGGTGGGTGGCGATGTCGTCGACCCGCAAGGTGAATCAGCTGCCCGAGCAGCCCTCGGCCCTGCGGTTGCCCGACCTCTGCCAGGTCAGCCCGCTCCTGTTCGGTGAGCCCGACGGCGATGAATTCGGACAGGCCCGTACGCCGCTCGTTCACGACGGCCAGGGCGCCATATCGGGCGCCGACCATGTCCATCGCGGTGCTGACGATCTGATGCAGTACCTCGGGCAGTTCCAGTTCCCGACTGATCGCCAAAACGGCGTCCAGCAGACCCTACAAGCGTTCCTGGGCGCGTGCGAGCGCGTTGAGCTGCTCCGCGACCCGACCCGGTTCGGCGTCCACGCGCAGGCGCTGTCGGAGCGGGAGCGAGTGGTGGTCCGGCTTCATGGCGCGCCCCTTCGTGACGGAGCGGGCAGCTTGGTCATCACGGTGCTGCCGATTCCACGATAGGGCGGCTCATCCCCCTTCGCCGGAAGGGCATCACCTGCCGATCGGACCGGTCCGAGCCGGGCAGGGCTCGGTGGCCCTTGGCGCAGGGCCGTCCGGACCGTCGCGCTCGTGCCCGGCGGCGAGTGATGATGAACGCAGAGAGATCTGCTGCCGCGGGCCTCGTACCTGGGACGACCTGGGAAGGTGAGGCAGAAAATGATGTTCTGGTACGGCCATGGAGTGAGCGGCTGGGGCTGGTTCGTGATGTCGCTCAGCACGGTGTTGTTCTGGGCGCTGATCATCACGGTCGGCGTTCTGCTCTTCAGGGCCCTGGCCCACCCCACCCCTCCCGACCCAGGCCACGGCTCCTGGCAGAAGACACCTCCTGACAGCGGCCCCGAGCAGATCCTCGCCGAGCGGTACGCGCGCGGCGAGATCGACGACGAGGAATACAACCGCCGTCTGGCCACACTCCGTGGTTCACCCACGGATGCAGCCAAGCCACCAGCGCCGTAGCCGGTCTCGCCATCGTGGCCGTCCGATCCGTCTGCGCAGCCCCGGTCTCGGAATCGGCCCACTCAGCCACCCGAGTGCCAGACCACAAACGGTGAGGTGGCACACCGTGCGTGGCGCGTTGGACGACAGCACCACGCCTGAGGAGACGGTGACGATCATGCGAGCTCAACTCGGCGATCAACTCGTGATCGAGAGTCCGACGA
The DNA here is from genome assembly GCF_044456925.1 of Streptomyces sp. NPDC050743. NCBI lineage: Bacteria > Bacillati > Actinomycetota > Actinomycetes > Kitasatosporales > Streptomycetaceae > Streptomyces > Streptomyces sp. NPDC050743. The sequence continues at coordinate 1,650 of NZ_JBITGJ010000121.1, forward strand.
CGGGCGCGACCCGACGCGACGGCGAGATCGTCGGATTGCACCATGCGGATGGAACACCGCCGTACGACGTGCGCTGGTCGGACACACACGACGTAACACTGGTCTTTCCCGGGCCCGACGCGCACGTCCGTCACCTCAAGCACGGACCGGGAAGTATCCACGGTCCTTCCGGGCAGCACGCTGCGGAGGAGGAAGACGTGTCCCTCAGGACCCCACAGGAGCCGGGCCCGAACCCCGGCGACATCGGCCGGCGTGTGGCCGCCGAGCGCGAGCGACAGGGCCTGAGCCGGGACGAGGCTGCCCGCCGCGCTGCCATGGCGCCGGACTACCTCGCCTACCTCGAAGAACGCCCGGCCGATCCGAGCCTGGCGACCCTCATCCGTCTCGCCTCCGCGCTGGGGACCAGTGTGGCAGCCCTGCGCGGGGGCGGAATCGATCTGCCACCGGGGCAGGGCCATGCGCTCCTGCACCCGGAGCTTCGGGATCTCAGCCCCGATGAATGCCGCGCCCTGCTCTCCACCCACGGTGTGGGGCGCGTAGCGGTGTCCACCCCAGACGGTCCGGCGGTCGTCCCGGTGAACTACGAGGTCACCGATGACGCGATCGCCTACCGGACGATGCCCGACTCCGTGCCTGCGGCGGCCGTGGGGGCGGAGGTCGCCTTCGAGGTCGACCACGTGGACGAGGCGATGAGCCACGGCTGGAGCGTCCTCCTCGTCGGTCCCGCGCGAGTCGTCACCGAGCCCGACGTCGTGCAGCGTCTGGCCGAGCACGCCCACACAGAGCCGTGGGCGGGCGGCAAGCGTGAGATGTGGGTGTCGATCCAGCCCAAGCGGCTCACCGGCCGCCGCATCAGGCCGGTCGACCAGTGAGAGGCACCATCCACACCCGTCACTTGGTCAGGTCGGCATGGCAGGTTTCCCGGTCACCTGCGCCTCGACGTCCACCACGCCTTCCACGGCACGGGCGAGACGTGCGGCAACCGGGAGCAGCGAGGTGTCGCAAAGCTCTCCGCGAAGGGTGACGACCCCCTCGCGCACCTGCACATGGATCGTGTGACTGAGGGCGGGGAACAAGAAGGACACCACGGTGCGGCGGACTTCTTCCGCGATGTCCTCGTCCGACCGCAAGAACACCTTCAGCAGATCGCCGCGGCTGACGATGCCCCGCAGCATGCCCGCATGATCGACCACGGGCAGCCGCTTGACGTGGCGCACGGCCATGATCCGGGCTGCCTGAGCCAAGGTGGCCCCGGGACCCACAGTGACCGCGGGGGCACTCATGAGCCCCGCGGCGGTCACCGCCCGCGCCTTGACGAAGCCCAACCGGTGCCCCAGCTGGTCACCGCTGCCCGATGCGCTGTCACGCAGCGCCTCCCTGGCCAGTAGATCTGCCTCGGAAACCACACCGATGACGCGTCCCTCGCCCTCCAGGACCGGCAGCGCACTGACCTTCCACTGCTCCATGATCCGGACGATCTCCTTGAAGGGAGCGTCGCGACTGACAGCCACGACCGTCAGAGTCATCACATCGCTCACCAGACGCGGAGTCTCGGGCATGTCAGACCTCCTCCACTCGCCTCATCACAGCGCTGTACAGGAAGGCACGTTTGAGTGGTTGGCCTCGCTGGTACGGATCGGGCTGGTCGTGGCCGCTCTGCGGGATCTGTTCCGTACTGTCTGGCACGCCACCCGCCACAGCCCTTGAGTCGCCTTGTCACGTCGGGGATGTGTGGAGACTGGCCCGGCTGCCGCCGTTCCTGCGGTCAACTGGTCTTGTGGCCCCACTTCGGCCCGACGAGGGCCCATTCCCTGTCCCACTGCTGGATGCACCGACGGTCGAGGTACCACCGCCCGGAGCCCCCGATCCCGAACACCACGCCGCTCACAGCGAGGGCCGCGGCAGCTCCGAAGAGTCCCGCCTCGACGGCTGCCCTGGTGGGCGTCGGCGGCTGTGTACTCAGCTTCCCCTGGGCGTCGATCCAGATCCTGACCGTGGAGCCGGCCTGCTTCCCGGTGGTCACCAGCGTCATGCCGCTGTGTGTGGCTCCGTCTGAGGTGGTCCAGCGGACCCTTGCCGAGGCCAGGTCCCTGCCCATCCCAGTCGCGGCACGCGGAACATCATCAAGGAGAACAGCTGGAAGGGGGTTGCGTTCGGCCCGCTGCTGGGCGAAGACCTGGTCGGCTGCACGGGCCGTTACCAGACCGGCCACCGTGCCACCTACTGCGATCAGCACCCATATGGCGAGTAGGAGCCATGCCTCGAGGACGTCGTCGCGTCGCCGGATCGGGTTGTTCCGCCATCGCCACAGCGGCACCTTCGTCCGCCGGCGCTTCCTGTCCGCGGGCCTGCCCTCGCGCATCTCTCCGCACCTCCTCGTCGTCACACACATGAAAGTGACAGGAGCAGCCCTCCCGTGACATGGGCCGATCAGGCGGAAGCAGAGGGCCGATCGGGCCAAGGCCATGCTGGCGCAGGACCGGTCGGCCCAGCGCACGCACGCATCGTTGACACGCCGATGTTCTCTGCCCGCGCGCAGTGGCCGGTGTGCCCTGAACGGGACTGGCAAGGGGACCATCGGCCCCTCGCCCCTGCGCAGTGGTGCCTTCAGGCTCGTAGGACACGTGCAACTGTCCGACTCCGGACGGGAGGAGGCCCACATGCGAACCGCGCCCCTCGACGCCGCAGCCCTGGAAGCCTGCATCTCGGCCGCCGTGGCCGCGCCCTCGATCTACAACACCCAGCCGTGGCGCTTCCGCCTCGCCCCGGACACCGTCGCGCTCGAGGTACGCGCCGCACCCGAGCGCGGCCTGCGCCACGCCGATCCTGTCGGCCGGGCGCTACACCTGTCTGCCGGCGCCGCTGTCTTCAACCTCCGCGTCGCGACGGCCCACTTCGGCTGGGCACCGGTCGTACGGCTGCTACCGGATCCCGAGGACCCCGGAGTGCTGGCCAGCCTTCGACTGTCCGAGGCGGCCCAGCGGCACACTGCGGGGCACCGCCCCGATCTCTACGAGATGATCTGGCGCAGGCACTGCAGCAGGTTCCCCTTCTCCAGCAGGACGCTTCCACCCAGCATCCGAACCGAACTCGCCGAAGCCGCTCAAACGGAAGGCGCCACACTGACCTTCCCCAGGGCCACCGAGACGGCACGGCTGCTGCGCGTGGCCACGGAAGCCGAGCATCGGAACCGCGCCGACCCCGACCGGGCAGTGGAGAGCCGCCGATGGGTACACCGGGACCCGGACGACCCTGCCGACGTCGGCATACCCCAAGCGGCACTGGGACCGCAGGACGCGCACGAGCAGCTGCCCATGCGTGACTTCACCGCACAACGCCACCCTGAGCGGCTCCCCGCCCAGCCCTTCGAGTCCCTGCCCGTCGTCGCCCTGCTGACCACCGAGCATGACCGTCGCAGCGACTGGCTGCGCGCCGGACAGGCGCTGGAGCACCTCCTATTGGTGGCCACGGCGCACGATGTGCGTGCCTCCCTGCTGCACCAGCCGATGGAGTGGCCCGACCTGCGCCGAGATGTGAGCCCCGTGCCGGACCTCACCGGCCATGTGCAGATACTGATCCGCCTCGGGTACGGCCCGCAGGGCCCGGCCACTCCGCGACGTGCACCGGATCAGGTGGGGTGACGCTCAACGACGAGGGCTGTCCCGGTAGTGGGGGGGGGGGGGGGGGGCCGGCCCCAAACCCGCGGGGCCGGGGGGGGGGCGGCCTTACCAGTGGGGTTTGGGGGGGGGCCGCGAA
>NZ_JBITGJ010000121.1:5413-16895 GCF_044456925.1 Streptomyces sp. NPDC050743
CGGGGGGGGGGGGGGGGGGGGGGGGGGCCCCCCCCCCCACCCCCGGGACGGCCTGGTGCTGGGCCGTCATTCCCGTGTGGTTTGCGGGCTGCTCGCCTACGGTCTTGTCAGCCCGCGGCGGCGGTGAGGATTCCGCCGGGCACAGCAGCCAAGGCCTCGGACAGGTGGTCGTACATCTCGAACACGCCATCCAGCCCCGCACCACGAAGAATTCGAATGAACTGGTTGCTGTGAGTGATGAGGCGCAGCCTGCCGTGCCGTTCCATGACCGTGTTCCGCGCCCGGCACAGTATCCCCAGGCCGGCGCAGTCGATGAAGGACACGGCGCGAAGGTCCACCACGAGGTCGGGGAGGACGACGGCCGTCAGATCGTCCAGGCGTGTCCCGATGGGCGGAGCCGTGAGGATGTCGATCTCACCGCGCAGCTCCAGGACGGTCGTCCCGCCGACGGCACGCTCGGTGTGGCGGAGTGCGGATGTGATGAGGGTTTCGACCATGGTCAGAGGAAATCCGGGCCGATGGGCGTGCCGGAAGGGCCGTCCGGCCCCCCTTCACCGGCGTACTTCCTCGGGCCGCTCTCCGACCAGGGCGGGACCCGTGGCCCCTCACCCACGGCCGCCGGCGGACTCAGCATGGAGTGTGATGCCTCCACCGGGCGAAAGACGGGCTGACTCATGTACCCGAACGATGGTTTCCGCGAACTCGGTCGTCACGAGTGCCTGCGCCTGCTGGCGACGGCTCCCATCGGCCGTATCGTCTACACACGCCAGGCGCTACCCGCGGTCGTGCCGGTCAACTTCGGCCTGGACGCCGACGGAGCGGTGCTGATGCGCACCTCGATGGCCTCCGAGCTGGCCCGCGCAGTCGACGGCGCGGTCGTTGCCTTCGAGGCGGACGCGGCAGACGTGGACACGCACTCTGGCTGGAGCGTTGTCGTGACCGGCCGGGCCGAGATCGTGACGGATCCGGCCGACGTAGCACGCCTGGAGCGGATCGGTCCGCGCTCTTGGGCGCCCTCGCCCGAGGAGGTCTTCGTGCGTATCGAGCCTGAACTGGTCACCGGGCGCGAACTCGTCGGGGGCCGCACGATGTACGGCCTGCACATCTCCGCCTGACCGCTGGACACCTGCGCCGCGTGACCTGGTCCGAAGGGCCCAAGGGCGCGGGGCCGGACGGCGCGGCGACGGGTTCCCGCAGGCCCTGCCCCGGGCCGGGGCACGCGAGGAACATCGTCAGCGGAGCCGCCCACGGAACCGTCCGTGTGCGGTGTCGCGAATGATGGAGGCAGTGATGACCGTGGCAACCCGTCCCGACGTGGACGCTCCCGCCGGTGCCTGGCGTGGATTCGCCGGCCGGGGCTGGCGCGAGCGGATCGACGTACGCGACTTCATCCAGGCCAACTACACGCCGTACGAAGGCGGTCCGGAGTTTTTGACCGGTCCGACCGAGCGCACGCTCGCCGTCTGGCACGAGGTCAGCGTCCTGTTCCCCGAGGAGCGCAGCAGGGGCGTCCTCGACGTGGACACCGCCATCCCGTCGACGATCACCTCGCACGCCCCCGGCTACATCGACCGGGACCGTGAGCTGATCGTCGGCCTGCAGACGGACGCCCCGCTGAAGCGCGCGATCATGCCCAACGGTGGCCTCCGCATGGTCGAGAACGGCCTGAAGGCGTACGGATATGAGCCCGACCCGTTCGTGACCCGGGTCTTCGGCACCTACCGCAAGACCCACAACGACGGCGTCTTCGACGCCTACACCCCGGAGATGCGCGCGGCCCGCCAGGCCGGCGTCATCACCGGACTGCCCGACGCCTACGGACGCGGCCGGATCATCGGTGACTACCGCCGCGTCGCTCTGTACGGAACCGACCGTCTGATCCAGGCCAAGAAGGCCGAGCGTGCCATGCTCGACGCCTGTGCGTCCTCCACCGAGGTCATCCGTGACCGGGAGGAACTCGCCGAACAGATGAAGGCGTTGGACGAGCTGACGCGGATGGCGGCGTCGTACGGCTGTGAGGTGTCCCGCCCCGCCGCCACTGCCCAGGAGGCCGTGCAGTGGCTCTACCTCGGCTATCTGGCTGCGGTGAAGGAACAGAACGGCGCGGCCATGTCGTTGGGGCGCACGTCCACCTTCCTCGACGTCTACCTCCAGCGGGACCTGGCGGACGGGACCATCGACGAGACCCGGGCCCAGGAGCTGATCGACGACTTCGTGATCAAGCTGCGGATCGTGCGTTTCCTGCGCACTCCCGAGTACGACGCCCTGTTCTCCGGCGACCCGACCTGGGTGACGGAGTCCATCGGCGGCATGGGCGCCGACGGCCGGCCCCTGGTCACCCGCACCTCCTTCCGCTTCCTGCAGACCCTCTACAACCTCGGCCCGGCCCCCGAACCGAACCTGACCGTGCTCTGGTCGCCCCGGTTGCCCGACGGTTTCAAGGAGTTCTGCGCCCAGGTGTCCATCGACACCAGCGCCGTCCAGTACGAGTCCGACGACCTGATGCGCCCCCGGACCGGGGACGACACCGCGATCGCCTGCTGCGTCTCGGCCATGGCGGTCGGCAAGCAGATGCAGTTCTTCGGCGCCCGGGTCAACCTCGCCAAGGCGCTGCTCTATGCGGTCAACGGCGGCCGTGACGAGATGACCGGCGAGCAGGTCGCGCCCTCCGCGCCCCCGCTGACCGGTGAGTACCTGGACTACGAGGAACTGATCGAGGCCTACGACCACGTCCTGGACTGGCTGGCCCGGACGTACGTCAACGCGCTCAACGTCATCCACTACATGCATGACAAGTACGCCTACGAACGCCTGGAGATGGCGCTGCACGACTACCCCGTGCACCGGTTCATGGCCTGCGGGATCGCCGGTCTGTCGGTGGCCGCGGACAGTCTGTCCGCCGTGAAGTACGCGCGGGTGAAGGTGTTCCGGGACGCCACCGGACTCGCCGTCGACTTCCGCACCGAGGGCGACTTCCCCGCGTACGGCAACAACGACGACCGCGCCGACAGCATCGCCGTCGACCTGGTGGAGTCCTTCATGGCGAAGGTGCGGCAATACCCCACTCACCGTGGCGCCGAGCACACCCAGTCGGTCCTCACCATCACCTCGAACGTGGTCTACGGCAAGCACACCGGCAACACCCCCGACGGCCGGCGTGCCGGGCAGCCCTTCGCACCCGGCGCCAACCCGATGAACGGCCGGGACCGGCACGGGGTCGTCGCGTCGGCCCTGTCGGTGGCGAAGCTGCCGTACGACGAAGCCCGCGACGGCATCTCCCTGACCACGACCATCACGCCCGAGGGGCTCGGCCACAATCCCACGGAGCGGGCCGGCAACCTGGTCGGCATTCTCGACGGGTACATGACCTTCGGCGGTTTCCACATGAACGTCAACGTCCTGAACCGGGCGACGCTCGAGGACGCCATGGAACACCCGGAGAAGTACCCGGAGCTGACGATCCGGGTCTCCGGCTACGCGGTCAACTTCGTCCGCCTCACGCGTGAGCAGCAGCTCGACGTGATCAGCCGCACCTTCCACGGGTCGCTGTGAACGCCACGACGGCGTCGGCGGTGACCGGTCGAGTGCACTCCTGGGACCTGTCCACGGGCGTGGACGGGCCCGGGACCCGGTTCGTGCTGTTCGTCAGCGGCTGCCCGCTGCGCTGCCTGTACTGCGCCAACCCGGACACCTGGCACATGCGCGACGGGCGGGAGGCCTCGGTCGATGAGGTCATGGCGGAGATCGAGAAGTACCGGGGCTTCCTGACCACGGCCGGGGGAGGGGTGACCATCACCGGCGGGGAGCCGCTGCTCCAGCCGGTGTTCACCGGCTCCCTCCTGCACCGCTGCAAGGAGGCCGGACTGCACACGGCGCTGGACACCTCCGGCTTCCTGGGCGAGCGTGCCTCCGACGAACTCCTCGCCGACACCGACCTGGTGCTGCTGGACATCAAGTCGTTCGACGCCACCACCTACCGCAAGCTCACCGGTGCCCGTCTCGCCCACACGCTGAGCTTCGCCACCCGCTTGGACCGGCTGGGCGTCCCCGTGTACATCCGCTACGTCCTCGTCCCCGGCTGGACCGACGACCCGTCCGCCGTGGACGGTCTCGGCGCCTTCCTGTCCGGGCTGACCAACGTCGACCGGGTGGATGTCCTGCCCTTCCATAAACTCGGCGCCCACAAGTACGACGCCCTGGGTATCGACTTCCCGCTGCGGGACACGCCCGTGCCGGATCCGGAGCTGACGGAGCGCGTGCGCGAGCAGTTCCGGGAGCACGGGCTGCGGGCGTTGTGAGCGGGCCGATCTTCGTCGCACGTTCGCCCGCGTCGGGGCCACCCGGCCTCCGCATAGGGACCTGAGGCCTCTCCTGTCCCAAGTACACGGCCTCGACTATGAATTCGTGACTTTGAAGGAGGCCGAGATGCCCCGCACCATCACCGCAGGTCTGGACGGGTCCCCGGAGAGCCTGACCGCCGCCGACTGGGCGGCCAGGGAAGCCCTGCTCCGCGATGTCCCACTGCGCCTGGTCCACGCCGTTGGGCCGAAGCCGTACATGTACGCATCCACGGACGGGGTACCCCAGATGTCCCTGAGTCTGGACCAGCAGATTCGCTGGGCGGACCACATGCTGCGCGAGGCCGAGGCGACGATCGCGCGGCGTCACCCGGGCATGCGGATCATCACCGACCGTCTTACCGAAGAACCCGTGTCCGCCTTGCTTGGCGCGGCTGGCGAAGCCGACCTGTTGGTGCTGGGCTCTCGCGGCCTGGGCGGCGTAGCCGGATTCCTGGTCGGGTCCGTCGCCCAGGCGGTCGTGGCAGGCAGCCGGCGACCTGTTGTTCTCGTGCGGGGCGGCCTGCGGCCAGAGGACGAACACCAGATTGGCGCCTTCGGATCCGGGGCCGCACCGTTCCGCGACGTCGTCCTGGGCCTCAACTCTGCGGCTCCGAACGACACCGTGATCGAGTTCGCCTTCGAGGCCGCCTCTCAGCGTGCCGCGAGACTGCGCGTCGTCCATGGCCAGAGCCCGGAACTGCCCTACTACGACAATGGCGGCGACCTCAACGCCGAACTGCACGACGAGCTCACCGGGGAGATGCACCGTGCCCTGTCCGAGGCGTTGGAGCCTTGGAGGGACAAGTTCCCCGGCGTCGAGGTGACAGAGCAGGCCGTGATCGGCAAGGCCGGCTCGCACCTCGTGGAGGCCTCGCGCGACGCGTCCCTGCTCGTGTTCGGCCGCCGTCGGCGCCGGGCGGCGATCGGTGCGGTGATCGGCCCAGTCGCCCACGCGGTGCTGCACCACGCCACCGCGCCGGTCGCGGTGATCCCGCACGATTGACAGGTGACCCGGCGAGCAGGGCCGGCTTCGGCTGAACGCGGCGTGAGAACCAGAGGGGTTCTCACGCCGCGTGGCTTTGCAGCCGGATCGCGATCAGGGGCCGTCGGACTCGTCGTCGGCGGTGAGCCGCACGCCGGTTATCAGGTCCGGGCGGATGCGCACCGCGTAGTCCATGGCCTGGTGCACCCACGGGTTGAGCAGTGCCTCGTAGCGGGTCAGTTCCTCCGAGTCGGTCACCAGGTGCGCGTAGCCGGTGACGACCACGCTCCAGCCGAGGTGCGTGTCGGGGTCGATGACGTCGGCCTCGTAGGCCACCACGACGCCTTGACCGTCGGCCTGCCCGGCGCGCGCGGTCAGGGCCGCGCCCTCGTGGGTGCGGATGACGATGTCACCGTTGTCCAGGACGACGTGGTTGACCGGGCGGACGGTCGGCAGGGCGTGGCGGGTGAAGACGATCCTGCCGAAGGACACGCTGCCCAGCAGCCGCAGGGCTTCGTCGCTGTCCAGCTCGATGCTCCGGCGCGGCCCGGCAGGGAGCTCCTGAGTGGTGTCGATGGTCATGGCGGGCTTCCGTACGGTCTCGTTGCTCACTGCTGCGTTTTTTCGACTGGGGCGGCGAGGCGGCTGCACGGCCTTTCGCCGTGGTCGCGGCCGGTGCGCCGGTACGGCATCTGCGTCGTCCCCTCAAGACGTGGTGGTTGCCTGTCCGTCGCACCCGGCTCGGAGCCACGGACAGGCTGATCAGGCCATTGGAACGGCACCGAAGCTCTTCACGCCAGGGCCGTTCGGCCCTTGTCCGCGGTCGGTCGGCCCTGCACACGCCCGTAGTAGGCCGTGCGCATGATCTCCCGCATGTCATCGAGCATCGGCATGCGCGGGTTCGCCGGCGCGCACTGGTCCTCATAGGCGTTCAGGGCCTGCTGCGGCAGAGCGTCCAGGAACGTGCGCTCATTGATGCCGAGGGCCTGGAACGACGGCTCGATGGCCACGGCGTCGCGCAGCCGCTCCACCGCGCCCGCCAGCGACTCCACACCCCCCTGCGCGGTGGCGGCGGGCAGCCCGAGGGCGCGGGCGATGTCCCGGAAGCGTTCGGGAGCACGGTAGCTCTCGTACTTGGGCCAGCCCGTCAGCTTCGTGGGCACGGTGCCGTTGTAGCGGATCACATGCGGCAACAAGACGACGTTGGTACGGCCGTGCGCGACGTGGAAGGTGGCGCCCAGGGTGTGCGACATGGCGTGGACGATGCCGAGGAAGGCGTTGCCGAAGGCCATGCCGGCGATCGTGCCGGCGTTGTGCATCTTCTCCCGCGCGTCGGGTCGGCTCCTGCGGTCGTTCACCGCCGCCTCGAGGTGACCGAAGATCAGCCGGATCGCGTGCAGGGCCAGGCCGTCGGTGAAGTCGTTGGCGTAGACGGATACGTACGCCTCTATGGCGTGGGTGAGGGCGTCGAAGCCGCTGTCGGCCGCCAGCGCCGGGGGCAGGTCCGCGGTGAGCAGCGGGTCGACGATGGCCACGCTCGGTGTCAGCGCGTAGTCGGCGAGCGGGTACTTCTTGCCGCTTGCGGGATCGGAGATCACCGCGAAGGGGGTGACCTCCGCGCCGGTGCCGGAGGTGGTGGGCACGCACACGACGCGGGCCCGGGTGCCGAGGACCGGGAAGCGGAAGGCGCGCTTGCGGATGTCGGAGAACTTCTGCCGCATGTCGGCGAAGTCGATGTCCGGGTGCTCGTACAGCAGCCACATCACCTTGGCTGCATCCATCGGCGAGCCGCCGCCGAGCGCGATGATGGTGTCGGGGCGGAAGTCCCGCATGAGCTGGGCGCCGCGCTGGACGGAGTCGATACTCGGCTCCGGCTCGACGTTGTCGATGATCTGGAGGGTGACCGGCTCGTGGCGCCGCTGCAGGACGCGGCTGACGCGGTCGACGAAACCGAGGCGGGTCATGGTGGCGTCGGTGACGATCGTGACGCGGTGGACGTCAGGCATGGAGGACAGGTAGCGCAGGGACTGCGGCTCGAAGTAGATCTTCGGCGGGACCTTGAACCACTGCAGGTTGTTGCGCCGCGCGCTGACCCGCTTGATGTTCAGCAGCTGGACGGCGGAGACGTTGTTGGACACCGAAGTGTGCCCCCACGAGCCGCAGCCCAGGGTGAGCGACGGCAGCAGGCTGTTGTAGACGCCGCCGATGGCGCCTTGCGAGGAGGGGGCGTTGACGATGATCCGTACGGTCTTCACGCGCCGGCCGTACGCCTCCGCCAGCGCCTGCTCCTCGGTGTGGATGACGGCGGTGTGGCCCTGGCCGTGGAAGGCGACCATGTCTGCGGCGAGGTCGAAGCCCTGCTGCTCGGAGCCGGCGCGCAGCACGGCGAGCACCGGGCAGAGCTTCTCGCGGGTCAGCGGCTCGTCCGGGCCCACCCGGTCTGCCTCGACCAGGATCAGTGAGGTGTCGCCCGGGACGGTGAAGCCGGCCTGTTCGGCGATCCATACCGGGCTCTGACCGACGGCCGCGGCGTTGACCTTGGGCTCGCAGCCTGCGTTGGCCCGGCCGGTCGGGAACAGGAACGCCTCCAGCTTCGCCTTCTCCTCGGCGGTCGCCACGTGAGCGTGCAGAGTGGGGAACTCGGCCAGTGCCGCGTCGTAGATCTCGTCGTCCAGGATGACGGCCTGTTCGGAGGCGCAGATCATGCCGTTGTCGAACGACTTCGACAGCACCAGGTCGTTGACGGCCCGGCGCAGCTTCGCGCTCTTGTGCACGTACGCCGGCACGTTGCCCGCACCGACTCCCAGCGCGGGCTTGCCCGCCGAATAGGCGGCCCTGACCATCGCGTTGCCGCCGGTGGCGAGGATCAGCGAGACGCCGGGGTGGCGCATCAGTATGCCGGTCGCCTCCACCGACGGGGTCTCGATCCACTGCACGCAGTGCTCCGGCGCGCCGGCGGCGACGGCCGCGTCCCGTACGATCCGGGCCGCCTCCATGCTGCACCGCTGGGCCGAGGGGTGGAAGGCGAACACGATCGGGTTGCGCGTCTTCAGCGCCATCAGGGCCTTGAAAACGGTGGTGGAGGTCGGATTGGTGACCGGCGTGATCGCGCAGACCACGCCGACCGGCTCGGCCACCTCGATCATGTCCTCGACGTCGTCGCGGGCGATGACGCCGACGGTCTTCATCGGGCCCATGCTGTGCGTGACGTGCTCGCACGCGAACATGTTCTTGGCCGCCTTGTCCTCGAAGACCCCGCGTCCGGTCTCTTCCACGGCCAGGCGGGCCACGCGGTGTGCTGGTCCAGCGCGGCGACCGACGCCTTCTTGACGATGTGGTCGACCTGCTCCTGTGTGAGGGCGTCGTAGTCGGCGAGCGCCTTGAGTCCGTCCGTGACCAGCTGATCCACGGCGATGGTGATGTCGGACGGCGCGTCGGCAGCTGATGCTGCCTGGATTCCGGCCTCATGACTGGTCATTGGGGAGCGCCTCCGCTGACGAGAGCCGTCGGCGGTGGCCGACGGTGTGCGGACGGGAGCCGCACCGCGGGGGATCGGTGCCGCTCACGCCTCCACTCTCCTCTCGTCGTGTCTGATCCCGACTCCCAGGTGCCGATGGTCCCTTCCGGGGGCCGACCGGCACTGGCCCTGCCAGGCCGGGCAGTTCCCTCGTCAAGGCGCACGAATCACCCGTAGGCGAAGGAGCGCGACCGCCTCGCGGCGGAGGATCACGAAGGGCTCTGGCCCCGGTCGGCGCGACCGCCGCGCCACGGAGGCGGAGTCGCCGACCTGCGGGCCTCCTCCTTGCGGTGCAGGACGCGGTTCAGCTGTCCGCGCAGCCGGTCCTGCAGCCGGTCCGCCAGTTCGTGTGCCGTGGCCTCCTGGGCATGCACGACCACGAGGATGTTCCCCACGACGAGCTCGGCCCCGGCGGACCAGGGCCGCTCCGCGTGGTGCGCCACCGCCCTGGCGACCCTCACCGCACCGCTCACGGCCGGGAGCCCGGGCCGGCCGAGGACCGCGCCGACCTTCTCCCGGAGGTATGCGACGGCTTCCTCGTCCACATCGCCTTCCGCACGCACCTCTACGGCGTCCGTGCTCGTCGCCTGGGTGCCGGTGTCCTTGGCAGTCATGTGCTCCGCTCCTTCTGATCGCTTCGCAGCGGCTCCAGACTGCAGCGGGCACCGCTCCTGGCCCAGGGCTCTCAGGCCCCTGCAGTGGGGCCATGGGACCTTGACCGCGTGGGGTGGCGAGACCCGGGGTTTGGGCGGCAGTGCGGCGCGCGGTTCGGCATCCGCCGAGCTCCAAGGCCGTGGATCTTGACCTCTGCGAGGGCCCGACAGGCCGTTTCGCGCCCCGGCGGCAGCGGTAGCTCCTGGTTGCGGGACACTATGGGTGGACAACAAGGCCGACCGGCCCTGGCCCTTCGGCCCGGATCCGAGAAATGATCTCGGTACGGAGGGCCGATTCCGTCCACGAGCGGACATCGGTGCGGAACGCGGAACCAGGGAGCAGTTTGATGGCGGACAGCACGCAGCCCGGCGCCGACAACCCGATCCGGGTCTTCCTGCTGGACGACCACGAGGTCGTACGGCGCGGGGTGCGCGACCTGCTGAACGACGAGCCCGACATCGAGGTGATCGGCGAAGCCGGCACGGTGGAACAGGCACTGGTGCGGGTTCCCGCGCTGCGCCCACAGGTGGCTGTGCTCGACGTCCGTCTGCCCGACGGCGACGGCGTGACCGTGTGCCGCGAACTCCGCTCTCGCATGCCCGAGTTGGCCTGCCTCATGCTGACCTCCTTCGACGACGAGGAGGCCCTGCTCGACTCGATCATGGCAGGAGCCTCCGGATACGTCCTGAAGCAGATCCAGGGCTCCGACCTGGTGTCCGCCGTCCGCACCGTGGCCGCCGGCCAGTCCCTCCTTGATGCCAGCGCCACCACTAAGCTGATGGCCCGGCTGCGTGGCGGCCAGCAGGAGGAGCAGCCGGACGGACTGAAAGGCTTGACCGAGCGGGAGCGGGAGATCCTGGCCCTGATCGGCGAGGGACTGACCAACCGCCAGATCGGCCAGCGCCTGTACCTGGCCGAGAAGACAGTGAAGAACCACATCTCCCGTCTGCTGGCCAAGCTCGGGGTCGAGCGCCGAATCCAGGCCGCCGTCATCGCCACCCAGGTCCAGGACCGACAGCGGCAGGAAGGGCACTGAGACCTGGGAAGCCGCAGGCCTCCGGCTTGGCCTGGGGCAGGACGGACAGCTGAACGTCTTCGCCACCGGCACCGACAAGGCCCTCTGAGTCCGTGCCCGCGCCGATCACCGAACCGAGCAACCTCCTGTGCGCGTTCACCGTCGGGCTCCGGCACCACCCACAACCTGGTACCTGCTCCAGATCTGGATCTGACGCAGCGCCGGTGCCGCCCGTGCGTGTCCTTCGCGGGCGGCATCGGCGCTTTCACCGGGTTCCTCCGAGGATGCCCCGGCCTTCAGGCCGGGGAGGAATCGGACTCCTGCGGAGCAGGGCAGGGGTAGCCGGATCGCCGTGAGGGCGATCCGGCTATCCCTGCCCCGCACGGCGGTGATGTCGCCCACGATGAGCGAGAGCTCTCGACTGTCGGTCCGCTCGGGTAGGTTCGGATGCATGACGACGGAGGCGACCACGAAGGACGCCGGGCATGCCCGGTACACCTTCCGTGTGCGTCTGTCGAACACGGCCGGGCGCCGGCTCGAAGCCGAGTGGGATCGCTGCCGGTGGATCTGGAACGAGTGCGTGGCCAAGTCCCGGCAGGTCCACGTGCAGGGCAAAGCGGGTGGCGAGAAGCTGACGTGTGGTCCGGGGCAGTTGGACAGGATGCTGACCGAGGCACGCGGGGTGACGCCGTGGCTGGCTGAGGGCGCGAGTGTGCCGCAGCAGCAGGTGATTCGGGACTTCGCCAGGTCGAGGGCGAAGGCGCTGAAGGACATCAAGGACCGGTTGCCGATGCACCGGCGGGCCGGGATGCCCAGGTGGAAGAAGAAGCGGGAGGCGCGGCCCAGCCTCAACTACACCAGGCGCGGTTTCCGCCTCAAGGACGGCCGCCTGCACCTTGCGGGCCAGATCGTGCTGAGGGTGGTGTGGTCGCGGGACCTTCCGGCCGACCCGTCGAGTGTGCGGGTGTACCAGG
>NZ_JBITGJ010000122.1:0-16749 GCF_044456925.1 Streptomyces sp. NPDC050743
AGACGCTTCGCGGCCGTCGATATACGCAGCAACTCCATGCACGCAACCATACATGCGCAACACCAGGGATGATTAAGGAAGTTGGTGAGCCTGTCATGTCCGTCAATTTCGACCCCCACCGTGCGGCGACGGCCCGCTCCGTCTCCGTCGCCCGGCGAGGCGAGGAGTACGCGGACCTGTTCGGACAGGCCCCGGTGATCTTCGCTGCGCTCAGTGGCCCGAGACACCTGCTGGAAGCGGCGAACCAGGCATTCTTCGAGACGCTCGGGTGCGACGGTGGGCGCCTCGGCGAGCCGGTCGGAGAGGCGATGCCGGAACTGGCTCCGCAGGGAGTGATCGACCGGCTCGATGCGGTCTACCGCACCGGCGTCGCGTACCGGGCCCGGGACGGGCGGCTGCTGCTGGGCAGGCCGGGCACGCAGTGGGAAGGATTCTTCGACTTCACCTACGAGCCCCGCCGGGACACCGCCGGCCGGATCGACGTCGTGGTGATCGCGGTCGAAGCCACCGCGTACCACCACGCGCATCTCCTGGCCGCCGAGCAGCGCGTGCTGCTGGAGCAGATCGCACGTGACGCCCCACTGGACGAGATCCTCCGAGGCATGGCCACGGCGATCGAGGAGCTCTCCCCGGACATGCTCGTCTCGGTCCTGCTCGTCGATCCCGACGGACAGCGCCTGCGGCACGGCACCGGCCCGCGCCTGCCCGACTTCTACAACGAGGCGGTCGACGGGGCGCCCATCGGCGAGGGCGTCGGCTCGTGCGGCACGACCGCCTTCCGGCGCGAACCGGTGATCGTCACGGACATCGCCACCGATCCCCTGTGGAAGGACTACCGTGACCTGGCGCTGAGGGCGGGGGTCGCGGCGTGCTGTCCACACCCATCCAGGACGCGGACGGCCGACTGCTGGGCACGTTCGCGATGTACCACCGCATCCCCAAGGCTCCGCAGGACAAGGACATGGCGCTCAGCGCCTCCTTCACCCGCATAGCCGCGCTGGCCATCGAACGCCATGCCGCGGTGGAGGCACGCCACGCCGCCCAGGAACGCGAGAAGGCCGCCCGGGAGGATCTGGCCTTCCTGTTGGAGGCCAGCACCGCCACCACGGGCGAGACGCACTATGCGGACAGCCTCCAGCGCATGGCCCGGCTGACCGTCCCGACCCTGGCGCCACTGTGTGCCGTCCACGTGTCCGAGCGCGGCCAGACCCAGCGCATCGTCGTCGCGGCGTCGACCCGGGAGGGGGAGAATCTCCTCTGCTCCCCCGCACTGTGCCACGAGGTGGACGCCGCGGTCGCCCGCGTGCTTGCCTCCGGCGCCACCGAGTCCGCCCGCGTGAGCGGCCTGCGCGCCCAGCTCGGCGTCAGGGACTACGTGTGCGTGCCGCTGACCGCCCGGGGCCGCACCTTCGGAGCGCTGACCCTCCTGGCCACCGACCTGCCGCTGGACGAACGCAAGGTCGCCCTGGCCGAGGAACTCGCCCGCCGGGCCGCTTCGAGTGCCGACAACGCCCATCAGTTCACTGACCGCGTCCGGCTTTCCCACGATCTTCAGGCAGGCCTGCTGCCTCCCGAGATACCGAGGATTCCCGGCGCCGCCCTGGCGGCTTCGTACCATCCGGCAGGAGAGGGCCTCGAGGTCGGCGGGGACTTCTACGACGTCTTCCCACTGCCCGCCGACCGCTGGGCCCTCATGATCGGCGACGTCTCCGGACGCGGCGCTCTGGCAGCCACCACCACCGGCATGGTCCGCCACACCGCACGCGCCGCCGTCCGCCTGCTCGACGAACCGGCGGCCGTCGTCACCGCCATCAACGACGCGTTGACCGGGCACATCACCGATGACGACCAGTTCGTCTCACTCGTCTACGGCGAACTGCGGCACAGCCCGTCCCACCTCACACTCAACCTCATCCGGGCAGGCCACGTACGCCGCTCGTGCGCCGCGCCGACGGCACGGTCGTCGAACTCACCGAACCAGGGCTGCTGTTGGGCATCGATCCTGACCCCGGCTTCTGCCCGTGCTGCATCGACCTGTCCCCCGGCGACAGCCTCGTCCTGGTTACCGCCGGCATCACCGAGGCCCGTTCCGCCGACGGCGAGTTCTTCGGCGAGGACCGCTTGGTCGACGCGCTCGCCGCCGTCCGGAGCACGACACCCACAGCCACTGCCGTCGTCGAGTCCATCACCACCGCCGTCACCGCGTTCGCAGGCAATGCCACCCTCGACGACCAGGCCGCACTGGTGATCATCGCCATCTGATGGTCACGAGGGCGCGGCATCCATCCGGCCGCCTTGGTGCTCACCGCCGGCAGGGGCCGCCCCAGCGGCGCGGCACATGCTCGGACACCCGTCGCGTCCGGCCCACCGCGTACCGAAAGCTCCCCTCGGGACAGCGGGTCCCGCTCGCCCCGGTCGCCCGGCTACACCATGGCCCGGTACGGGCACTCCCGCAAGGGCGGAGGGCGCTGGCCGGCCGCCTCCCGTGCGGGGCCGACTCGGCCCGTCGTCCTCGTCCGGAAGGTTCTTCCCCCAGCGGTCGCCTCGCGATCGATTCCCGGCCGGCCGTGAGCGATTGCGGTCTTGGTAACGCCAACTTAACGTCCGAGGAGTCGGGTTCTTCCGATAACGCCGATATCAACTCGTATGTCGGCTTCCCCCGTCATGCCTTCGAACGGAGCATTCATGTCGGTGATGACCGGTACTCCGCCCCTGCAGCAGTTCGGCCAGCAGATGGGCGGCCCGCAGCAGCAGATCGCCCAGGTGGTCCAGCAGGTGATCCAGCAGGCTTGTCAGCAGGCGAGCCAGCAGATCGCGCAGCGGATGCAGCAGACGCTGCAGCACATCCAGCAGGTCCAGCAGCAGCTTCAGCAGCAGGGCCTGGCCCACCAGGCGCACCCCTACCTGGCTGTCGCGCTGCAGCACACGCTGCAGCAGGGCGTCCGGAGCGCGGTGGAGCAGTCAGTGCAGCAGGCGCTGCCGACCGCGATCGTAACGCTGCTCCAGCAGGGCCAGCAGGGCCAGCAGCCGTGGGGTGGCGGGTTCGGCCAGCAGTCGTTCGGCCAGCAGTTCCCGCAGTTCCAGCAGCCCAGCTTCGGCTACGGCCAGATGGGTCAGCCCTTCGGTATGGGCTGATCTGAGGCGGCAGCGCGATGCGGTGTGCCCCGGAGTCGTTCCCGGGCACACCGCATCACCGTGGAAAGCGCGGGCCGCCCGTTGCCCACAGGAGCACACAGGACGTAGGCGTGGTGAAGGTGGAGGCGATGGTCAAGGAAAGGCCCGGGAACAACCGGGAGAGCGGATCCGAAGGCGCGCAGCCGAACGGGTCGGTGCCCGAGGGCAAGGCGGCGGGGCCACGCAAGGAAGGTGCCCGCTCACCGCGGACGGTTCGGCCGCGCCGGGAACGGTACCTGGTGGCACCGCTTCCGCAGTATCTGCTCCCGCCAGGGGTGCCCGAACTCGGCATGGACGCGGTGTGTGACCGGCTGGAGCAGATGCCCGAGGTCAAGGTGATCCGCAGACTCCGGCCCTCTGCGAAGGCCCAGCCCTACGGCCTTCACCCCGCCTGCCCGGAGATCGCGGTCGTGGAGGCGGCCGAGACCCTGATCCCCGCGATGCGGTCGCTGCACGTGCACATCGAGCCGGACCTGCCGCTGGCCGGGACCGGACCGGCCACCGTGCCGACGGCGGGCATCTTGCCGCTGCGCGACCCGGGGCTGGTCATGCAAATGGAGCAGCCCGAGGACATCTCGCTGCGCGTGTGCGGCCCGGACGGCGAACCGCTGGCCGGTGCCGGGGTGTTCCTGATCGGCGCGACCTGGCCGAGCCAGGGCGTCACCGGGGCGGACGGGACGGTCACCATCACGCCGGCCACGGAGACCGCTCAGTCCATTCAATCCCTGTACGTCCGGCCCGCCGGCGGATACACGGACCGCTGGATCCATCGCCCCGAGCTGTCCGCGGGCGGGGAGAACGTCATCACTCTCACTCCACTGACGCAGGTGTACCCGGAGTTGGAGCAACGTCAGAGTTACGGCTGGGGTCAGCAGGCCATGCGGCTGGACCGACTGCCCCCCACGTTCCGCGCCTTCGGCGTCAAGGTCGCCCTCATCGGCTCGGGTGTCAGTGCGGATCACCCCGACCTGAAGCAGCCCGTGCGTGCCGGGGTCGATCTGGTACGGGGCACGGAAGAAGGCTGGGCACGTGACGTGACAGGCGCCGGCACACATGCGGCGGGGATCATCGCCGGGGCGGACACCGGCAAAGGCGTCATCGGTATCGCGGTCGACGCCGAGATCGAGGTCTGCAAGGTCATGCCGGACGGGCACTTCAGCGACCTCATCGCGGCCCTCGACCACTGCATGGAACGCGAGATCGACATCGCCCACATCGCGGTGGCCGTCCCGTACCCGTCGGCGCTGGTCTCCCGCAAACTCGCCGACGCGCACGCGGCCGGGATCGCCTGCGTCGCCCCGGCGGGCGACACGGCCGGGCCGGTCGCCTTCCCTGGCTCGCTGCCGACCGTGTTCGCCGTGGGCGCGCTGGGAGCCTTCGGCACCTATCCGCAGGAGACGTCCCAAGCCTGCCATTCGGGGGCACAGTTGACACCGGAAGGGCTGTTCGCGGCGCCGTTCAGCTGCTACGGCCCGGGAGTGGACGCTGCCGCCCCCGGTGTGGCGGTCCTCTCCTGCTCGCCGCAGGGCGGCTACACGGCCCTCGACGGAACCGGCACCGCATCGGCCCACATCGCCGGCCTTGCCGCCCTCGTGCTCGCTCACCACGATGACTTCCACGGCCAGTTGCTGCCCCGCGGACCAGGTCGCGTCCATCATCTGTTCGAGATCATCGCCGCCAGTTGCCGCCAACTCGCTGCCCCGGGCAGCATGGAGGCGGCCCGGGTCGGACACGGCCTGCCCGACGCCCTGGTCGCCCTCGGCCTGGCCCCCGGCATGCAACTTGCTCCTGCGATGTCGCCCTTTGCCCCGTCCATGGTCGGTTGAGCCGGCCCGCGCGGCACGCTCACACAACGGCACCCGCCTCGAAGGACGGGTGCCGTTCGGCTTGCCGCGGTGAGGTGCCTTCCGGCAGACAGCTGCGGCCGTCCGGGCGATGCGGATGTGTCCCTGGCGGGACCGACCCCAGGGACGTCGCCGCGTCACTGACGTGTCGCCGACTGTGACGAATCATATCGATGAGATAGAAAGAACGATAACAGCTGTAATATCCCTATTATGCGGACGCAGACTGTGCGGACGCGGGAGCGGATCCTTCACGCCGCGGCGGATCTGTTGACCCGCGAGGGTCGTGCGGCTGTTTCGACGCGGGCGGTGAGCGCCGCGGCCGGGGTGCAGCCGCCGACGCTGTACCGCCTGTTCGGCGACAAGGACGGACTGCTCGACGCGGTCGCGGCCTACGGGTTCCAGCAGTACCTCGCCGAGAAGCAGGCTCTCGGGGAAACCGACGACCCCATCGACGATCTGCGCCGGTCCTGGGACCTGCACGTGGGATTCGGCCTTTCCCGGCCGGGGTGCTACGTACTGATGTACGGCGAAGGGCGTTACCGCCGGGACATTCCGGCAGGACCGGAGACCCTTGCGATTCTGCGCCGGAACATCGCCCGGGTGGCCGCTGCCGGCCGACTTCGCATGAGTGTGGAGCGCGCGACTCAGCTCATGCACGCCAACGGGGTCGGAATCGTGCTGTCACTGATCTCGACCCCACCGCCCGAGCGGGATCCTGAACTGCCGGCAGTCGCCCGTGAACACGTACTGCGCACGATCACGACCATGGGTGACATCGAGCCCGAAGCGCCGACGGACGTCGTGAGCCGAGCCGCGGCGCTGCGCGAGGCCTTGCGCGACAGCGGTACCACGGCCCTGACGCGATCCGAGCGCGCGCTGCTGGCCGAGTGGCTCGATCGCCTCGCCGATACCGGCGAGCCGGGCCCTGCCGCCCGAGAAACACCCGGCAGAAGGGACGACCGCGATGCCCACAGATGACCAGGTGGCTCCGATGGCCGTGCGGGAAGTGGGGCAGTCGGCCGGGCAGATGATCGGCGCTGCCCTCGCGGTGGTCGACGGGACGGGTACGGTGGTCGGCTGGACTCATGCCGCCCAGCGACTTACCGGCTTCTCCGCCGCGGAAGTGGTCGGCCG
Organism: Streptomyces sp. NPDC050743; assembly: GCF_044456925.1. Lineage (NCBI taxonomy): Bacteria > Bacillati > Actinomycetota > Actinomycetes > Kitasatosporales > Streptomycetaceae > Streptomyces > Streptomyces sp. NPDC050743. Next base: position 6,156 of record NZ_JBITGJ010000122.1, read on the forward strand.
CACCGCCGTGGACGTGCTGGCGGCACCCGAGGACAGCGTGAAGGCGTCGGAATGCGCGCAGCAGTGCCGCCGCGAGGGCGGCTGGTCCGGCCTGGTCGGTCTTCGCCACCACGACGGCGGCCGACTGGACGTGAACCTGCGGGTCGCCCCGCTGGCCGGCCAGGGCGGGAGGACCCGGTGGGTCGTCTCCGCGACGTCCATGTCCGACCTCTCCTCGTCGCCGGTGAACGGACTGGGGCTGGACTCCCTCCTGTCCAGTGCGCCGATCGGTATCGCCGTCCGCGATCCGGAACTGCGCTGCACCTGGGTGAACGACGCCCTGGCGCGCCAGGACGGCATCCCTCGCGAACAGCGGCTGGGCCGACGTCTTACGGAGGTGCTGCCGGGATGCGACGCCGAAGCGGCCGAGGCGGTCATGCGGCGGGTCCTGGAAAGCGGCACTCCGAGGGTCGACCACGAGTACCGGCTGAGCCTGTCGGCGGCACCGAGGCGCGAGCACGCGTTCTCGGTCTCCTTCTTCCGCCTCGACGACGGGGAAGGCCGAGCGCTGGGCGTGTGCGCCATGGTCGTCGATGTGACGGACCGCCAGCGGGCGCGTGAGCGGCTGGCCATTCTCAGCGAGGCCGGCACGCGGATCGGCAGCACGCTGGACGTGATGCGGACCGGGCAGGAACTCGCCGACTTCGCCGTGCCGCGCTTCGCGGACTACGTCACCGTCGACCTGGCGGAGTCGGTACCGCTGGGCGAGGAGTCGCCGGCCCGGCTCGGCGCGATGGGCAGCCGTATACCGGTCTTCCGCCGGGCGGGGGTGGCGTCGATCCACGCAGGGGCCCCGGAGTCTCTCTGGCCGTCCGGGGCGCCGGTCCTCGTCCCCGCGTCCTCCTCCCCCTTCACCGAGGTCCTGACCTCCGGCAGACCCCACCTGGAACCGGTGCTGGACACTTCCCCCGGCACGTGGCTCGATCAGGACCCGGGGCGTGCGGAGAAGATCCGCCGGTACGGGATGCACTCCTTGATGATCGTCCCGATTCACGCGCGCGGGGCGGTGCTGGGCGTGGCGGTCTTCATCCGCACCGCCGATCCCGCGCCGTTCGAAGCGGACGATCTGCTCTTCGCCGAGGAGCTCGTCTCCCGTGCCGCGCTGTCACTGGACAACGCCCGCCGGTACGTGCGCGAGCGCGCCGCGGCCTTCGCGTTGCAGCGCAACCTGCTGCCACGACGTCTCAGCGGCGGGGCCGCCGTCGAGGTGACTTCCCGCTACCTCCCCGCGGACACGGAGGACGGCGTGGGAGGCGACTGGTTCGACGTCATCCCACTGTCCGGCGCCCGAGTGGCACTGGTCGTGGGCGACGTGGTCGGGCACGGCATCAACGCCGCGGCGACCATGGGCAGGCTCCGCACGGCGGTGCACACGCTCGCGACCATGGACCTGCCTCCCGACGAGCTGCTGGTCCAGCTCGACGACACGATCTCCCGCCTCGCCGAGGAAGACCTCGAAGCCACGGACGAGACCGTGGCGGTGGTGGGTGCCACATGCCTGTACGCCGTCTACGACCCTGTCACCCGGCGCTGCGCGATGGCACGGGCCGGGCATCCCCCGCCCGCGATCATCTCGCCCGACGGCCGGGTCGCCTTCCCCGACCTGCCCCCCGGCCTGCCGCTCGGCATCGGCCTGGCGGCCTCCTTCGAGGCCGTGGAGCTGGACCTCCCCGAGGGGTGCGTCCTCGCCTTCTACACCGACGGACTGATCGAGACGAGGGACGCGGACATCGACGCGGGGATGAGGCGCCTGGGCGCGGCTCTGGCGCAGCCGGACCGCCCCCTGGAAGAGCTCTGCTCGGCCGTGGTCGACACCCTGCCGACCCGGGCACCGTCCGACGACGCGACACTGCTCCTGGCACGTACCCGCGCTCTCAGCCCGACCCAGGTCGCCTCGTGGGAGTTGCCACCCGATCCGGCCCTCGTCGGCAACGCCCGCGCGTTGGCCGCCGGCCAGTTGACCGAGTGGGGGCTGGAGCACCTGGCGCCCACCACCGAACTGATCGTCAGCGAACTGGTCACCAACGCCATACGGTACGGCGCAGGCCCGATCACCCTGCGCCTGATCCGCCACCACGTCCTGGTCTGTGAGGTTTCCGACGCCAACGACACCGTCCCACGCCTGCGCCATGCCCGGACCACCGACGAGGGCGGTCGGGGACTGTTCCTCGTCGCACAGCTGTCCCACCGACGAGGCACCCGCTACACGGCCGGCGGCAAGATCGTCTGGGCCGAACAGGAACTGACACCCGCGCTCTGAATTCGACAGGCTCGGTTGGGGGTGTGGTGAGGTGGGTGCTGAGGACGTGGCGGCTCAGTCGCCCTTCGTGAGGACCTGTTCGCCGTTGCGCTGCAGGTCGGCGAGGATCTTCCGCGGGTCGCCGCTGCCCAGTGCGGCGAGGTCGGTGTTGAACTGGGCGAGGACCTTGTCGAATCCCGCGACGGTCACCGGGCCCTGCGCGTAGGCGGTGGCGTCGGCCCACGCCTTGGCGGACGGGTTCTTCCGCGTGTACTGCGCGGGCACTGGTGCGGAAGGGCCTGACGCCGAAGGCGTCCGCGTTCTTCAACTGCTGTGTGGCGGAGGTCAGGTACTCGACCAGGTTCACGGCCACCGCCCGGTGCGCGCTGTCCTGCGCACACCCCAGCGCTGGCTGAAGGCCAGGGTTCCCTTGCCTGCCGGTCCGGCGGACAGCGGGACCACCGTGTACTTCACGTTGGGGTAGCCGGCCTTCATACCGCCGGTGAGCCAGTTGCCCTCGAGGGTGGAGGTGTCCTTGGGCAGGCACACCAGCTTCCCGTCGTAGGTGAAGGAGGCGCACAGCCGGGCGGAGAAGTCGGCGGTGTCCTTGATCCGGTCGCCGTACGGGTGGCCGCCGCGGTCGTACGGTCGACCATGGGTGCCTCCGAGGGATCGGGGTGGTGCGGGCGGCTCCACCCGGGCCTCGTGCGGTCGTCGGCCCCGGGACGTGAGGATGAAGAGGGAAACGTCTCCGCTGTGCGACGGCGGGTCGGACGCGCGGCCGCCTCGGCGCGGATGGCTACTCGCCTGCGGTGGATGCCGTCGCGGTGCTGTCGCGTACGACGAGCGTCGGCTCCAGCAGCAGGCGCTCGGGCGGCGCGTCCGGAGCGGCGATCCGCGCCAGCAGCAGCCGTACGCACTCCCGGCCGACCTCTTCCAGCGGCTGGGCGACGGAGGTCAGGGTGGGCGAGAGGATCGCGGCGGTCGGCGAATCGTCGAAGCCGACTACGGCGACGTCCCTTCCGGGGAGGGCGCCGCGTTCCCGCAGCATCTGGTAGCAGCCGAGCGCCAGCATGTCGCTGGCCGCGATCACGGCCGTCGCGCCCGCGTCCAGGAGCGGCTTCACGGCGGCGCGGGCCGCGTCGCTGTCGTCAACGCTCTGTCCGCGCCGCCCACGGGTCGGCAGCCCGTGCCGGCGCATGGCCCGCTGCCAGCCCTCGGCGCGGTCGTCGCCGGCGCCCGAGGTGCCGCGTTCCCAGCCGAGGAAGGCGATCTTGCGATGCCCCTGGGCGACGAGATGTTCGACCGCGGCGTCCGTGCCCGAGGCGCCGTCGACGTCGACCCAGTCGCCGATCTGCCGGCCCGACCACATCCGGCCGAAGCCGACGAAGGGCACGCCTCGCTTGGCGAGCCATGCCTGCCGGGGGTCGCCACGGTCGGTACCGCTGAGCACGAAGCCGTCGACCTCGTGCTGGGCGAGCAGTTCCTCGTATCCGTCCAGGCTCGGGCCGCCGGGCGGGCAGGCGAAGAGCAGGATCCGGTAACCGGCCTCGTCCGCGGCCTGCGAGAGGGCGTGCAGAAAGCGGTCCAGGACGGGTTGACCGGCCGGCGCGGGCTGGATGCCGTAGCCGATCAGCTTGCTGGACCGGGTGCGCAGCGTCTGTGCGGCACGGCTGGGGCGGTAGCCCATCTCGTCGATCGCGCGCCGGACGCGCTCCAGCGTCTCGGGCCGGAGCATCTCGGGGGAATTGATCGCGTTCGACACGGTCTGCGGCGAGACCCCCGCCCGTCGGGCGACCATCGCGAGAGTCACCGGGCCGCCCTTGGCCGAGGAGATCTTGCTGGAGCGGGGCATGCGGGTCTCCGATGTACAGGGGAGATTAGGGCTTGGTTTTAGCGTTCCAAGAGCGTTGTCACGGCTCTGAAGACTGACTTAGTGTCATTGGAACGATCCAACGCTGAGAGGTTCTACTTCATTGGACAGCCATGTCAAGCCCCAGGACATCGACGGCCCGGTCCCGACGCACGCGTCCGCCGTCGCGGGCCTGCAGCCCTTCCTGCACGACGCGGTCGTCACGCTGAGCGCGCCGAGCCTCGCGATCTCACGTGCGGACGGGCAGCTCAGCGCGGGTGCGGACGGCTTCTACCACGGCGACCGCAGAGCGCTGTCCCGGCTGACCGTCGCGGCTGAGGCCATCCCCCTGGCCCCGGTCCAGGGCGGACTGCGGGCAGCGAATCGCGCGGACTTCCGGGCGATCCTGCGCGGCCTCGGCGAGACCACGCCGGACCCGGCCGTCGCCCTGCACCGGTACCGCCGCCTGACGGCCGGCCGGCTGGAGGAGGTCTTCGAGGTCACCAACTCGGGTACCGAGCACGTCCGTCTCCGGATGACGGTGCGCGCCGGGACGGACTTCGCCACCATGGAGCAGGTGAAGTCCGGGCAGGTTCTGCCGGACGTACCACCCCAGTCCGTGGACGCCTGCGGCATCGGCCTGACCTGGACCGGCGGCGACTTCACCGTCAGCCTGGTCGGCGAGTCCGCGCCGGACTCCGTTCAGCCGACGACGGGACAACTGTCGTACGACATCGCCCTCCGGCCAGGTGCCTCCTGGAGTGTGACGTTGACCTGCACCGCGGCCTACGCCGACGGCGACCAGTTGCCGGCTCCGCCAGGAGACCAACTCCCCTGGACCGTCCCCCTGGTTCGCAGTGCCGACCGCGGTCTCGACCGCTGGCTGGAACGGTCACTCGCCGATCTGGACCGCCTGCGCCTGGCGGACCCCCGCTCCCCCGCCCCGGACCGTCTGGACCAGTTCCTGGCCGCCGGCGCGCCCTGGTACCTGACCCTGTTCGGCCGCGACTCGCTGTGGGCCGCCCGGATGCTGCTGCCTCTGGGCACCGGCCTCGCCGCCGGGACTCTTCGTACGCTCGCCCGGCGTCAGGGCACCGTGACCGATCCCGCGACCGAGGAACAGCCGGGCAAGATCCTGCACGAGGTACGCAGGGACTCGCTCCGTCAGGACGGCAGGCTCCACCTCCCGCCCGTGTACTACGGCACGGTCGACGCGACCCCGCTGTGGATCACCCTTCTCCACGACGCCTGGCGCTGGGGCCTGCCCCCCAGGGAGGTCGAACTGCTGCTGCCGCACGCCGAGTCGGCGCTGACCTGGATGCGCGATCAGGCCGGAGCGAGCGGCGACGGCTTCCTGAAGTACGTCGACCACACCGGCCAGGGCCTGTCCAACCAGGGCTGGAAGGACTCGAACGACTCCATCCGCTTCCGCGACGGCCGCCTCGCCTCGGCGCCGATCGCGCTGTGCGAGGTCCAGGCGTATGCCTACGAGGCGGCACGCGGCGGGGCTTCACTGCTGCGGGCGTTCGGACGGGCGGGGGCCGACGAATGGGAGGAGTGGGCCGAGCGGCTCGCCGAGCGGTTCCGCAGGCGTTTCTGGGTGGAGGACGCCCACGGCCCCTATCCGGCGGTCGCCCTGGATCGCGACGGCCGCCCGGCGGACGCGGTCACCTCGGGCCTCGGCCACCTGCTGGGCACGGGACTGCTCAACCAGGAGGAAAGCGCGCTGGTGGCCGCCCGCCTCGTCGGCCGCGACCTCGACGCCGGCCACGGTCTGCGTACGCTGAGCAGTGACTCCGTGGGCTTCAACCCCTATGGCTATCACACCGGTTCGATCTGGCCGCACGACACCGCCATCGCCGTACACGGCCTGGTCAGGGCCGGCTTCCCGGATGCCGCCGCCTCCCTGGCGAGCGGCCTGCTGACCGCCTCGGCCGCCTTCGACGCCCGCCTCCCCGAACTCTTCGCCGGCCATGGCACCGCGGCCGGCCCGGGTCCCGCGCCCTATCCGGCGTCCTGCCGCCCCCAGGCATGGGCGGCCGCCGCCTCGGTCCTGGTGCTCCAGGCCGCCCTCGGCCTCGACGCGGACGTCCCCGCCGGCACGGTCACCGTGGCGCCCGGCTTCGCCTCGGCGTACGCACCGCTCACCGTGACCGGCCTTCAGGTCGGCGGAGGCCGGATGGACGTCACGGTCACGGCCGACGGAACGGTGACCGTGAGCGCGCCGCAGGGACTGACCGTGGTCGTGCCTTGATACCGGCAATGGGTTGGTCCGGACTATTCATCATTGACATGAACACGGTTTAGACTTCTGAACCCGCCGTACACGGCACGCCCCCCACAGCCAAGGAAGGCCTTCGCATGGTCAGATCTGGTACGGAAGTCGCCCGGCACCGCCCCCTGTTGAGACTGCTCTCCCTGCTCGCGCTGGTCTTCGCACTCCAGGCGGCCCCTGCGCACACCGCTCAGGCCGCCACCCCCTTCAAGGTGCTCGCCTTCTACGACGGCACCTACGACGCGGCGCACATCAGCTTCGACCACGAGGCCAACACCTGGTTCCCGCAAGCCGGTGCGCAGAACGGGTTCACCTACACCTCGACCACGGACTGGAGCCGGCTCAACACCGCGAACCTGGCCAACTACCAGGTGGTGATGTTCCTCGACGACTACCCGCACACGGCGTCGCAGCAGTCCGCCTTCCAGACGTACGTGTCCAACGGCGGCGGCTTCATCGGCTTCCACGTCTCGGCGTACAACGACGACACGAGCGACTGGCCCTGGTACCACAACACCTTCCTGGGCACCGGCACGTTCAAGAGCAACTCCTGGGGACCGACCTCGGAGACGCTGAAGATCGAGGACTCCGGCCACCCGGCCACGGCCGGCCTGCCGGCCGCCATCACGTCATCGGTCAGCGAGTGGTACAGCTGGCAGAACGACCTGCGGCAGAACCCCGACATCGACATCCTGGCGTCGATGGATCCGTCCACCTTTCCGATCGGCACCGACCCCAACCAGACCTGGTACAGCGGCTATTACCCCATCGTGTGGTCCAACCGCCACTACAAGATGGTCTACAACAACTTCGGCCACAACGCGATGGACTACTCCACCAACACCACACTGTCGTCCACGTTCGCGAGCGCCCAGCAGAACCAGCTCCTCCTGCAGGAGATCAAGTGGGCGGCGGGGCAGTCCGGTCCGGTCACCCCGCCCCCCGCCGCCACAGGCCCGATACACGGGTACGGCGGCAAGTGCGTGGACGTCGCCGGCGCGAACACGGCCAACGGCACGGCGGTCCAGCTCTACGACTGCAACGGCACCAGCGCGCAGAACTGGACGGTCGACGACGGCAGACTCACCGCACTCGGCAAGTGCATGGACGTGACCGGAGCCGGCACCGTCAACGGCACCAAGGTGCAGCTGTACGACTGCAACGGCACCGGCTCGCAGGTCTGGCAACCGGGGGCGGCCGGCTCCCTGGTCAACCCGCAGTCGGGCAAATGCCTGGACGCCACCGGACCCAGTTCGGCCAACGGCACCCGGCTGCAGATCTGGTCGTGCACCCAAGCGGCCAACCAGAGCTGGACCCTGCCCTCCTGAGCCGACTCCGGCACAAGCCCGGCCGGGTTCGCCCGGCCGGGCTCCCTGCCCAGAGACGGGCCTCTGCGCTGCAGCTGGCGGGGCCCGTCGCACGGCCGCTGAAGGTCGTCGTGGACGCGGGCAACGGCATGAGCGGCCACACGGTGCCGGAGGTCTTCGCGCCGCTGCCGGTCGACCTGGTCCCGATGCACTTCGAGCTGGACGGCACGTTTCCGAACCATGAGGCCAATCCGCTGGATCCGCGCAACATCACCGACCTGCGCGAGCGGATCTTCAGCGGGGAGCATTCGGCGCACTACTACTTCCGCGACTTCTGGAACGCGGACACGGGCATGCTGGCGGCGCTGCACGTCCTGGCCGCCCTGAGTGCCCGGAGCGAGCCGATGTCCTCTCTCGTCGCGCGGTTCGACCGCTACAGCGCGTCGGGCGAGATCAACTCGACTGTCACGGACCGGGGCGTCCGCCTCGCCGCCCTCGGGACCGAGTACGGGGACCGCCCGGACCTCACGGTGGACGACCTCGACGGCCTGACGGTGACCGCGCCGGACTGGTGGTTCAACGGCCGCCCCTCGAACACGGAGCCTCTGCTGCGCCTGAACGTGGAGGCCCGGGACGCGGCGACGATGGAACGGGTGCGGGACGAGGTGCTGACCCGCATTCGCGGGTGAACGCCCACCGGCAGGAGTTCCGGTCGGCGCGTCGGCCGGCTCGACCGGTGAGGGTGCTGGCCGCCCGGGGGGTGCTCATCGCCCGGACGGGGTGTCTCCTACTCGGCCCAGGGCGTGAAGCCGGTGTCGAGCACGGCTGCGAGCGAAGAACGCAGGCGGGCAGCGGCCTCGGCGCCGAAGGCCTCCTCGAACCGGGCCTGGACGCCCTTCCACAGGGGAAGTGCCTCGTTCATCCGGGAGAGGCCCTCCGGCGTGATCGCAGCGATGCGTGCCCGGCGGTCGGTCGGCGACGACTCGACAGTCACGAGGCCTTCCCGCGCCAACGGCTTCAGGTTCGAGGCCATCGTCGTGCGGTCCATGGCGATCACGTCGGCGAGGCTGGTGATCGTCATCTCACCGTGCGCCCTGAGCTGCTGCAGGATGCTGAACTGCGTCGCCCGGAGCCCGACCGGGGCCAGGACCTTGTCGTAGGTCGCGCCGAGGTACCGGGCCGCCTTGCGCAGTGCCAGGTTGCTGCACTGGTCGGCGGGGTTCGGCGGCGTAGTCGTCATGCTCTCCTCCGTGGGTTCACGACCATGATAGGAGCAGGTACTCACAAAGGCGAGGGGCGGGGTGACCCCCATCGGAGCGTTCCTTGCTTCGAGACGGATGCGAGCATATGCTCATAAGGACGCGCGGCGACGTGTGTGCGTTCCCGCGCCCGATCCCCGCGCATCCCACGCCCCACCGTCAAAAGGTCCCGCCCATGGAAACGCCCACCGGCATCACGCCCGAGCGTCAGCAGACATCCTCCCCCGCGGCCGAGCCGGCTCTGGTTCCCCGCCCCGACGTCCGGCGTCGGCCACCGGTGAAAGTCTGGCTGCAACCGGCACTCATCGCGTTGATCGTCGTGGCCGCGTTCATCAGCTGCTACATCGGCCTGCAGCGCAACCCTCAGCCGCATCACATCCCCATCGCGGTCACCGCGCCGGGCCTGCCGGGACAGATACACCAGGCCCTCGGCGACAGCGTCGAGGTGCGTCCCGCCACCGGCGCCGAGGCGGCACGCCGGGCCCTCGAGCACCGCGACGTCGTCGCCGCACTCAGCTCGGACGGCCGGGGCGGATTGCTCCTGGAGGTCGCAGGAGCCAACGGCGCGTCCACCACATCTGCCGTGAAATCCCTCATCGGCGCCTACGCGCACGGTGCGGGCAAGCACATCACCACCGAGGACGTCCTCCCCTTGGCCCGCTTCGACGCCCGGGGTCTGGCCGGCTTCTACATGGCCTTCGGCGTGACTCTGGCCGGTTTCGTCCTCGGCTCGAACGCCGTCGCCCTGGCGGGCCTCATGCATCTGCGTCATCGGTTCTGGTTGTTGAGCGGCGCTTCCGTGGCCATCGGCACTCTCGCCGCGATCATCGCCGGCCCGGTTCTCGGAGCGGTCCCGGCCCCGGTCGTCCCGCTGATCCTCACTCTGACCCTGCTGGCAGCCGCAGCCTCCTTCAGCACCAAACTGCTCGGCACCTACCTCGGCCCCCTCGGGGTTCCCGTTGCCACTCTCCTGCTCCTCACCGTCGGCAACGCCACGAGCGGTGCCACCATCGGCGCCGACCTTCTGCCCGCCGCAGCCCGTGCCATCTCGGCGCTCCTGCCGCCCGGCGCCGCAGTCCGCGCCATCGCCGACCTGAGCTACTTCAACGGCGCGCACGCGACAGGGCCTGTGGTCACGCTGGCTCTGTGGGCCGTCGTCGCAGCACTGCTGCTCGCCCTGCGTGCCCGCCTGGTGCGACGGCGCGCGTCCGTCATCAGCTGACGCGCAGCAGCCTCCTCCCGTCATGCCGCCGACCCCGGGTCCCCCGCGCTCCCGACAGGACGGGCGGTTCAGGCCGACGATCCGAGGATCACGGCGACGCACACCGTCATCGCCGCGGTGATCAAAATCATCGCGGCCAAAGTGCCTCGCAGCCATCGCCCGAAGCGGATGTGGTGCAGCTCCTCCACCACGCTGATGGTTTCGGCAATGTGGTCCGTCACCATGCCGGCGACGAATACCTGCTCCTCCAGGTACCACCGCTCGATTTCCTTCTTCTGCTCCTGGCTCAACCCTGTTGCCCGCGCGTTGAAGGCTCCCCTCCCTGAAGGACTCCGTTGGGAAATCCGTGAAACGGCCGCGTGGGCGGTGCTTATGCGGCCAGGTCGAGCTGGGCCAGGTGT
>NZ_JBITGJ010000123.1:0-2598 GCF_044456925.1 Streptomyces sp. NPDC050743
GATCGACAAACATGCCGATCATGGCAGGCCTGCACACTCACCATCACCGTTTCACGGATTTCCCAACGGAGTCCTTCAGGGAGGGGAGCCTTCAATCGGGCGTCCTACCCCTGCGCCTGTGCCCTTGGGGGGCGTGAAAGCTGTCCGAGCCCTGGCCTGCCTTTCACGTCCCCAGACCTGCGGCCGCGACCGCGCCGAGAACTCCGGCCCACCAGCGCCCAGTGAACAGGCTTCGACCAGGAGGGCGTTGGCGTCCAGGACGGGCAGGAGCATCGGCCGGTCCAGCACCATCGGGTTGATCGCTGATCCCGACGGGACCTGCGGCAGCGGTGCCGGAACGGCAGGATCAAGGGTCATGGACCAAGTTTGGCCGCCACCACTGACCTCGGCTGGGGTTTTCGGGACACGGCGGCAGATCCCTTCAGCCTGAAAGAACTGCGCACCCTGCAAGGGGCCGGAGCGTTCCAGCCTGGTTCACCGATTGGTGTACCGGGCAGAGGTCGCTGCTCATTGAAATGGAGAACCGGCCTTAACCAGGCGTGGGAGCCAGGCGCCCAGCTCAACTGGGAGCGTGCCGCTGACGCAGGGTCATCCCTCCGGCGTCAGCCGCCGACCCCGGTGACATGGAGGGCCCGTCAGGCGAAGGCGAGGCCCCAGCGTACCAGCGTGTCGGCGGGGTTGACCGCCGCCGCGTGCACCCGGATCCGTATCTCGCCCGGCCCGGCCCGGGGGACCGGAAGCTCCAGGGCCCGCAGTGCAGTCCTTCCTCGGAGATGGGTCATTCGACCGCCGCGCCTCCGGACAGGCGGACCTCTTCGCTGCCGAGGGCGGCCCGCAGGCGGCGCAGTACGGTGTCGTCGATCAGCCGCTCGTCGCGGAGCCGGACGACGGTGGCGCGTTTGTGGGCGATGAGGGCCAGGCGCGGCGCGAAGTAGTCCTGGTGCTGGAGCACTTCCGGGTCGTCGTGGACGCCCGCACTCCGGGCTCGTACCGACGCCAGGTGTGCCTCGTACTCCTGACGTAGCCACTCGACGATCTTCGGTTCGGACCGCAGATCGGTGGCGAGCTCGGGCATCGCCTTGATCGCCTCTTCGTCCTGGCTCGGCGAAACCGCCACGCGCGCCGCGCGAAGCAGCGACGCCCGTGCGGACGTCCACCGGTCCGGACGCTCTCTGGTCGGGTACACCTTCGGCGGCCAGTGGGTCATCGAGGAGTATCTCGTCGACGTGCCGGTGGGGCGATGGCCATATCTGATCGGTGAGTACGCGACGCGGCTGGGCGTCCGGCACCCGTCAACCGCCCTACTCGATGCTCTTGCGTTGCCCATGCCAAGCCTCTATAACGTGTTCTGCAGGTATCGGCGGGGATGGCCGGAAATGGCAGTTGCCGCCGACCAGGGGGATCCTCGGCTCCGCCGCGATCGGCATCAATGCCCGCTGACCGACGGAGACCGAACCGTGACCGACGACGCATATCGTGCTGCCCTGACCCGCCTGGCCGTCGACCCGGCCTTCCGCGCCGAACTCGACGGCGACACCGACGAGGTGGCGCGAAGACTCGGCCTGTCGCCCGCGCAGGTCGCCGAGCTCCGCTCCCTCCGCGTCGAGTCCGGCACCGACGGGGGACCGGCCGCTCTCGACCCACGGCTGTCTAAGTCGTCCCTGTTCTTCGGAAGCGCGGCGCATGCGCTGGCGCACCACGACGTCCCGGCCGACCACGTCGTATCAACCGACCACGACGTACCGGCGGACCAGGTCTCCGGCGACCACGACGCCGGGGGCTCGGCCTCTGCCGGCCACTCGTCGGAGCTGCCGGATCCCGCCGCGGGTCAGGAGGGCGCCGGCGGTGTCGACGTAGCGTCGACCGGCTCCCACAGCCTGCTCGGCGGCCCGCTGCTGGACCGGTCGCCCGTCGAATCGGCCGGTGGTCAGGGACAGTTCGGCGACTTCGGCGGCTTCGGTGGTTTTGACGAGCACGGGAACGCGGGTATGGGCGCGGACCTCGGCGGGCTCGGTGGGCAGGTCGGCGGGGGTGCCGAAGGGGGCTTCGGTGACTTCGGCGCCGGGGGCGACGGCGGGTTCGGCGGAGCCGAGGGAGGCTTCGGCGGGTTCGGCGGCGGTGCCGACGGTGGCTTCGGTGACGGGGGGCCGGGCGCCGGTGGGTTCGGCGATGGTGGGTTCGGTGACGGCGGGTTCGGTGACGGTGGGTTCGGTGACGGCGGGTTCGGCGGAGCCGAGGGAGGCTTCGGCGGGTTCGGCGGCGGTGCCGATGGTGGCTTCGGTGACGGGGGGCCGGGCGCCGGTGGGTTCGGTGACGGCGGTCTCGGTGGCCATGGCGGCTTCGGTGGTGCCGGTGGGGACAGCGGCTTCGGCGGTGTAGGCGGTGAAGGCGGCGGTGACGCCGGTCACTTCGGTCACGGGGGCATCTACGACCGCGACGGCGGCGATGGTGGCGGTGACAGCGGTGGCGGCGGCGGTGGTGGTGAGGGTGGTGGTGACCCGGAGAACACCAATCGTCCCAGTGGTGGCGGTGGCCATGGTGGCGGTGACGGTGGCGGTGGTGGTGGCGGTGGTGAGGGTGGTGGTGACCCGGAGAACA
>NZ_JBITGJ010000123.1:2696-16744 GCF_044456925.1 Streptomyces sp. NPDC050743
CACCAATCGTCCCAGTGGTGGCGGTGGCCATGGTGGCGGTGACGGTGGTGGCGGTGGTGAGGGTGGTGGTGACCCGGAGAACACCAATCGTCCCAGTGGTGGCGGTGGCCATGGTGGCGGTGACGGTGGTGGCGGTGGTGAGGGTGGTGGTGACCCGGAGAACACCAATCGTCCCAGCGGTGGCGGTGGCCATGGCGGCGGTGACAGTGGGGGCGACGGATACGGCGCAGGCAGCCAGGAGAACATCGGTCGGCGTCCCGGCGGTGTCGGTGAGCCCGGCGGTGGTAATCGCATCATCGTCCAGGGCGGTCTGCCCGCCTCGGGCGAGGGTGGCAGCGGTGACCACATCATCGTCCAGGGCGGCCTGCCCGCCTCCGGCCTAGGAAACGCCGCCACGCACCTGCCGGACTCCGGCCCCGCCGCGGAAGCCGACGCAGGCTTCGACGGAGGAACGTTCGCCAGCGGTTCCGGCGCGGGCTGAGCCACCGCATGCTCTGCCACGTCTGCCGCGTCCACGTGCGGCGCGACTTCCCGTACTGCCTGCACTGCGGCACCCCGCGTCGGGGTGCCGCACCGACGTCGTACGCCGCGCCCCAGCTGCGCGGCCTCGACGACCCCACCCTGCTCGTCGCGTTGACCGGACCTGTCACCATGCTGGGCCGGGGCGAGGACAACGACGTCGTCCTGTCCGACGCCAGCGTCTCGCGCCGCCACGCCCGTATCGTGCGCACCGCCGAGGGTTTCCGGATCGAGGACCTGGACTCCTTCAACGGCATCGCGGTCGGCGGTGTCGAGCTGCACGGCGGCGCGGCCGGTCTCGCCGACGGCACCGAGCTGTCCGTCGGTGACGTACGCCTGGTGTTCGAGCAGCCCCGCGACGCCCGGATCGGCTCCCGCACGATGGTCGTCGGCACCCAGCTGACCCATCTGCCCATCGCCGGACAGGAGGAGGCCCCGGAGGCGAACGGCCCGCTCACCGCGCGCCCCCGACGGCGTTCCGGCTGGGCCCTCAAGCAGGTCCCCACCGAACGTGGCGCTCCCCGCTGGGTGCTCAGCAGCACCCGCACCGGCCGCTATCTGGAACTGGACGAGCGCCAGGTTTTCCTCTGGCACGCCGTCGACGGTGACAACACCGTACGGGACCTGCTGTTCGCCTACGCCGACCGCTACGGCGAACTCGCCCTGCCCCGCATCGAGTCCGCGCTGGCCGCGTTCGCGGAAGCCGGGTTGCTGCGCGGCCTGCCCGGCCGGCCGGAGGAGGTGCGGCCGAAGGGCTGGCGGCGCGCGGCGAGTGCCGTGTACCGGGCGCTGCTCAAGCTGGAGGTGTCCGTCCCAGGCCTGGACCGACTGGTGACCCGGCTCTACCGGGCCTTCGGCTGGCGGCTATTCACCCGGACCGGGGTGCTGCTCGCCTGGCTGTCGGTAGTCGGCGGCCTCCTCGCGTTCTTCGCCGCCCAGGGCCGGCACCACCTGCTGGACTTCGGTGGAGCGGGCGTGTGGGGCCCGGTCCTGCTGGGCGCCGGATACGTGACCGCGCTGCTCGTCCACGAGCTGACACACGCGCTGGCCGTGAAGTCGTACGGCCGCAAGGTCCGGCGCGGCGGGTTCCTGCTGATGATGGGCATGCCGTTCGCGTTTGTGGACACCAGCGACATGTGGTTCGGCTCCCGCTGGTCACGGGTCGTGGTGGCCCTGTCCGGGCCGCTGTCCACGGCGGCGCTGGCCGGCTGGTGCGCCACGGGCGCGGCCCTGCTGCCCGCGGGACCCGTCTCGGCCATCCTCTACCACCTGGCCTTCGGCCTCTACCTGAACACCCTCTACAACTTCAACCCGCTGATGCCGCTGGACGGTTACCAGGCGCTGACCGACGCCCTGCGGGTACCCCGGCTGCGCGAGGAGGCGAGCGCCTACTTCCGCACGGGCCTGTGGCGCGACCTGCGCGCGGGCAACCGGCCCGGCCCGCGCCAGGCGGGCATGGCCGCCTACGGCCTCGCGGTCGTCGCGGGCACCTACGGCTTCCTCGCCCTCGCCCTGCTGGCCTGGCGCTCCCGGATCGGCGACCTGCTCGAGGGCCGGCTGGCCGAGCCGTGGACCACGGTGATCGAGGCGGCCGTGGTCGCCCTGGTCGCCTTCCCCGTGTGGGCCGCGCCCGTGCGCTGGCTGCTGCGCCGGGTACGGCGCCGGCGGGGCGCGAAGGACGTACCGCAGGGCGCCGGGCTCCCCGCTCCAGTGGAGGGGACGGCATGACCCAGGACACACACGCCGATGGCGGCTGGGTCGTACCCGGCTACGAGGCCGTCCGCACGCTCGGCGAGGGAGCAGGCGGCAGGGTCGTCCTCGGCCGGCACACCGCGACAGGCGTGCCCGTCGCCATCAAGTACCTCAGCGAGCGCCTGTGCGCGGACCGGGAGTTCCTGGCCCGTTTCCGGGCCGAGGCCCGGCTGCTCGGCGAGCTGCGGCACCCGTGCGTGGTGCGGCTGTACGAGTACGTCGAGGCACGCGCCGGTGCCGCGATCGTGATGGAGGCGGTGGACGGCGTCAGCCTGCGCCACCTGCTGCGCCGGCACGGGGCGACCGGCCCCGAGGCCGCGCTCGTCCTGCTCAAGGGCTCCCTGCTCGGACTGGGCGCGGCCCACACGGCCGGGGTGGTGCACCGGGACTACAAGCCGGAGAACGTCCTGGTCCGCGGCGATGGCACCAGCGCGCTCGCCGACTTCGGCATCGCGGTGCGCAGCGGCCGGGAGACCGAGGCCGCGGGCACGCCCGCATATATGGCGCCGGAGCAGTGGAACGGCGAGCCCGCCGGACCGGGGGCCGACGTCTACGCGGCGTCCGTGGTGTTCTTCGAGTGCCTGACCGGCCGGTGGCCGTTCCCCGGCGACGACGTGACCGCGCTGCGCCTGCAGCACCTGCGTGCACCGGCCCCCCTGGACGACGTACCCGCGCCGGTGCGGGTGCTGCTGCGCGCGGGCCTGGCGAAGGACCCGGCGGACCGGCCCGACGTCGAGACGTTCCTCGCCGACCTGGAACGGTCCGCCACCGAAGGCTATGGCGCCGGCTGGGAGGAGCGCGGCCGTCGCAGACTGGCCGAACTGGCCGCGCTGCTCGCCCTGTTGTTCCCGTTCACCACGACCGCCGCGCTCGACGACTCGGCCAGTGCGCTGACCCTGCTGGGCCGACTGAAACGAGGGGGATGGAAGGCGGCGACCGGTGGGGTGGCCGCGCTGGTGGTCGTCACGGGCGGAGCGACGTACGCGACGGGCCGCCCGCACGACACATCGACGACGGTGGCGAGTTCGACCCCGTCGTCCCCGTCACCGGTCGACTCGCCCACCAAGCCGGGCGCTTCACCTTCCACATCCACCTCGCCGACCGTCGCCCCG
Organism: Streptomyces sp. NPDC050743; assembly: GCF_044456925.1. Classification (NCBI taxonomy): domain Bacteria; kingdom Bacillati; phylum Actinomycetota; class Actinomycetes; order Kitasatosporales; family Streptomycetaceae; genus Streptomyces; species Streptomyces sp. NPDC050743. The sequence goes on from NZ_JBITGJ010000123.1 coordinate 6,080, forward strand.
CCCACGGCCGACGCACCGCCCTCCGCCACGCCCTCGGACAGCCCGTCGCCCTCGCCGACCCCGTCCACGGAGACGACCGCACCGGCCGAGCCACCGGCCACCGCGTCCCCGAGCGTGGTCACCCCCGGCACGGTCACCCTCACGATCGGCTCCTGGCAGCGCGGACAGAGACCGGGCACGCTCATCGCGGGGGTCTCGGTCGAGACGACGGGCACCGGTCCGCTGACCGTCACCGCGAACTACTACGTCGACACACCCGCCGACCCGTACGGCTCCCGATCCCAGACCTTGTCCGGGAGTACGCGGTACGACCTGACCTTCGAGGCCGATTTCTCCAACCACCCGTGCCGGGGCACCTGGGACGTCACGCTCATCAGTGACCCGGCGGCGGCGAACGGTCCCCAGACGGCCTCCCTGGACGCACCGCCGTGCTGACCATGCTCCCGAGGGGCCCGAGAGCCACCCCCTGCCGCGACGAGAACGGATCGACATGACGACAGCCACCACAGTGGCCGGCCGCCCCCTGTCCGGCTGGTCACGGCACACGCGCCACGGCACCTGGCATGCCCTGCTCCCCGCCCGGTCCGGCGAGCCCACCCTCGGCGCGCTGCGTATCGACCGCGCCCTGCTGGCGCCCGAAGGCACGCGCGAGCGCCTGGCGGCGGCGGTGCTCACCACGGCGAAGCTCAGGCTGCCCGGCCTGCTCGCTACGGTCGACCTCGTGGCGGAGGCCGGTGAGGTGTGGCTGCTGACGGCCCGGCCACCGGCCCCCACGCTGGCCGACGTCCTGTCGTCGGCCAACGGCCCTCGCCCGGACGCGGGCAGCGTGGCCAGCATCCTCAACGAGACCGCCCAGACCCTGCTCGCCCTGCACACAGCAGGCTTGACCCACGGCTCACTCGGCCCCGACACCGTCGTGATGGCCCCGGACGGGGTCGCCCTGCTGGCCGAGGCGGAGCTGGGCACCGTGCTGGGCGACGTGGCGGCAGTACGGGTGCCGGGCGACACGCCGCACGCCGGCCGCCAGGCAGGCGGCACCGCTGCCTGGGCCGCCCTGGCCCGCACCCTCGGCGCCGCCTGGACGCAGCCCGGAACCCCCGCGGCGGATTTGGTCACCCACTGCTCTGCCACCGCCGAGTCGGAGGGGCTGGCGGCGGCCCGGGCCGCCCTGGTGGGCGGGCGCGCGGCGCTGCCGGCGGACTTCCTGCGCCGCACGGCGCTGCGCGCGGCGACTGCCGCGTCGACCCCGGAGTTCGCGCCGCCGAAGGGACCGGCGCCGTCCGTTGCAGTGGCTCCCGACCGCCCGACTCCACCGACGGACCGTCACCCGGCGCCGACCACAGCTGACCCCGCTCCCCGCCCCACCGCCCCCGAACACCCTGCTACCGCGCCCGACCGCGCGTCCCACCCTTCAGCCACCGCTGACCAACTCGCCACGTCGGCCCGCGCCCACAGCGCCGCGGGGCCCGACCCGCGAGTGTCCCTGACCGCCCCCGGACCTCACCCACCAGCCGTCGCCGACCAGCTCACCACGGTCGGCCGCGCTCGCCGTCCCACAGCCCCGGACTCCCAGGCGACCGTCCTCGGCAAGCGCAACCGTGCCACCTCGCGTCCGGTGGCGGCAGGGGAGGACCGCGGCGAGATCCTGCTCCGGTTCGGGCCCGGAGTTCCCTTGGAGGATCAGGACGCCCTGCGTGCACGATGGCGGACCGAGGCAGCGGCAACCACCTCCCCACGCTCGCGCCGCAGACGCCGGGGCTGGATCGTCACCACCGCCGTCGTGGCGATCGCCGCCGTCCTGCTCTGGCTGCTGCTGCGCCCGGCCCCCGCTCCCGCGGTCGTCGCCGTGCGGGTCCAGGCCCCCGCCGGGCCGTTGCACTGCGATCAGACGGCCGACCTGATCGGTGTCGTCACCACCGACGGGCACGGCGGCCCTGTCACCTACCGGTGGCTGCGCGCCGACGGCCAGGACTCGGGCGAGCTGGTCCGCACCGCCCACCGTGGTGAGCGCCAGGTCAGGGTGCACCTGCGCTGGACGGTCCGCGGTTCGGGGCGCTTCCGGGGAACCGCCCGCCTGAGGATCTCGCACCAGTCGGCCCCGATGGAGGCGAAGGCGAGCTTCACCTACGTCTGTCCTTGACAGCCACCACCGGGTTGCCCAGTGAGCCGCGTCGCATCGGAGCGGGCGAGGCTTGTTATGCAACGAGTTGCATAGCAAGACAGCTCGGCAGACGCCTACGAGCTGCTTACCACCCAGATCGACGACCTGCGCAACGACCTCCAAGTCGATATCGACTACCTCGGCATCGTCGTCAACCTCTACGACTCCCGCCGCGGCTACATCGCTACCTCGTCGCTCCAGGGATGGGTCGACATAAAGGATCCACGAGTCGTCGGACTCATCGGCGACCTCAAGGAACAGAAGGAAGCTGTCCGAGTGAAGCAACCCCTGCTGTCGTACGCGCCCAAATCACAGCAGGCCGTCGGCATGCGAGCCCTGGCTAGGGAGGACATGTGAGCAAGGCCGACCAGCTCGGCGTCGGACGCTTCGGTGGGGGAGTGCGTCCGGTCAGCGCACGGCGCCAGGCCGTGGCCGCTGCCACCGGGGTACCCACCGAAGGCGTCGCGGCACCCACGGAACTTCCGGTCCACCGCATCAGCCTCAACCCCGACAACCCACGCTCCACTCTCGGAGACCTGACCGACCTCGCCGGCAGCCTGAAGACGCACGGGCAGAAGCAGGCGATCACGGTCATGAACCGTGACGCCTACGTCAAAGCCAACCCCAGCCAGGAAGCCGCACTCGAACCCGATACCACTCACGTCGTGGTCGACGGCAGCACCCGCCTCGCTGCCGCCCGCGAAGCTGGACTTGCCACCATCAAGGTGATGGTCAGCGACGACCAGGGGGCCACGTCCGAGGAACTTCTCGAGTCGGCCCTCGTCGCGAACATCCACCGGCAAGACCTCGAGGAGATCGACGAAGCCCGCGCCCTTCAACGACTGCTGGCCATTCACGGAAGTCAGCGAGCCCTGGCCAAACGCCTCCACCGCTCCCAGGGCTGGGTGTCGCAACGCCTGGCCTTGCTGAACTTGACTCCCGAACTGCAAGCCCGCATCGGCGAAGAACCCATCGACCTTCTGCGCGCCGTCGGCAACAAGCCGGCCGACCAGCAAGCAGCCGCCCTGGAAGCGATGAAGGCAGAGCGGGCTCGGAAGGAGGAGGAACGGACCCGCACAGCCAAGGCCCAGCCCGAGCACACCGCAGACGATCGCCCGGACACCAGGGAGGCGGGTCACGCTGGTGATTACGCCGTAATCACTGGCGAACCGGAGCCGGCACCGGCACTGGCCCCGGAACCGGAGGAATCCGCTGCCCCAAAGCAGCCTTCGGCCCCCACGCCGACGCAGGATGAGCCGCCCGCCAACGAGCAGGGGACAGGCACACCATCCGTTCCCGTACAGACCACCGCAGTCGAGGCGATGGCCAGTGCAGGGCATCAACAGCCGAAGATGTTCCCCTATGAGGACGGTGTGTACGCGGCACAGCTCCTGATCCACAAGATGCCGCCCGAGGAGTTCAACAAGTTGGTGGACGTGCTTATCAAGCACAGGGACGGCCAAGCCATCCACGCCGGTTGATCCCCGCTACAACCGCTGAGCAGCTGATCGACTTTGCAGGACATACCTCCTAGTCGGCACGGCAGAGGGCTGGCCCCAGTAAGGGGTCGGCCCTCCGCTATTTCCAGCTCGGTCAGAGCCGCGCACGTCGGATGCCAACCCGGCGCCAGACGATGCGCGAGCACTGGCGCGATCTCCAGGCACATTGCCAAGTGGCCCGTCCCCGTCACTCGAAGACGCCGAACGCGCACGCCGGGGGCATTGCAAGCCGGGCCGCAGCACCACTGTGCAGGTCGGGGACGACGGCTCCCAAGACGGCACGATGGATGTGCCCGAGGTGCTGGCGGCCGCACACAACGAGGCGCTCGGGGTCGACCAGGCGGTGCCGAAGGGTCTCAGCGCCGCCGAGGAACCTGTGATGAGCGAGGACGCGAAGCAGTCGTACGGGCCACTGACGACGGGACTGGACCTCTCCGTGGATCTCGACCTAGTCGATCGTGAGCGGGCGTTTAAGCAGCTGGCCATCTCGCCGCAGGAGAACGAGCGGTTCGCCCGCTGCGTACGCGAGGCGATGCCTGGGCACGAGCGAGAGGCAAACCTGCTGCTGACGCACAAGCAGTGGCTGCTGATCGCCGCGCGCATGGCCCAGATGGAGAGCGAGGGCAAGCCGGTACGGCAGCACCTGGCCCGTCTCGCGACGGACATGTCATGGCAGGAGGAAAAGGGGACGATACTCGGCCCGCGGTTGGTGTAGGCCGCGAACGACGCGCTGCGTCGCCCGTTGGGGGACGCGTCGCTGGAGTCGAGGGTGAAGGTGAACGCGGCGGCGGCGCGGCAGGCTAACCGCGAGCTGCCCGGGTACTGAACCAGCAGGGCTGATCACCGGACGACCCATTGGACTGCTCGTTACCGCCTGATCTCGCTACCTGCGGGCCGAGCGCGTTTTCTGGCCCACAAACCTGAGCAGTCTTGAGGCAACTTGCCCCTGGCCGCAAAGGCTGAGGGGCCGGAATGGGGCGGCCAAGGTGACGGGGGCGGGTGTCGGAGGCATGAGTCGGAAGTGGTGGTGGTCGGGGGCGGCCGCTGCCTTGGGCGTGGGAATCGGGAGCTATGAGCTCCGCAGCATCCAGGTGATCCCTGAGGCCAGCGTGGCGATCATCGAGCGCTTCGGCCGCTACTCGCGCACGCTGAGCTCCGGCCTGCACCGCATCCGCCCCCTTGCCGACAGCATCCGCTTCCGCCTTGATCTGCGGCGCCAGACCGTGCCCTTCCCGGTGTCGGTGGTCCTCGCGTCCGACGAGGACACCGACCTCCAGTTCAACGCGGTCGTCCACTACAAGGTGACCGACCCCTACACCGCCACCTATGGGGTCGCCAGCTTCTTTCAGGCACTGGACCAGCGCCTGCGGCATGAAGTGATCAACGGACTGCGCGGGTTGCAAGGGAACTTCAATGAGTCGGCACTGGAAGAACTGCGTCAACGTATCCAGCAACGCCTAATAGAAGCCGCCGGCGACTGGGGCCTGACTGTCTATTGGTTCGGCCTGATGACCGGTGACCTCCCAATACTCCCCGTCCTTGGGGAGTCATCACAGGAACCGCAGCCGCCTCAGCCCGAGATCATCGTCCACGTCAGCGGAGACTTCACCATGGGCAGCAAGTTCGACAACACACACGTCGTGGCGCACAACGCCTCCCTTGGCGACGGCAACACGATAGACAACCGCGCCATCACCGGACCTCCTCCCGAACAACTCCTTCACCTCGCCACCGCCCTTGTCGGCCTCGCACGTGCTGACGCCGCACAGACACCGGACCCAGCAGCGAACGACCGTGTCGAAGCCGCCCTCGTCGTCCAGGCCGAACTGCAAACCGCCCACGAACAGCAGCGAGAGCCCGACGCCGGCCGTCTCGGTCGCACAGTCGCCGCAATCACCGCGGGCCTGTCCACCACCACGACAATCGGCGCGCAGATTGAGACCCTCATCACTCAGATGCGGCACTTGCTCGGGTTGTGACCGCCACATTCCGCGTGTTTCGAGGTCAGTAGAGACCGCCCAGCTCCGCGACGCCCTCACGTAGGTGCTGGCTGGCTTGTGGCCCGCCCGGGACGACGTGCGATGGGTCCTGGACAGGCTCCGCTCCCACTCTGCGGGGAAGCGCGGAGCGGCGCTCGCCGGGGGGCTCATGTGGCGTAGCCGTGCTGACGGGCGTGGCGCTTGCTACGACGAAGCCGCCAGCCGCGTGACCACGACGCTGCAGCAGGACTACTTCGGGCTGAACACGATCGCCGAAGACGACGGCGCGACCAGCTATCAGCTCACCTACGGCGACTGGGTCAAGGTCCTGCGCGGCGCGGGTCTCATCATCGACGACCTCATCGAGCCGCGGCCCGAACTCGGAACACTCGACGGCTACAACGAAACCGACCCACCCGACAGGGCACACCGCTGGCCGGCGGAACTGCTCTGGGTAACCCACAAACCGTAAGTTCCGCCGCGCCGAGACGTGAAGGCATCCCCTCGCCGGGCAGGCCTAAGCGGTTACGGCAAAGTCGAGTACTGATCGCTCAGTTGGCCAGTTCTACGAACAGCGGGCCGGCTCCTGTGCCTGGCGCTGGCCGGCTGCCACTGTCTCCGACGATGGGCGGCTGCACGTACATGTCAGTGGGTTCCTCTACGGTGCCCGGTATGACGCATTGGATACACGGCCCTCTCCCACACCACGAGGAGACCAACGTCGTCTTTTTCCGGGGGATGTCTTTGGATGTGCTCACGCGAGGACTCCTCAGCCTGCGGCGAATGCCACTCGCGTACGGCAAGGGCGCCGACTGGGGGGTGGTGATGCACAACATGCTCGGTTGGGACGCCGACAACTATGGCGCTACCGAATACGGGAGGCTTTGCCCAGACGGCGGCGAGCTCGTCGTCTTCGAGACGGAACCGTGCAGCGTGAAGGCCCACCGCCCCTGGTTCAGCTACTACCGCGATGGAGGCCTGATAACCCACTTCATCTTCGAGAGTCCGTACGACCGCGGAGGTGAGGAACCCGACCTGCTGCTGCCCGTTCTCACGGCGGCGAATCTGGTCGGGCCGCAGGCGGATCTTGACGGGGGTGACATCGAGGAGCGGATCGTCGAGGCGATCACCGATTTCTTCTCTTTGCCCGAACTCGAAATACCCTGACCGAGGGCGCTGAACGGGCTCGGTGATGTGGGGCCGTGGTTCGGGTACGAGGCAGGGCAGGGAGGGGCTACCCATGCCGAGGATCCTGCGCGTGGAGTTGACGTCGGACCAGGAACGCGAGGTGCGTGAGCGGCTGCGGGCACGTGATCTCGCGCCGGGTGCCAGGCTGCGTCTGGAATGCATACGGCTGATGGGGCGGGGTTTGACAGTGCCCGGGGTGGCTGACCTGACCCTATGAGGGCCGGGCCCCTTCCGTGCTCATCCGGACGATACATATCGTCCGGGTATCGACGGGCTCGGGAAGGAGGCCCTCAATGTCTGTCTACGTCGGTATCGATGTGCACCGCAAGCGGTCGCAGATCGCGGTCCTCGGCCAGGACGGCGCGGTTCGCATCAATCGGAACGTGCCCAACGGGGTCGCGCAGGTCCTGGGCGTCATCGGGGGTCTGCCGATCGGTACTCCGGTCGCGTTCGAGGCCGCCTACGGCTGGGGCTGGCTGGTGGAACTGCTGGAGGACTACGGCTACCAGCCGCATCTGGTGCACCCGCTGCAGTGCAAGGCCATCGCATCGGCCAGGCTCAAGAACGACAAGGTCGACGCGGCCACGCTGGCCCGGCTGCTGCGTGCGGACCTCCTGCCGGAAGCGTGGATCGCGCCACTGGAGGTGCGCCAGCAGCGGGCGCTGCTGCGGCACCGCTTCCAGCTGGTACGGCTGCGGACGCTGCTGCGCAACCGGGTCCACGCGGTGCTCGCGGATCTGGGCCACGACCGGGCGGGCTCGGTCTTCACCGGACCGGGCCGGGTCTGGCTCGCCTCGCTCGAGCTGCCGGACGCCTCCCGCCGCGTGGTCGACGACCTGCTGCAGCTGATGGACGCGCTGCAGATTCCGATCGACGCCCTGGACGTGCAGCTCGCCGCGCACGCCCGCGGCGACCCCCGCGTCAAACTCCTTACCGCCCTGCCGGGGGTGGGCCCGCTCACCGCGCTGGTGATCCTGGCCGAGGTCGGCGACGTCACCCGTTTCCCGTCCGCGCGCAAGCTCGCCGCGTGGGCCGGTCTCACCCCGACCGTGCGCGGCTCGGACCTCACCGTCCGGCACGGCCACATCTCCAAGCAGGGAGATGCCTGGCTGCGGTGGATCCTGTGCGAGGCCGCACAGACCGCCAAGCGCCACCCGGACTTCGCCGACACCTACCGGGCCATCACCGCCCGCCGCGGCAAGAAAATCGCCACCACCGCCATCGCCCGCAAGCTTCTCACCCGCGCCTATCACCTCCTCCAAGCCGCCGAAGCGCAGCCGCAGCACAGGAAACGAGCCGCGCGATGAAATCCCTCCCCGCACCGGCCGCCCGCAGACCCTGGGGTGAGCTCGCATCCGTTGCATGAGACGGCCCTCCGCCGCGCTCGATGACCTGACTGAGCAGCCCCGGCCCCCGGACCACGGTCATGGCGCCGACCACACCGGCCAGACGCCGAATGGGTGCATGTGAACCCCACGCCGACCATGTCATCCCGGGAGCCAACCCAACGCGAACGACCAGTGGCGGACCACAACTTCACTCCAGGAACGTCCAACGCCCTCGGTACGACTCAACAGCTAAAACCCGAGGTCAGGGACCCATTGCGTGCTTGACAAGCCCGGCCCTCATGGGTGCTTGAATGCAATGCGGTCACCGTGCGGGGTGCGATCCACCGTTTCGTGGCCGGTGGGTTCGACGCGCTCGTGGACGCCCCGCGCCCGGGCCGTCCGGCCTCGGTCACACTCGAGGACCGTGAGGCCCTGGCCGTGCTGCTGGACGAGTCGGCCCGGCAGGGGCGGACCTGGACCGCTGCGGCGCTGTGCGACTGGCTGGCCGTGGAGCGGGGCGTGCGGGTTTCGGCTGCCTGGCTGACCGAGTTGCTCCACCAGGACGGGTTCCGGTGGAAACGCACCCGGGACACGCTGCGACACAAGGCCGACCCCATCCTCCAGCAGGCGGCGCGGGCCGAGCTGGAGGATTTACGGCTTTACGGCTGGACGCGCGCGCGGGCGTGAGGGACCTGTATTTCCTCGACGAGAGAGGGTTCGCCCCGACCATGCCCACCGGATACACCTGGTCACGGGCAGGGCAGCGGGCTGTTGTGCCACGCGAGGACAAGAAGGGCCGGGCCGTCAGTGGCGTTCTTAGGCTGATGGTGCTCGGGGCTACTGCGGAGGGTTTGCCATGCCCCGACCATCTGGAGCGGCGCGATCAGCTTCGGCCTGGTCACTTCTCTGAACTACGAGATGAGGCCGACAACCGAGGATCGGTCGTCGGCCCCTTCAGAGATCAGAGTTCCTTCACGTCGCTTGTGCAGGCAACGATCTGGTTCGGGGAGCCGAAGAAGGAATGGATTCTCGCGGCCGTCGACGCAACGCAGATAACCTGCGCGAATGAAGCGGATTCAGCGGGCCGCTGGCGCGGTTGTCGGCTCAGCGGTGGGTGACGCTCTGGGCGGCCCCTTCGAGTTCGGTCCCCAGGGCGCATTTTCCGCGCGGTTTCCCGCGCCTGGTGCCGGTGGCGAGATGTGCGGAGGTGGTGGCTGGGACCCCGGCGAGGCCACTGACGACACGCAGATGGCTGTCCTGGTCGCGGAGTCGCTGCTGGAGCGGGGCGGACTCGATCTTCCGGACATCTTCGCCCGCTTCCAGCGGTGGGCAGCATCAGAGCCGAAGGACATCGGCTTGCAGACCGAAGACGTCCTGACCAACGGCATGCCCTGGGACCTCGCCGCAGCGATCCATTTCCAGGTCAACCAACGAGCAGCGGGAAACGGCTCCTTGATGCGGGCGTCGACCTCCGCAGTCCACTTCGCGGCCGCCGGCCAAGAAGTCACCATGGACGCGGCCCGCCGTATCGCTGCTCTCACCCATGGGGATCGCGCGGCATGGGAAGGAACCGCGATCTTCCACGAGCTCATCCGTGTCACGTTCGAGGACATTGACCCCCTCGCCGCGCTCCCGGACGTGCTGGCTCTTGTCCACCCCGACCACCGCGGCCGCTACGCCACCGTCCTCTCGCCCGACTGGCACCCCGATCAGGCGACCGAGTTCAACGGTGCCGTCTGGCCCTGTCTGGGCTCCGCTGTCTGGGCCCTGCGCACCACCACCAGCTTCGAAGACGCGATACGCGCGGCGATCGACCTGGGCGGTGACACGGACACCGTCGCCGCGGTGACCGGAGGCCTCGCGGGGGCGTATTACGGGCTGGACGCGATCCCCGCCCACTGGACCAAGCCGCTCCATGTCCCCCTCCCAGGATTCGAAGGACGAGTGCTGTACCTGCCCGACCTGCTCCACCTTGCACACCGCCTCGGAGAGGGGCTGTCGATGAGACGGGTGTGATAGCCCGCATAAATCCCGGCGGAGCCGTCGTCTCGCATCAGACGATGGCTGATCCAGGTCCCCTGGAGCCTGATCACCCCTGCGGGGTGGGTCGGTGCGTCGGCAGCCCCAGCAGAACCGGGCCGCGGGGCGCTGCCGCGTCGAGTTGGCCGATCTTGGCTTCGGCCCCGGCGAGGCTGACGCGGAGCCCTTCGATCTCGCCGATCCAGCCTTCCCGGTCGGCCTCAGCGATCCGGTCGAGTAGGTTGTCGCGGATCTCCACGAGCCGGCCGCGCTGGGCAGGGTCGGGGCGCAGGAGGGAGCAGCGGACGCTTGTGTCAGATGCTCCCTCCTGAGACCAGACCCCGCCCAACAGGCACGGCTCGTCGAAATCCGCGACAACCTCATCGCCCGCATCGCCGAGGCGGAGCGCGAGGGCTGGCTCGGCGAGGTCGAAGGTCTGCGGGTTAGCCTGGCCGGCGCCGAGGACAAGCTCGGTCAGATCAACCGACGGG
>NZ_JBITGJ010000124.1:0-16743 GCF_044456925.1 Streptomyces sp. NPDC050743
CTGACGGCGATCCGGCTATCCCTGCCCTGCTCCGCAGGAGTCCGATTCCTCCCCGGCCTGAAGGCCGGGGCATCCTCGGAGGAACCCGGTGAAGTGGTAGGCGTTCACCGCAGTGACGATCCGGCCGTCCAGGGCGCGGGCCGCGGCCGCCATGGTGTGGTTGTCGCCCCGGCAGCGAGTGCGAGCAACGTGCGCCGCTGCCTGGATGAGCTCGTGGTCGACGGGATGGGTCTGCGTGGTCATTCTCTCTGCCTTCGTCAGGTGACACGCGACGTTGACCCTAGTGACGAGGGAGCGCAAGCGAATATCGGCAGTGTGCCTGTCTCCGCCAGATGATGGAGCGGCGGATCGTGCTGCCCTGTCCCTTGTGGCTGACGTGGTCGGTGCCGTCCAGCTTGACGTCGACGTGGAGCAGGTCGCCGACCCGGTCGTGCTCGTAGCGGATGACCTCGCGCAGCTGCTCGCCGGTCGGTGGGTCGAGGTCCCGGAGCCGGCCCACGTCCTCGCCTCACCAGGATGCGGTGAACGGTCGCGGGCGCGAGTGTGACGCCGTGCAGCCGCTGTAGGTCGGCGGCGAGCCGGGCCGGCTCGTGCTTGGTCTGCCGCCGCAGCGCCTCCACCAGGTCAGCGATGTCCTCGGGGGTGCGGGCGGGGCTGGTGGAGGGGCGGGAGGAGCGGTTGAGTAGTCCGTTCTCGCCGCGCGCGCCAGCGGGCGTACCACTTGGCCAGGCAGCGGCGGGAGATCCCGGCTTCGGCAGCGACGTGCGATCGGACGTCCGGCGTCGATCCGCGGACACAAGCGGAGGCGTCCTTCGAGGGTCAGCGGTGCGTTCCGATGTGCCCTGCTGAATGGCGTTCCTGGACTCGGGGGGCTGCGTTCATCGGGAGCCCTTGGATCTCGGGGCTCCCGCGTGAGCGGCTGTGCGTGGCGTCAGCGTGCGAACTTTTCGATGGCCGCTGGGGTGACGGGGGTGAAGAAGTTGACGAGGTTGCCGTCGGGGTCGCGGAACAGCAGCGATCGGTTGCCCCAGGGCATCGTGGTGGGCTCGTTGACGAAGTCGGTGACGAAGCCGGTCAGGTTCTGGTGAACGCGGTCCACGTCGTCGACGAGGAACTCGGTGATCACGCTGTGGTTGTCCGCCGGGCGGGCAGAGCCCGGGGCGAACAGCGGGACGGTGCGGATGGAGGCGATCGCGAGGGTTGCGCCCGCGGTCTTGAGTTCGGCGAAGTCTTCGGTGGCCCACGTCGCCCGCGCCCCTGTGGCTCGCTTGTAGAACTCGACGAGGCGTGCGACGTCGTTGGTGATGATGCGGATCGAGACGAAGTCCATGGGAGTCTCCTTGGCTGTGCTGGAGGCGTACACGTCGCAGGCTAGGAGAAATAGTGGACAGAATCGGTCCTGTATTCGCGGTAGGCTGCGAACATGCCACGACCCACCGGCCGCGTGCTGACACTCTTGGAGCTGCTGCAGTCGGGCGGCACCCGGACTGTGGCCGAGCTCGCCGACCGTCTCGGCGTCGAAGGGCGCACCGTGCGGCGGTATGTGGACCAGCTGATCGACCTGGATGTGCCCGTGGAATCGGTGCGCGGCCGCTACGGCGGGTACCGGCTCGCTCCCGGGTATCGCTTGCCTCCGCTCATGCTCAGCGACGACGAGGCGCTGGCCGTGCTGCTCGGCCTGGTCGCCGGCCGCCGAGCAGGGCTGACGACGACGGAGCGCACGGCGAACGAGACGGCATCGGCGAAGATCCGGCGGGTGCTGCCCAAGCACATCGCCCGCCGGCTCGACACAGTCCTGGAATCCCTCGCCTTCACGGAACAGCCCGGAGACTTCGACACCCCGGACGCCGGGCTCCTGCTCACCGTCGCCGATGCGGTGCGCCACCGCCGACCGGTCTCGATCCGCTACACCGACCGCGACGGACGGCGCAGCGAACGCACACTGCACGCGTACGGGATCGTCGCCCATGCGGGCCGGTGGTACGTCACGGGCGAGGACGCCCAGATCGGCGAGGACCGAATCTTCCGGCTCGATCGCATCGCAGACGCGCGGACCCTGCCCGGCTCATTCGAAGCGCCCCCGGGTCCCGGTCCAGCACAGCGCGTGTTGTCAGCGTTCGCCACGGCTGAGTACCGGCATGAGGTGACCTTGCGGATCCACGGGACCGTTGAGCAAATCCGCGTCCACCTGCCCGCCAGCATCGCGAGCCTGGAGGAACAGGAGCCCGCGGCCGGTCAGGACCGGGCGACCGAGCGCTGGCTGCGCGTCGAGCTGCGGGCGGAGCGGCTCGACTGGTTGCCTCCAGTACTCGCCTCACTCGACCGGCCGTTCGTCATCGAGCGCCCCGCTGAACTGCGCGACCTCGTCACCGCGCTCGCCGATCGCCTCACGTCCTACGCCCGCCAAACCTGACAGCGAGGAGCCAATGTCATGAGATGGCACAACTAGGGATGGTTCCTCAGCTTCGTTTCCCCCATGGCTGAGGAGTCGTCGCTCCGAAGCGGCGCGAAGGCGGTGTGGTGCGTGTCCGAGGGTCAGGCAGCCGCGCACGATGTCTGCGCTGCGGCCGTCAGTCGGTGCTGCCGGGCGCGGCCGCTTCCACCGCGTCCGGCTCGGGGGCGTCGCTCAGCCCGAGGCGCTGGTGCTCGATGTGGTAGACGGCCTGGTCGAGGAGTTCGGCGACGTGGTTGTCGTAGAGCGCGTAGATCACCGAGCGGCCCTGGCGCCTGCCCACGACGAGGCCGAGGTTGCGCAGCAGGCGCAGCTGGTGGGAGCAGGCGGACTGCTCCATGCCGACCTCGGCGGCCAGTTCGGTCGCGGCGCAGGGGCCTTCGCGCAGGCGGGAGAGGATCAGCAGCCGGGAGGGGGTGGCGAGCGCCTGGAGGGTGGTCGCCACGCGGGCGGCGCTCTCCGCGTCCAGGCGGGTGTGCGGGACGAGGTTCTTCGCGGGAGCTGCTCCATGGCCCATGGGGGCCATCATACAAGCCACACTTGAAGAGGTCTTCATATGTACCTGTATGGTGGGCGAGTAAGCACGCCCGCCCTGCCGAAGGGTCCATGCCGTATGTCTTCCACCCTGACCGAGCGCCCCGCGCCGGCCTCGGCCGCGCCCCCGGAGGCCGCCCCACAGCGGCGGACCCGGGTCTTCGCGCTGCCCGAGGCCCGCTGGGCGGCAGCGGCCACGGTGCTGTTCCTGCTCGCACTGCCGCTGCAGCTGACCGGCGCGCCCGCCTGGACGTGGGGCTCGGTGTACGCACTGGCCTACGCGGCCGGCGGCTGGGAGCCGGCCCGGGCCGGGCTGCTGGCGCTGCGGGAGAAGACCCTCGACGTCGACCTGCTGATGATCGTGGCCGCGCTGGGAGCCGCTGCCGTCGGGCAGGTGATGGACGGCGCCCTGCTGATCGTCATCTTCGCGACCTCCGGCGCGCTGGAGGCCCTGGCCACCGCGCGCACCGCCGACTCGGTGCGCGGCCTGCTCGACCTGGCCCCCGCCACCGCGGCCCGCCTCCTCGACGACGGCACCGAAGAGAGCGTGCCCACCGCCGAACTGGCCGTCGGGGACACGGTCCGGGTGCGGCCCGGCGAGCGGATCGGTGCCGACGGCCGCGTGCTGGAGGGGGCGAGCGAGGTCGACCAGGCCACCATCACCGGCGAGCCGCTGCCCGTGGCCAAGGAGCCGGGCGACGAGGTGTTCGCGGGCACGGTCAACGGCACCGGCGCCCTGCGGATCAAGGTCGAGCGGGACGCCTCGGACTCGGTGATCGCCCGCATCGTGCAGATGGTCCAGGAGGCGTCGCAGACCAAGGCGCCGACCCAGTTGTTCATCGAGAAGGTCGAACAGCGCTACTCGATCGGCATGGTGGCGGCCACGCTGGCCGTGTTCGCGGTGCCGCTCGCGTTCGGCGCCGCGCTGACCGGCTCGCTGCTGCGGGCGATGACCTTCATGATCGTCGCCTCGCCCTGCGCGGTGGTACTGGCGACCATGCCTCCGCTGCTGTCGGCGATCGCCAACGCCGGGCGGCACGGCGTGCTGGTGAAGTCCGCCGTGGTGATGGAACGCCTCGGCCAGGTCGACGCGGTCGCCCTGGACAAGACCGGCACCCTGACCGAGGGCACCCCGCGGGTGACCGACGTCCGGCCGCTGACCGGCTCCGGCCTCACCGAGGACGAGCTGCTGTCCCTTGCGGCGGCGGCCGAGCACCCCAGCGAGCACCCGCTGGCCCGCGCCATCGTGGAAGCCGCCCGCAGCCGCGGCCTCACTCCGCCCGTCGCGGAGGACTTCGCCTCCACCCCTGGTGTCGGGGTGACGGCCACCGTCCGCGGCCGCACGGTCGCCGTGGGCGCGCCGGCCCGGCCGTCTGCCGGTGTGCAGGATGCGCCCGCCGCCCGGGCCGCGGCCGTCGCGGCCGGCCTGGAGGACGCCGGGCGTACGGCGGTGCTGGTGGTGGTCGACGGTGTCCGGGCCGGGGTGCTCGGCATCGCCGACCGGCTGCGCCCGGACGCCGCCGGCACCGTCGCCTCCCTGACCGCCCTCACGGGCACCGCGCCGATGCTGGTCACCGGGGACAACCCGCGCGCCGCCGCCCGCCTGGCCACCGAGGTCGGCATCACCGACGTGCGGGCCGGACTGCTGCCGCAGGCCAAGGTGGCCGCGGTCCGGGAACAGGAACGAGCCGGCCGCAAGGTGCTGGTGGTCGGCGACGGGGTCAACGACGCTCCCGCGCTCGCCGCCGCCCACACCGGTGTGGCCATGGGCCGGGCGGGTTCGGACCTCGCCCTGGAGACCGCCGACGCGGTGATCGTCCGCGACGAACTCGCCACCGTACCCACCGTGATGGCCCTCTCACGCCGGGCGCGCCGCCTGGTCGTGCAGAACCTGGTCATCGCCGCCGTCTTCATCTCGGGCCTGGCCGTCTGGGACCTGACCGCCACCCTGCCGCTGCCCCTGGGCGTCCTCGGCCACGAGGGGTCGACCGTCATCGTCGGCCTCAACGGGCTGCGCCTGCTGCGCGAGACCGCCTGGGCCCGAGCCCGCGCGGAGGGTGACCGGTGAGCCGCCGCGCCCGACACACCACCGCTTCCGGCGCCGAGGCCGCGGACCGCTGCACGGTCACCGTCTGCCGGGGCTGCTGCTGCGGCACTCCGAAGATCCCGAACCTGGATCACGCCGCCCAACTCGCCGATCTGCGCAAGGCGCTGTCCGGCGTGGCCCGCGTGCGTCCCGTCAACTGCCTGGACGCGTGCGAACACGCCAACGTCATCGTCGTCCAGCCCTCCGCCGCGGGCCGCCGGGCCGGCGGCCGCCCGGTCTGGCTCGGCCTGGTCAACGATCCCGATGCCACTGCCGACATCACCGCGTGGGTCGGGGGCGGTGGCCCGGGCCTGGCCGAACCGCCCGGCATCCTCGACCTCTACGCCTTCACCCCCTCCCGCCGCCTCCGCTCACAGATCGAGGACTGAGACCCGCTGGGCACCGGGCCGCAGTGCCGCGCCACACATCGACCGCACTCCCCCGCGTGTGGCTCTGTCCCAGAGAACCGGAACCTCTTGGTCACCGGTTCGGATCGAGGGGAACCGACATTCACCGCACCCTGCACCGCACCTTCTCCCTGAACCGTGGGCCGCCCACCAGGGCAACAGGCCCTCGTTCAGCGACGTACACGTGCACGGTGAAGGCCAGGCCCGCAGAGCGGGCCCGGCGGATGTCGGGTCAGCGGATGACGGACGTCAGGTCACCGGGTCGAGGAAGGTCAGCACCGAGGCGTCCTCCTCGATCAGTGGGGCCAGTGCGGTGTTGAACGGGCCGCCGTAAGGGGCTCTCAGGTGTGCCTGGAACGCGTCCTCGTCGCGGTACACCTCGAAGATCCAGTAGGCGCGCGGGGCGGACGCCTTGGTGTAGACGTCGAAGGCGAGGTTGCCCTCTTCCTCGCGCACCTTCTTGGCGTACTCCAGGATCAGGCGGGCGACCTCGTCTTCCGCTCCCTCGCGGGCGGTGAACTCGGCGAGCAGGGTCTTGTTCACGGTGTGGTGTCCTCTGGGGTCGGGGTCAGTCGCGGTAGGAGTTCAGGTGCCAGACGTCGGCCTGGTCCAGCTTCACCGAGCCGTTCTCGGCGAAGACCTGCACTCCCTGGGCGGCCGGGTCGGGGAAGATCTGGTCGGTGATCACGGCCTCGCCGTTGCCGCCGAAGACCTCGACGGACGACCAGTCGAGGAGGATGCGCAGCTTCACCTTGCCGTTCCTGGCATTCAGGGGCGCTCGCTGGACGCCCGGGAAGGCGTCGTTGAAGTCCGCGGTGCCGGAGTTGGTGCGGTCGACGTAGAGCTCCTGGGTCGTGGTGTCGTAGCCGATGACGGTCTCCTCTCCCCCGGCGCCGGTGCGCACCTTCAGGCCGAAGCGTGCGGCGTCCTTGAGGGTGAAGGCCGCCTCGATGTCGAGCGCCTTGCCCTCGGCCGCGGGGCCGATCAGGGGCTGTGAGGTGTTCTTGACGGTGATGTCGGACGCGGTCGCCGGGTGGTCCTGCCGCAGGGACGTCAGGTTGTCGACCGGTTCGCTGGTCAGGCGGATGCGGCCGTCGACGGTGCGCAGGGCCATCTGCCGGGGGACGCTCTGCGCGCTGCGCCAGGGGGAGGTGGGGATGGAGCCGCCGTACTCCCAGTCGTTCATCCAGCCGATCATGTAGCGCTTGTCGCCCGGCACGTTGTCCCATGACACGGCCGCGTAGTAGTCCTTGCCGTAGTCGGCCCAGTCGGCGCGCTGTACCACGGACTTGGCGGGGGCGTCGGCGGCGGTGAACTGGTCGGCCAGGATGTGGCCCCAGCCGGAGGTGTTCATGTCGACGATCTGGATCCGCGCCTTCTTGCCCGCGTAGGGACGCAGGTCGAAGGAGGCCCAGTCCAGGGTCTCGCTGTTGGAACCGGTGGCGCTGCCGGCCACCTTGCCGTCGACGACCAGGTTGACGGACGTCTCCTGGGAGACGGGCCGGGCCTTGGTGTCGGACAGCATGATGTGGTCGACGTTGATGTGGCCCCAGCCGCCGGTGTTGTCGTCGACGATTCTGATCTGCGCCTTCTTGCCGGCGAGGTCTTTGACGTCCCAGGAGGCCCAGTTGAGGGCCTCGGCGTCCTTTCCGGTCGTGCTGCGCACCACCTGGCCGTCGACGAGGAGTTCGACGGCGGTGGGGTTGGCGGAGCCGACGGGGTGGTTGCCGCCGCCGACGAGGAAGTTGACGTAGTCCTTGTCGACGGTGAATTCCGGCGAGGTGAGGGTGCCGGTGGTGGAGTCGCCGTTCAGGAAGGTGTTGACCAGGCCGCTGCCGAGATAGCCGGAGACTTCCTGCTGGTTGGGGAGGGTGCCGGTGGCCGGTGCCGAGCCGAAGGCGTCTCCGGTCGTCGCCCAGTCGCCGTATGAGCCGCCTTCGAAGTCGGCGAGGACCGTCCCCGCGGGCGGGCCTGACTGCTCCAGGACCGTCCCTGCCTGGTGCGGGTGCCGGCCGCCGCCGAGCTTGAAGTTCAGGTAGCTGCTGTCGACGGTGAACTCGGGCGAGGTGAGGATGCCGGTGGCGCCGTCCCCGCCGTGGAAGCTGTTGGCGAGGCCCGTCCCGTCGAAGCCGGTGACCGTCCCCTGTCCGTCCACCGCACCGGCCGCCGGTGCGTCGCCGAACGCCGTGCCGGTGGTCGTCCACGTGCCGAAGCCGGGGCCCTCGAAGTCCTGCATCACCGTGCCGGTGGGCGGGGTGTACGTGCCCTTGTCGTCGGCGGTGAACTTCTTGCCGTCGAAGTCGCCGACGAAGTATTGGGCGCCCGAACCGCCGGTGACGCCACCGGGGTTGATGTTGACGACCAGGACCCACTTGATCGTCTGCTTGTTCCCGTCGACCGCGAGCGGGAACAGGTCGGGGCACTCCCAGACGCCGCCCGTCGCACCGGCCGGCCCGAACTCGCTGAGCGGCTGCCAGTCCTTGAGGTTTTTGGACGAGTAGAACCGCACCTTGTGCTCGGTGGACAGCGAGACCGTCATCAGCCAGCTCTTGGTCGGCGCGTACCACTGGACCTTGGGGTCGCGGAATTCCCTGGAGCCGATGTCCAGGACGGGATTGCCCTGGTACTTGGTCCAGGTGCGGCCGCGGTCGGTGCTGTAGGCGATCGACTGCGCCTGTACGCCCGTGTCCTTGTGGTAGCTGGTGTAGATCGCCACCATGGGCGGGTTCTCCTTCGTGCCGAACCCGGTGGTGTTGTTCCAGTCGACGACCGCGCTGCCGGAGAACACCATCTCCTTGTCGTCGTACGGCAGGGCGAGCGGCAGTTGCTTCCAGTGCACGAGGTCGGTGCTCACCGCGTGCCCCCAGGACATGTCGCCCCACGAGTTGCCGTTGGGGTTGTACTGGTAGAAGAGGTGGTACTCGCCCTTGTAGTACACGAGGCCGTTGGGGTCGTTCATCCAGTTCTTCTCCGGGGTGAAGTGGAACTGGGGCCGGTAGGTCTCGGAGTACGGCGGGGTGTCGGCGGCGAGGGCCCGGGGGGCCAGCGGGGTGGCGGACAGGGCGCAGACGGTCGCCACCGCCGCGATCATCCGGGTGCGGGCGTGCCGGGATACACGTCCAGAGCTCATGATGTCTCCTGTGTTGCGGCCGTCCGCGCAGCGGAACCTGCTGCCCGGCGCGGACCCACCGAAGAGTGAGGCCTTCTCGGCGTCGTCCACAGCACCGAGAAGGCGATGTCAACGTTGACTTGTGTCATCGATGACATCGAGTGGCCTGATGATGGACGCAATCCGGCCGGTGCGTCAACGGTGCGGGCCCTCGTGTCCCGCTACGCAGCTCGCATGCCCGTCAGGTGCGATCAGCCGTGGCGAGCTGCTCCAACTGGCTCCGCCACGGCGGGTTGGGACCGGCAACCGAGCAGGTCAGGGCCGCGACGCGGGCGGCGAACAGACAGGCTTCCGCGACGTCGTCGAGGCGGAGTTCCGTCAGCCGGCCGCCAAGGAGTCCGCGGGCGCCGAGGTGGTGCAGCAGCCCGGCGGTGAAGGAGTCCCCCGCCCCGACCGTGTCGGCGACGTCTGTCGGCACGGCGGGCACCTGAAGCCGTTCGCCGTCGAGCGAGGCCAAGGCGCCTTCGGCACCGCGTGTGATCACGACGAGCCGCGCACCGGCCGCGTGCCAGATGTCGCAGGCCTGCTCGGGCGGGGTGCCCGGCAGCAGCAGTTCCAGGTCGTCCTCGCTCAGCCGCAGCACGTCGGCGAGGCCGCACCAGTGCGCCAGCCGGGCACGGTAGACGTCGGGGTGCACCAGCAGCGGCCGGACGTTGGGGTCGATGCTGATGGTCGCTTCAGGGGCGGCGGCCGCAAGGAAATCCTCCACCACCGGCGCACCGGGCTTCCGGACCAGGGCCAGGGAACCGGTGTGCACGCAGGCGGTCTTCGACAGATCCACCCGCGCCAACTCCTCGGCCGTCCACTGCCAGTCGGCCGTGTTCTGTGCGTGGAAGGAGAACGCGGCCTGCCCCTGGGCGTCGAGCTCCGCCACAGCGAGAGTGCTGGGCTCGGCGGCCGCGACGGCATGCGACAGGTCCACGCCGGACGCCTCCAGCCGGGCCCGGAACAGGCGGCCGAACACATCGCCGGACAGCCGGACCAGGAAGCGGGCCGGGGTGCCCAGCCGGGCCAGGGCAACCGCCGTATTCGCAGGTCCGCCGCCCGGCAGCACCCGTAGCGCGAGTTCGGTCGAGGCGGCTGCCGGTTCGGTGAAGGCGTCGGCGACGCACTCCCCCAGGACGGTGATCTGACGCGGGCTCATGGGCTGCTCTTCTCTCGGAAAGTACGGGTGCACAGGGCGCGTCGCGGCATGGCGGCCGATCGGCTGCGTGCGACCGGCGGTCACGGACGTTGCCGATTTGTGACGAGTGGAAGGCATTGACGTTGCCAGGATCCGGAGTCCATCATCCTCGCCAGGCGGTGTCAACGATGACATAAGTCAACGATGACACTCCGGATGACGCTTTGAGCCCCACCCCGCGCCGCTCGCTATCCCACAGGAGTCGATCATGTCTCGCACCACTCGCCTGTCCTCCTCCGTCCTCAGAGCCGCCGCGGTCACGGGCGTCGCGGCCCTCACCCTGACGGCCTGCGGATCCGGCTCCGGATCGAGTTCGACCAGCGCCGGTTCGGGCAGTGTCAAGGTCGGTCTGATCACCAAGACCGACACCAACCCGTTCTTCGTGAAGATGAAGGAGGGCGCGGAGAAGGCCGCCAAGGAGAACGGCGCTCAACTGCTCACCGCAGCAGGCAAGTTCGACGGGGACAACGCCGGTCAGGTCACGGCCATCGAGAACATGGTCGCCTCCGGCGTGAAGGGCATCCTGATCACCCCGAGCGACTCCAAGGCCATCGTGCCCGCGATCGCGAAGGCCCGCGCCAAGGGCGTCCTGGTCATCGCCCTGGACACCCCGACCGAGCCGGAGAGCGCGGTCGACGCCCTCTTCGCCACGGACAACCTCAACGCCGGCAAGCTGATCGGCGAGTACGCCAAGGCCGCCATGAAGGGCAAGACGGCGAAGATAGCCACCCTCGACCTCGCGCCCGGTGTCTCCGTGGGCGTGCAGCGGCACAACGGCTTCCTCAAGGGCTTCGGCATCGGCGCGCAGGACAAGTCGATCGTCTGCTCCCAGGACACCGGCGGCGACCAGGCCAAGGGCCAGACCGCCATGGAGAACTGCCTCCAGAAGGACCCCGGCATCAACCTCGTCTACACCATCAACGAACCCGCCGCGCTGGGCGCGTACACCGCGCTCAAGGCCAAGGGCCGGGAGAAGGACGTGCTGATCGTCTCCGTCGACGGCGGTTGCACCGGGACCCAGGCGGTCAAGGACGGCAAGATCGGCGCCACCTCCCAGCAGTACCCGCTGAAGATGGCCGACGAGGGTGTCAAGGCCGTGGTGACGTACGCCAAGGGCGGCAAGAAGGCGTCGGGTTACACCGACACGGGCGTCAACCTCATCACCGACAAGGCGCAGGCCGGCGTCACGTCCAAGGACACCGCGTTCGGCCTGCAGAACTGCTGGGGCTGAGCCGCCGGCAGAACCGTACGACGCCCCTGCCCCCGGCGGGGCGGCCGGCCCCTCCTCCCCGACCGGGGACGGCCGCCCCCTCGTCCCCTGGTCCGTCGGCAACGACGGACACAAGGACTTCGGTCTTCCGACAAGGACTTCGCATGACAGCCACGACCACGCCGTACGCCGAGCTCAAGGCGCCGACCACGGCCCGCAGACTGCTCACGGCGCCGACCACCGGCCCCTTGGTCGCTCTCCTCCTCGCCTGCGCCTTCTTCTCTCTCTCGACCGACCAGTTCCTCACCGGCGGCAACTTCTCGCTGATCGTGCAGCAGGTCATGGTCGTCGGCACCCTCGCCATCGGCCAGACCCTGATCATCCTCACGGCGGGCATCGACCTGTCGTGCGGTGCCGTGATGGCCTTCGGCAGCATCGTGATCGCCAAGATGGCCGCCCAGGGCTCCCTGCCCCCGCTCGTCGCCATCGCTCTGGGCATCGCCGTGTGCGCCGGATTCGGCCTGCTCAACGGGCTGTTGGTGCAGAAGATCCCGCTGCCGCCGTTCATCGTCACCCTCGGCATGCTCAACGTGGCGTTCGCGCTGACCCACATCTACTCCGAGGAACAGACGATCACCAGCCTGCCCGGCCCGCTGACGGCCCTGGGAGAGACGTTCCCCCTCGGCCACACCGACATCACCTACGGCTCCCTGGTCACCATCGCCCTGTTCCTGCTCCTCGCCTACGCGCTGAGCAGCACCGGCTGGGGCCGGCACGTGTACGCCCTGGGCAACAGCCAGGAAGCGGCGCGCCTGAACGGCATCCGCACCTCGCGCCTGACCATCGGCATCTACACCGTCGCGGGTCTGCTGTACGGCATCGCCGCCCTGCTGCTCATCTCCCGCACCGGGGTGGGCGACCCCCAGGCCGGCCAGACCGACAACCTCGACAGCATCACCGCCGTGGTCCTCGGCGGCACCAGCCTCTTCGGCGGACGCGGCTCGGTCCTGGGCACCTTCATCGGCGTCCTCATCGTCGGCGTCTTCCGCAACGGCCTGCAGCTGATGGGCGTCGCCTCCATCTACCAGACGCTGATCACCGGAGTCCTGGTGATCCTCGCGGTGACCGTCGACCAGATCTCCCGGAAGAAGGCCCGATGACCGCCACCTCCTCCCCCACCCCCGTGCTGCAGGCCCGCGGCCTGGTCAAACGCTACGGCCACGTCACCGCGATCGACGGCGCCGACTTCGACCTGCTGCCCGGCGAGGTCCTCGCCGTCATCGGCGACAACGGCGCCGGCAAGACGAGCCTGATCAAGGCGCTGACCGGCGCGCTCGTCCCCGACGCGGGCGAGATACGACTGGGCGGCAAGCCCATCACGTTCTCCGGACCGCAGAGCGCACGCGCCCACGGCATCGAGACCGTCTACCAGGACCTCGCCGTGGCCGCCTCCATGGACATCGCCTCGAACATGTTCCTCGGGCGCGAGCTACGCCGCCCCGGCGTCCTCGGCAGTGTCTTCCGCATGCTGGACAAGAAGCGCATGCGGCAGGAGGCCGCCGAGCACATGGCCGACCTGAAGATCGGTCTGCGCTCGCTCACCCAGGCGGTCGAGACCCTCTCCGGCGGACAGCGGCAGGCAGTCGCGGTCGCCCGTTCCGTCGCCTGGGCCAGCAGCGTCGTCGTCATGGACGAACCCACCGCCGCGCTGGGCGTCAAGGAGTCCGGTCAGGTGCTGGACCTGATCCGCCGCGTCCGCGACAAGGGCATGCCGGTGGTCCTGATCAGCCACAACATGCCGCACGTCTTCGAGATCGCCGACCGGATCCACGTCCACCGGCTGGGCCGCCGGGCTGCTGTGATCAAGCCCTCCGACTACTCCATGGCGGAGGTCGTCGCGATCATGACCGGCGCTCTCACGCTGGACGAGGCCGGGGGTACTGTCGTAGCGGATTCCGAGGCGGCGAAGGCCGCGGGAGTCCAGGCCAACTGACGACACACTCACAGGTTCCGGCCGAGGCCGCGGCCGGAACCGACGAGCACAGGAGACCGTTTCCTCCATGGCAGCGAACCGCCGCCCGACCCTGGCAGACGTCGCCCGAGAAGTGGGCGTCAGCGCCAAGACCGTCTCCCGCGTCCTCAACGAGGACGGCCCCGCCTCGGCCGAGACCAGGAAACAGGTTCTCGCCGCCGTCGCCAAGCTCGGCTTCCAGCCGAACCTCATGGCACGCAACATCCGCGTCGGCGGACCCGACACCACCATCGGACTGGTCATCCCCGACCTGGCCAACCCCTTCTTCGGAACTGTCGCCAGGAGCATCGAGGACACCGTCCGCGACCGCGGACTGACCCTGCTCATGGGCTCCTCCGCGGACGATGCCGACCGCGAGCGCGCGCTGACGGACAAGTTCCTGGCCCGCCGCGTCAGCATCCTGATGGTCGTGCCGTCCGTCGGCGCCGACCACGCCCACCTCAAGACCCACCGCGCGAATGGCCTGCCCGTCGTGTTCCTGGACCGTCCCGGGTCGGGCCTGTCCACGGACAGTGTCGTCAGCTCCAACCGTGACGGCTCCCACGAGGGCGTCGCCCATCTCGTCGCCCACGGACACCGCCGTATCGGCTTCGTCGGCGACCTTCCCACCAAGCTCTACACCCGCCGCGAGCGTCTGGCCGGCTACCGCTCGGCCCTGCAGGAAGCCCACATCCCCTACGATCGCTCACTGGTCGTCAGCGCACACGACCAGCAGGGCGCCGAAGACGCGACCTCCAAGCTGCTCGACCTGGCCGATCCCCCCACGGCCCTGTTCGCCGGCAACAACATCATGGCGCTGGGCATCGTCGCCGAGCTCGCCCGCAGCAAGCGCAAGGACGTGGCCGTGGTCGCCTTCGACGACGTATCGCTCGCCGAGGCACTCGAACCGGCCCTGACCGTCGTCGCCCAGGACCCCGAGGAGATCGGCAGAACGGCGGCGATCACCGCCCTGGCCCGTCTCGACGGCGACCGGTCCCGGGCTCGCACCATCACCGTGCCCACCCGGCTGATCGTGCGCGGATCAGGCGAGCAACGCGCGCACGGCACGCCGGAGAAGTGACCGGGTCGCCTCCGTCCGAGTCCCGATCCGCCGGATGACGGCGCCGCGCCTCCGCCCCCCGCCGCCCCCGGACTACGGCAGCCGCCACGGCTGAGACGGGGTGCCGCGTTGCCCCGCCCAGGCTGCGAAGTCCCCGCGAACACCGCAGGGACTCGTCTGCCGCTGTGTTGTCAGTCGATCAGGACGCCTGGGTTGAGGATGCGGTTGGGGTCCAGGGCGTCCTTGGCGGCGCGCAGTGCCAGCGCGAAGGGCTCCGGGCGCTGGAGGTCGTAGCCGCGACGGTGGTCGCGGCCGACGGCGTGGTGGTGGGTGATGGTGGCACGGTAGCGGTGCAGGACGTCACTCGCGGCGGCCTTGATGTCGTCCCAGACCTCGACCTCGTCGCCGGGCCGGCCGGCGACGGCCACGGTGAAGTAGGGGGCGGCGCCGTCCGGATAGACGTGGGTCAGGCGGCAGTTGATGGTCGCCGGGTGTCCGGTGGCCTTCAAGGCGGCGGCGCCGACCCCGGTGCGGACGGCATCGATCAGGGCGGGAATCCTGTCCCAGGTGGCGGCGGTCTCGAAGGTCTCGATGACGGCGCCCATGCGGGCCAGGCCGTCGCGCAGGTAGGGCATGCGGAGGAACGCCGAACGCCAGGCGCTGACGGCCGTGTCGGCCGGGGCATCGCGGTCCGTCGTCAGCGCCCTGCCGCGGCCGCCGTGGTCGCGGGTCAGGTCCAGGGCGCTCGTGAGGCGGTCGTCGACGGGAGCGGTGCCGGATTCGAAGCCCAGGACCAGGACGGCGGAGCCGTCGTGGGAGGCGCCGGACAGCAGCGCCTCCCCTGGGTCGAGCAGGCGGCAGTTGGCGGGGGCGAGGTCGGACTGGGCGATGGCACGCACCGCGTCCAGCGCCTGGTGGAAGTCGGCGAAAGCCACGGACGTCGAGGCCTTGTATCGCGGGCGCTCCTGCAGGCGCATCCACGCCTCGGTGATGACGCCGAGTGCGCCCTCGGAACCGAGGAACAGGCGGTCCGGCGACGGTCCGGCGCCGGATGCGGGTAGGCGCCAGGACGTACCGGAGCCTGCGGGCGTGACTACGTGCAGGGACTGCACGAAGTCGTCGATGTGGGTGCGGACGGTGGCGTAGTGGCCGCCGGCCCGGGTGGCGAGCCAGCCGCCGAGGGTGGAGAACTCGAAGCTCTGCGGAAAGTGGCGCAGGGTCAGACCGTGGGCCCGCAACTGGTCTTCCAGCACGGGGCCGAGGGCTCCGGCCTGGATGCGGGCCGAGCGGCTGGTGGTGTCGAACTCCAGGACGCGGTCCATCGCGGTCAGGTCGAGTGAGAGGACCGCGTGGTGGGCATCGCCGCGGTACTCCACCCCGCCGACCACCGAGGAGCCGCCGCCGAAGGGGATGACGGCCACGCCGTGCCCGCCGGCCCAGTCCAGCAGGTCGGCCACCTCCTGGTCGTCGGTCGGGCGGGCGACGAGGTCGGGGATCCGGCCGGGCCGGCCGCGCAGGGCCCGGATGACGTCGCGGTAGGCCTTGCCCATGGCGTGCGCGGCGCGCGCCTGCGGGTCGGCGGTGACCAGGTGTGCCAGGGAGGGCGGGGGCGTCGCGGCGGGGCGGCCGATGGGCAGGTCGGCGATGCGGGGTATCGGCAGCGGGCGGGGCAGGGTGCCCGGCAGCAGGGCGCCCATCGCGGCGCATTCGGCGTCGTCGGGGTGCGCGTCGGCGTAGCCCCAGCCCCACCAGGAGCGGGTGCGGGAGGTGCGGGGGTCGGTCGCGGTGGCAGGCATGGGCGCGCTCCAGCGGGGTCCAAGGAATTTACCCGTCGGTAAATTACCCTAGGGTAAGATCTGGTCGCATGACAACGCTCTCCTCCAGGGCCGGCACCAAGGGCGTGCCCCGAGCCGCGCGCGAACGACAGGTCCTGGCCGCGGCCACCGAGGAGTTCGGCCGCCACGGCTACGAGGCCACCACCGTGGCGGCCATCGCCACCCGCGTCGGCGTCACCAAACCACTCCTGCACCAGTACTTCGGCAGCAAGCAGGACCTCTACCTCGCCTGCCTCAACCCGGTCGGCGACCGACTGCTGGCCGCCATCCGCGCCGCGATGGCCGAACAGGACGCCGGCGCGCCGCCCACGCCCCTGCGCGTGCTGCACGCCCTGTTCACCGCCCTCGACAGCCGGCGCGAGGCATGGTTCGTCCTCTACGACCCCACGCTGCCGCCCGACAGCGACGCCGCCCACCGCGCGGCCCACTACCGCGACGCCATCGACGAACTCGCCGCGACCGGCACCGCCGACCTCCTGCACACCACAGGATCCAGCGACCCGCTCGACGCCGACGCCCTCAAATACGCCTGGCGAGGCCTGTGCACCGCCCTGGTCCGCTGGTGGGTCAACCACCCCGACCAGTCACCCGAAGCCATGACACAACGCTGCGCCCGGCTCTTCGCGGCCAGCCGCACCATCCTTGCCACCGGCGACGAGAACACTTGAAGGCTCCCCTCCCTGAAGGGAGTGGATTGGTCACCCTTCAGGGCTGTGCGGGGATTTACGGCTCAGGCCGCCGCCGGAGCCGGCGGCTCGGGTGGTCTTACGCCCTCGGCACCGTCCGGGTTCCAACC
>NZ_JBITGJ010000125.1:0-16551 GCF_044456925.1 Streptomyces sp. NPDC050743
TTGGCCCGCTTGAGTTCGGCGTTCTCCTTCTTCAGCGCCTTGAGCTGGGCAGACTCCTCCGTCGTCGTCCCCGGGCGCTGGCCCGCGTCGATCTCGTGCTGCTTCACCCAGTTCCGCAGCGTCTCGCGGGAGCCGATGCCGAGCTTGTCGGTCACCGCTTGCAAGGCGGCCGTCTCGTTCGGGTAGTCGTCGCGCACCTCGGCGACCATGCGCACTGCACGGCGGCGGAGCTCAAGCGGGTAACGGGAGGGTCGTGCCATGACTCGATCCTTTCATGAAATCGAGTCTCTATTCGAACCGGGGCGGTTCATAGTTAGGAGTGGCTTTGCCGTTGATTTGCTTTTGGTGTGATCGCGGGATGCTGTGGTGGGTGGTTCACGGTGGCCACTGTAGCCGCGCGGGATGTCAGGGGCCGTTGTCGGTGGTGTGTGTTTGGATCTGTGGCCGGCGAGGGTTGGCGGTTGTTGTTGGGAGGGATTGGTCTTGCCGGTGGGGTTGGGGGAGAGGCCGGATGAGTCGGTGTGGGGGAAGTCCCGGGGGCTGGACCTGCGGCTGCCGCCGTATCCGTTGGTGAGGCATCTTCTGGATGCTGCTGCGATGGCTTTGCATTTGTGGGATGTGTACCTGTCGGATGGTCAGCGGCGCGGTATCGCGGCTGGTCTGGGGCTGGTGGGTGACTGGGGCAGGGCGCGTGAGGTGGTGGGCCTGTGCGCCGGGCTGCATGACATCGGAAAGCTGTCGGGTTTTCAGTTCTGTTCCCGGCACGGCAGCGAGTTTTTGAGTGAGGAGCTTGCTGCCGGGCGCTCGAGTATGTGCGGCGAGCGGTACGGCCATGATGTGGCGGGGATGCGGGTCGCCGAGGACGTGCTGGCGGTTTTGGGTTTCGATGATGATGGCGAGATGGATGCCGCCGAGCGGGTCGCGGAGATCGTGGGTGGCCATCACGGCCGGTTCCACCGGAATGAGCAGGTGAGCGGTTCGGCTTTTCTGGGTGGGCCTGTCTGGGCGCGGCAGCGTGTGGCGCATGCTTCAACGGTGTATGGGCTGCTGGGGTCTCCGCCGGCGCCGGAGTCGTTTGATGCGGCTCCGGCTGTGCTGGTCACGGGGCTGGTCATTCTCGCGGACTGGCTGGTCAGCCAGGAAGACTATCTGCGGCGCAGGCAGCGGGCTCTTGAGTCCTCACTCGGGGCGCATTTCGCGCAGTCCTGTCTCGACGCGGCTGCTCTTGTGGCGGGTGCGGGCCTCGAACCGGTGCAGCTGCAGCGCAAGGAGTTCGCCGAGGCGTACGGGATCTCGGGGCGGCCCAATCCGCTGCAGCAGTCGGTCATGGAGGAGCTGCCGGCGGCGGTGGGCTCGGCGGGCAGGGGTGGCATCCTGCTGGTCACAGCTGCGCCCGGGGACGGCAAGAGCGAGGCGGCTCTGGAAGCGGAGCGGGTCCTCACCTGTGCCTTCGGTACGCGGGGGTTTGCGTTTTTGCTGCCGACAATGGCGACCAGTGACCAGATGTACGGGCGTATCGCACGGACGCTGCTGCGCCAGTCCGGGCAGGGAGCAGGGCTGACTCTCGTGCACAGCATGGCGTGGCTGAACAGCGCTTATGCGGACGAGGACCTACATGCAGGCCCGGGTGTCATCACGTGCGACGCGGACGAGGGCCTGCCGGGAGGCGAGCGGGTGCCGACGGGCCGGCGTCCTGCGCAGTGGCTGCGTGGTGCCAAGCGTCCGCTGCTCGCGCAGTTCGCGGTCGGCACGATCGACCAGGCGCTGATGTCCATCCTGCCGGTGCGGCACAACGCGTTGCGGCTGCTTGCTCTGTCGGGCAAGACGTTCATCGTGGACGAGGCGCACGCCTACGACCCCTACATGCAGGTGCTGCTGGGCCGGCTGCTGAACTGGCTCGGGACCTACGGCGTTCCCGTCGTCCTTCTGTCGGCCACACTGCCCGCTTCGGTCAGCGACCGGTTGATCAAGGAGTACCTGCAAGGTGCCGGACACAGCCGGAGGGCGCTGGCCGGGCGGACGTTCCCGGCTCCGTATCCCGGCTGGCTGTATGTGGACGGCGCCACCGCTAAGAGTGCGCAGATGTCGCCGTCGCGGCAGCGGGAGCAGGCCGCCGAGCGGAGCATGGACCTTCAGGTCCGTATCGAGCCGGTCGTGCACGGCGCGCAGGGCGGTGCGCGCAACCGTCTTGCGGTCGTCGAACGCCTGGTGGAGCCGGTTGCCACCGGGGAGGGCGGCACTGCCCTGGTGGTGTGCAACACAGTCGGCGACGCGCAGGAGACCTACCGAAGGCTCCGTGAACGCTTCGATGACCGCTCTTATGCCGACGGGGGGATCGTGCAGCTGCTGCACGCCCGTTTCCCCGGAGACGTGCGGGAAGAGCGCACGTCGGAGGTGACGGACGGAATGGGCCGTTCAGGTCCACGGCCGGTGCGCCGGATCGTGGTGGCGACCCAAGTTGTCGAGCAGTCACTCGATCTGGATGCCGACGTTGTCATCAGCGACCTCGCTCCGCTCGCGCTGTTGCTGCAGCGGGCCGGCCGGTGCTGGCGTCACGAGAACTGGTGGGCCAAGAACGGGTATCCGCACGGACGGGGCCGCCCGGCCTGGGCACGCGGACCGCGCCTTGTCGTCCTCGACCCTCTGGCCGAGGACGGCCGGCTACCGCGGCAGTGGGGCGAGATCTACAGCGAGTTCCTGCTCGCCGCCACCTCGGCGAAGCTGGCCGGGCTACCCAAGGGGACGGTCTCGATCCCCGGTGATGTACAGGAACTCGTCGAGGCGGTGCACGGAGACAACGGCCAGACGGTCGACTGGGACATTCCCGATGGCCGCCTGAAGTCAGCCTGGACCGCCCACCGCGGCAAAGACCTGGCCGAGCGAAGCGTCGCCGGCCTGGTGGCCGTGCCCAAAGCCAGACTCGTATCCGGCCTGCACGCACTGCACAGCCTGCCGGGTGAAGAAGACGAGTGGGAGGCCGCCACCCGGCTGGGAGCGGATTCGGTCCGGCTGCTGTGCGCATACCTCCAGCCCGACGGACGCAGGACACTCGACCTGGCGGGCAACGAACCGATCCCCGATCCCCGCCCGGACGAGAAGATGCGGGCCACCGATGTCCGGGCAGTGATGCGGCGCGCCATCCCGGTGCGCGCCGACTGGTTCCGTGCCGAGGACCATGACCTGCTGAGCCCTCCCGAGTCGTGGGAGCAGCATCCGATGCTCAGCGACGTCCGCGTGCTGCATCAGCCCGTCAAGGACGGCCGCGTTCAGCCGGTGGGCGTGGGCGGCAAGGCTCTCTGCCTGGACCAGGACCTCGGGCTGGTCCGGCGGTGAGCGAGCATGGCTCTGCCTGGCACCCCCACGTCGGCGGGGAGGGATCTCGGTGGCAGAGCCGCCCGTGCCCGTCCACTGGAACACCCCCGCATCGGCGGGGAAGCAGCTTTCGCCAGCGAGGCCGTCGGCTGGAGAGCTAGCTTGTCAGACGCCGGTACGTCTCGCAGCGGCGAGCAGGATCGTGCTGCACGCCGTGACGGTGGCCGGGTCCGGCCCCAGGCCGATGACAACGATGATGACTGTGATGACGACGGCCCACGGGGCGGCCTGGGCCCACGGATTCGGTAGCACGGACTGATGCACAGTCCCCCCCCTTTTTGATGGTCTGGTGACGTCGGCTGTGAGAGTGCCGACGTAGCGTCAGGTCGGCGACCGTAGCGGTTCTCCCGCACGCGCAACTCCCGCTCCCCCCTCCTAATAACCACCCCTACCCTTCCACCTTCTCTAAATGCCTGCGGGTGCCGGTACGGAGGTGCTCTACTGGTCGGCATCGCCCTTTCACGGGCCGTTGTCAGTGGCGGGTGTTTCAATGTCGCCCCCAACGCCGGGTGAGCGCGGCCAGGGGGGCCTGTTGCCGTGCCCGGTGTTGCAGCGAGCTGCTTTCTGGGGAGGTTTTGTGGGTGGGGGGTTCGATCTGCGGGACGAGCCGTGGATTCCGGTGCAGTTGGTGACCGGTGAGCCGGTGCGGCTGGGGCTGCGAGAGCTGTTCAAGCGGGCTCACGAGATCGCGGATCTTCAACTTCCGGTGCCGCCGGCCGCAGCGGGGCTGCTGCGCGTCCTAGCGGTGATCACCGCGAGGATCGGCCGGGATGCGGGTGTCCGTCTGGACGACGCGGGCGTTGCCGAGGACATCGGGAAATGGCTGACCCTGCGGCGGCGCGTGCTGAAGCAGGGCCGGTTCGATCCCGATGCGGTGGACGCCTACCTCGATACCGAGGTCCCGGCGGGCCGGTTCGACCTCTTCGATGCGCAGCGGCCCTTCCTGCAGGATCCGCGGCTGACTACGCAGTGCGTGGACGCCAAGGGGGCGCCGAATCCGTCCGGGGTGAACAAGCTGGTGCTCGGCCGGCCGACGGGTATCAACGGTGCAGTGCTGTTCGGGCACTTCACGGACACCGCGCCGGTACCCGTTCCGGCGCACGAGGCCGTGTGGCATCTGCTCGCCCAGCTGTACTTTGGGCCGTCAGGCCAGTGCACGCCCCGGCGGATCACCGCTCAGCGGGCGGGCAGTGGCGACGCGGCGCCGCTGCGGAAGTCCGTCTCCTACTTCGCCTGGGCACCGCAGCTGTTCACGACTCTCGTGCTGGCCGTCCCCAGCCCGCAGGCCGAGGCCGACTGGGAAACACCGGATGCCTGCCCGTGGGAGGAAGAACTCAACGACCCGCTGGGGCCTGTGAAACCCGTGACCTGGCCGGGCCGGCTGCTGACGGGTCGGTTCCGTCACGCGGTCCTGCTGGTGCCCTCGGCCGACCACCGGTCGGTCACGGATGCCTACATCACCTGGTCGACGCACGAGAGCGCACATCAGGTACGTGATCCCTACCAGATTCTGGACCGGCGCAAGGACGGGGCGTTCCAGCCGCGGGAAGCGGACGGCGGCCGGGCGCTGTGGCGGGACCTGGACTCCCTGCTGCTGAAGGACAGCCTGCAGGACGCCCAGCGGCCGCCGTGCCTGGAGGACCTGCCCAAGACGTTGCTGCCGTCGCTGCGCGTGCGTGCCTACGGGTTCGAACAGGACGGGCAGCAAAAGGACAGCGTCTGGTTCCAGGCGACGACCCCGACCATCCTGCAGTGGCAGGAGGAGACCGACCCGCAGATGGCGCACCACGTCCGCCGCTGTCACCGCCTCGCCGAGGACGCCGGGACGCGTCTGGGCTTCGCCGCGAAGGTCGCCTGGAAGATCGCCACCGACATCAACATCGACGCCTCCGCGAAGGCCAAGATCAGAATCGACGAGAAAAAGCCCGGACCGTGGGCCACGCAGGCTCTTGCCCGGTACTGGTCGGCCGCCGAGAGCGTGTTCTGGGACCTGGCGCGACCCGAACGCATCGGCGCCGCCATCGAGCGGCCGTTCGTCGAAACGGCGCTGGCCGCCTTGGACGAGGCGATCGGGCCGGCCAACCGCGCCGACATCCGAGTGGCGCGGGCCCGCAGCCGCGCCCGCGCCATCCTCCTCGGGCTGCTGCCCACCACCACGAACGCCTGATCCGATCCGGCGTTCGTCTCCTGGCCCGGCGAACTTTGCCGCTGCCGTTTCCTTCCCTTCCACCCCTTCCAGGGATGTGCCATGACCGCTTCCACCACCACGACGGCAACGTCCGCGCCGTCGAAGAACCGCCCACGAGCCTCCGATCGCTTCGTGGCCTACGTGCACCGCCTGTGCGAGTCCAAGGGCACTAGGGCCGAGCTGCGCAGAGGACTGGGCCTGCCTATCGAACGGTGCAACTACCTGCACCGCCACCTCGTGCCGTGGCTGTCCAACCCGGCGGATGACGGCACCGGCGACCGAATTCACCCCGAGACCAAGCGGGCCCACTACGCCGTGGCCGCACTGATCGCAGCCCGCCCCCGCACAGCCCGCCACACACCGGCGCCCGACGCTGCCGACAGCGACACCCTCCCCGACTGGTACACGCGGCCCAACCTCGGGGCCGCCCTCGGCCAGGCCGTCACCAAAGGCGTCATGAAGCCGGCCACCGCCGAGAGCACCCTGCACCTGATGTCCCGGCAGACCACCGACGCCATCCACCCCTACCTGCCCGGCCTGATCCGGCAACTCCTGAGCGGCGGCATCAGCGTGGACTGGGCTGTCCTCCTGGAGGACCTCGCCTGGTGGAACCGCGACCGCGACAAGATCGCCACCCGCTGGCTAGAAAGCTACTTCCGCACCACCAGCGCCGAGACAGAACCCCACGACACCAGCACCGAAAACCCCGGACCCGACACGATCAAGGAGAACGCACGATGACCCTCTACCTGGACCTCAGCGCCCTGCAGTCGGTGCCGGCAGCCAACCTCAACCGCGACGACCTCGGCTCACCGAAGCAGGTCCAGTACGGCGGCGCTTCCCGCATCCGCGTCTCCAGCCAGTCCTGGAAGCGCGTCATCCGCCAAGGTGTCGAGCGGGACCTCGGCGAGCGGGCCGCCCGCACCCGCATGGTCCCGGTGAAGGTCCGCCAGGCCCTGCAGCGGGCGGGCTGGCCTGAAGAGCTGGCCGCATTCGCCGGGGCTCAAGTCGCCGCGAGCGCCGGCAAGAAGGGCATCGGGACGGAGAAGGCCGGCCACACCTCGGTCCTGCTGTTCCTGCCCGAGGCCGCGATCGAGGAGCTCGCCGCCGTGTGCGAGGAACACCGCAGCGAGCTGGACAAGGCCCAGGGCAAGAAGAACCCGGGCCAGCTGCTTCCGCCGACCCGCATCGAGGAGATCCTCAAGCGGCGCACCGCCTCCATCAGCCTGCTGGGCCGGATGCTGGCCGAGCTGCCCGACGCCAACGTCGACGGCGCGGCCCAGGTCGCGCACGCCTTCACCACCCACGCCAGCGAGCCGCAGCGCGACTACTTCACCGCCGTCGACGACTGGCTCGGCGAAGCCGAGACCGGCAGCGGCCACCTGGACACCGCCGAGTTCAGCTCCGGCGTCTTCTATCGGTACGCCACCGTCAACGTCGCCGACCTGGTCAAGAACCTCGAGGGCGACCAGAAGGCGGCCCGCACCGTGCTGGCCTCGTTCGCCGAGCACTTCCTTATGTCGCTGCCACAGGCGAAGAAGAACAGCACCGCCCCGCACACCCTGCCCGACCTGGCCTACCTGGCCGTGCGCGAGCACCGCCCGCTCTCCCTCGCCGCCGCGTTCGAGGCGCCGGTCACCGCGGATGCGACCGGCGGGTACGCCAGGCCGTCCCGGCACGCCCTCGCCTCGTACACGGCCAACATCAACCGGCTCACCGGCGAGCGCCACCGCCCCTTCCACGGCCATGCCACCATCGCCCCCGGCGAGCAGCTCAGCGGCCTCGGTAATCCGCACGACTCCTTCGACTTGCTGATCGAGGCCGCCGTGGAAGCAGCCCTGCCTGAAACGGGAGCGCAGCAGTGAGCGGTTTGCTGCTACGCCTGGCTGGCCCGTTGCAGTCCTGGGGTGAGCGCTCCGCGTTCACCCCCGTGCGCGACAGCGCGCCCTTCCCCACCCGCTCCGCTCTGACCGGCATCCTCGCCGCAGCCGAGGGCCGCGCCCGCCATGAGGACGGGCTCGACGCGTACGACCGTCTCCAGTTCACCGTGCGCGTGGACCGGCCCGGCGTCCGGCTGGTCGACTACCACACGGTCGGCGGCGGCTTCCCCAAAGCGCAGACCGCGGCCACCAGCGGCGGCAGCAACAAGGGCGCCGCCGTCATCACCCGCCGCCACTACCTGGCCGACGCCGTGTTCACCATCGCCGTCACCGGCCCCGAAAACGACACCGCACGCATCGCCCACGCCGTGCAACACCCGCAGTGGGCGCCCTACCTCGGACGCCGCTCCTGCGTGCCCGACGAGCCGTTCCTGCTGCGCGCCCACGTCGCCGACCCCGAGGACGAACTGCGCCACCGCGTGCCGCTCAGCCGCGAACCCGCGCACCCTGCGCCCGAGACCGTCCCGGTCACGTTCCTGTACGAGCAGGCGCCCGCCGACGTACCGGACAACGAGGTGGACATCCTTACCGCCAACGACTATCCGGTCAGCTTCGCCCAGCATCAGCGCAGCCACCGCACCCGGCGCATCTACCGGGTCGAGCACCGCCTTGCGCACTCCTTGACCTGCCCCAGCCGGCAGCTGACGGACCAGCTGATCGCCTACTGCCTGGAGGAGAACGCCGCATGAGCCCCACCGCGGTGATCGCCCGCATCCGTCTCAACCCCTACAGCCGCGCCGTCCAACGCGACCTGCGCGACGCCACCCAGATGCACCGCACCGTCATGCGGCTCGCCCCCGACAACCTCGGCGACTCTCCCCGCCGCACGGCCGGCCTGCTCTACCGCGTCGACGAAACCGCCACCAGCACCCTCCTCATCCAAGGCAACACCATCGACCCCGCCCGGCTGCCCGCCGACTACGGCCACACCGACCTTAAAGACCTGACCCCCATGTTCACCGCCCTGCGCAAAGGCCTGCCAGTCAGCTACCGGATCGTCCTCAACCCCGTCAAACGAGAACGCCTGCCGCTTGAACGCAAGGGCCACAGGGGCCGCACCATCCCACTGTCCGGGCCGGATGCCGACCAGTGGTGGATACAGCGCGCTGCCGACGCCGGTCTCCAACTCCACGTCCTCACCCCCACCAACCTCGCCGCCGCAAAGCCGCGTGGCGCCGACGCCCCGCCCATGCGGCACAGCCTGATCCGCTACGACGGCACCGCCACCATCACCGACCCCGACGCCCTCACCCAAGCCGTCCTCACGGGCATCGGACGTGGCAAGGCTTACGGCGCCGGCCTCCTCAGCCTCGCCCCGGCCAGAACCACGTGAGCGCACCCAGAAGGGGCGGCAACGCCCGCAAACGCCTCGCCGCCCCCACCCTGGCCATGCTGCCCCGCGTCGCGGACTCCCTGTCGTTCCTCTACATGGACATGGTCCGCATCGTCCAAGACGACACCGGCGTGTGCGCCCAGATCCCCACCCAGGACCGCCGCACCGACACCGTATACATCCCCAC
Source organism: Streptomyces sp. NPDC050743 (assembly GCF_044456925.1). Classification (NCBI taxonomy): domain Bacteria; kingdom Bacillati; phylum Actinomycetota; class Actinomycetes; order Kitasatosporales; family Streptomycetaceae; genus Streptomyces; species Streptomyces sp. NPDC050743. Next base: position 9,021 of record NZ_JBITGJ010000125.1, read on the forward strand.
CGCCGCCCTTTCCTGCCTCCTGCTCGGCCCCGGCGTCTCCATCACCACCCCAGCCCTGGCAACCCTCGCCCGCCACGGCACCAGCGTCGTATGCACCGGCGCCGGCGTCGTCCGCACCTACGCCGCAATCCTGCCCGACTCCCTCACCACCCACTGGCTCGAACAGCAAGTCGCCGCATGGACCGACACCGAGCGCCGCCTCGATGTCGCCACCCGCATGTACGGCATGCGCTTCAACGACGAAGTACCCGACGGCACGACACTCGCGCAGCTGCGCGGCATGGAAGGCCAGCGGATGAAAGCCCTCTACCGGCTCCTGGCCCAACAACACGGCATCGGCCGCTTCCGCCGCAACTACCACCCCGACCAGTGGCACGACCAGGACCCCGTCAATCTCGCCCTGTCAGCCGCCAACACCTGCCTCTACGGCATCGTCCACGCCGCCCTGCTCGCCCTCGGCTGTTCCCCCGCGCTCGGCTTCGTCCATACAGGCACCCAGCACGCCTTCGTCTACGACATCGCCGACCTTTACAAAGCCGAAACCACCGTCCCCCTCGCCTTCGCCCTCCACCAATCCCCCAACCCCGAACAAGAAGCACGCCGCCGTTTCCGAGAAGAACTCCGCCTCCTGCGCCTCCTGCCCCGCATCGTTAACGACATCCAGACACTGCTCACCCCCGGCGCAGATCCAGAAGACCGCTCAGAACGCCGAGAAGCCGACATGGTCCACCTCTGGGACCCGCAAGCCGGAGTCCTGCCAGCAGGCGTCAACTACGCCGCCGAAAGCGACAACTGATGCCGTCCATGGTCGTCATCGCCACCACCGCCGTCCCCGACCACCTGCGCGGCGCCCTCAGCCGCTGGACCAGCGAAGTAGTCCCCGGCATCTTCGTCGGCAGCGTCTCCGCTCGCGTCCGCGACGAACTCTGGAACGCCGTCACCGAAACCGTCACTGACGGCGCCGCCCTCCTCATCCACCCCGCCCCCACCGAACAGGGCTACGCTCTCCGCACCGCTGGCACCCGTCGTCGCATCCCCATCGACTTCGAAGGCCTTACCCTCATCCGCATGACAGGACCACCGACGGCAAAGACATTGCAAAACGGTCCGTGAGTTGCAGGTCAGAAAGTGTCCTCCCCGCCGACGCGGGGGTGTTCCGATTCGTGACGGCCGCCACACCTGCCCGCCAGCGTCCTCCCCGCCGACGCGGGGGTGTTCCGAACGACGCCGTAAACGGCTCCCTCGTCCTCGCGTCCTCCCCGCCGACGCGGGGGTGTTCCGTCTTCGGAGTAGTCGGCGAGCAGCGTCACGGGGTCCTCCCCGCCGACGCGGGGGTGTTCCGTCCAGCGACACGGCCGTCTTCAGCTTCGAGGCGTCCTCCCCGCCGACGCGGGGGTGTTCCGCCCCACTGCCGGGTCGTGGTGATCGTCTCGAGGTCCTCCCCGCCGACGCGGGGGTGTTCCGGCCATCGAGCTGCTCTGCGCCTTCTACCAGGTGTCCTCCCCGCCGACGCGGGGGTGTTCCGCAGCCCTGGACGACGCCGGGGAAGCGGGCTGGGTCCTCCCCGCCGACGCGGGGGTGTTCCGCTGACCTCGGAGCGCCGGGGCAGGAGCTGGTCGTCCTCCCCGCCGACGCGGGGGTGTTCCGTTGGCGGGATCGATCGAAGACGTGGGGACTTCGTCCTCCCCGCCGACGCGGGGGTGTTCCTGAGTTTCGATGTCCCCCAGCCGAAGCGCGGAAGTCCTCCCCGCCGACGCGGGGGTGTTCCGCTGATGCCGGACACCGCCGACGCCTGGCGCATGTCCTCCCCGCCGACGCGGGGGTGTTCCGCCCATCCACTTCTGAGGAGACCCCGTGCGAATGTCCTCCCCGCCGACGCGGGGGTGTTCCGCACGGATCCTTCAAATCCAAGGAGTACCAGCAGTCCTCCCCGCCGACGCGGGGGTGTTCCGCCGTGCCTGCCCTGCCGAACCCCAAGAAGCAGGTCCTCCCCGCCGACGCGGGGGTGTTCCGGCGTCGGCCTTGGTGATCGCGTCGTAGACGTCGTCCTCCCCGCCGACGCGGGGGTGTTCCGCCGAGACGGCCGAAGACGAAGCGGAACCCCCCGTCCTCCCCGCCGACGCGGGGGTGTTCCGCTGTCCAACTGCGTCGCCAGGCTGTACACCTGGTCCTCCCCGCCGACGCGGGGGTGTTCCGATCGCTCCCCGTGGTATCAATTTGCCCATGGCGTCCTCCCCGCCGACGCGGGGGTGTTCCGCCGCCCGTGGCCTTCTTCGCGCGGCGCTTGCAGTCCTCCCCGCCGACGCGGGGGTGTTCCGCACATCCACGACTTCGTGCACGACCCCAGCCAGTCCTCCCCGCCGACGCGGGGGTGTTCCGCCGATGAGGGCCAGGAGGTAGATGAGGCCGTCGTCCTCCCCGCCGACGCGGGGGTGTTCCGGCAGAGGGATAGTGCCTACCGCGATGAGCGCGGTCCTCCCCGCCGACGCGGGGGTGTTCCGATCCTCGGACACCGACCGCGCCAGCAGCTGGAGTCCTCCCCGCCGACGCGGGGGTGTTCCGGTAGCGAACACCGTCACGGGCAGTCTCGCGGTGTCCTCCCCGCCGACGCGGGGGTGTTCCGGCGGGGGTTTCCATGACGGCGAGGGCGGGGCTGTCCTCCCCGCCGACGCGGGGGTGTTCCGACGCTCATCGGCAGCACGGTCGAGACCGCGGCGTCCTCCCCGCCGACGCGGGGGTGTTCCGCAGGACCCGAAGAAGGCTTCGGCCGATGTCGCGTCCTCCCCGCCGACGCGGGGGTGTTCCGACCTTGTAGCCCCAGACCTCGACCTGCTCGCAGTCCTCCCCGCCGACGCGGGGGTGTTCCGCGGGTGGAGGCGGCGCACTGGACGCACCTGGCGTCCTCCCCGCCGACGCGGGGGTGTTCCGCGCCGCGGTCCGGTGATCCCCGATCGCCGGGCGTCCTCCCCGCCGACGCGGGGGTGTTCCGCGCCGCGGTCCGGTGATCCCCGATCGCCGGGCGTCCTCCCCGCCGACGCGGGGGTGTTCCGACGCCCAATCCGCGCGACCGCAAGCGCATCGCGTCCTCCCCGCCGACGCGGGGGTGTTCCGAAGGTCAAGGAAAAGGCGTCCTGGGACCAGGTGTCCTCCCCGCCGACGCGGGGGTGTTCCGGCAATCCAGGCGCAGGAGCGGTACGTCAAGGCGTCCTCCCCGCCGACGCGGGGGTGTTCCGTCGCGCACGTTCTGCTGCGTGTAGACGGTGAAGTCCTCCCCGCCGACGCGGGGGTGTTCCGGCCGAGGCGGTCCGCTTCCAGAAGTACGAAACGTCCTCCCCGCCGACGCGGGGGTGTTCCGTCGTCTACGTCGACCTCAGCGAAGAAACCGTCGTCCTCCCCGCCGACGCGGGGGTGTTCCGAGATCGTGGCCGACGCCGAAGACCAGGGCGACGTCCTCCCCGCCGACGCGGGGGTGTTCCGTAGGTGTACGCGGTGGTGCGCAGGACGCCGTCGTCCTCCCCGCCGACGCGGGGGTGTTCCGTCGGGCTCCACGATGATCGGCATCGAGCCGTAGTCCTCCCCGCCGACGCGGGGGTGTTCCGGAATCGACCAAGACTCTGCAGGGGAAGTGACCGTCCTCCCCGCCGACGCGGGGGTGTTCCGCTCCTGCCGAAGCTGGGCGGCTGACCCCGTGTGTCCTCCCCGCCGACGCGGGGGTGTTCCGCAGATCAACGACAAACTCGGCCGCCCCGTGGTGTCCTCCCCGCCGACGCGGGGGTGTTCCGCGAGGCGACCTGGACGCGGAGACGCTCGTTCTGTCCTCCCCGCCGACGCGGGGGTGTTCCGCTGGAGCAGCAGCTGGTCAGCCCGGAGGCCCTGTCCTCCCCGCCGACGCGGGGGTGTTCCGGATGGCTTGCTGTGTTCCGGCTTCGCTTGAGCTCGCCCTCCCCGCCGACGCGGGAGTGTTCCGTCGGTGGACTGGACGCGCCGCGCGCCCATATTGTCCTCCCCGCCGACGCGGGGGTGTTCCGGCGTACGCGCAGGCGGTCGCCGAGGGCCGTACGTGCTCCCCGCCGACGCGGGGGTGTTCCGCTGATGGCGCCGCCGAGGAACAGCAGCGCAGCGTCCTCGCCGCCGACGCGGGGGTGTTCCGGGCCTCGACGGCATCATGGCGTGGCTACGGTCGTCCTCCCCGCCGACGCGGGGGTGTTCCGCACAGGAAATGTGGTCTTGGAGGCATTGCGGGCTGACAGCACGGCGGTGGGTGGGACGCACGCCCACGGTGGCGGCAGCCAGGCTGGCGATGCTTCCGGCGTTCCGTTACCCACAAGCCGTCCTTCATCGGCGGCCCCGTTGTCAGTGGTGGACGGCAAGATGCCGAGCATGACGACTTCTGCAACAGTGATCGATGATGCCGCCACCTACGCTCAAGCGGTCGAGGACGCCGGGCGTGCGGCAGCCGCCTACTACGCGGGTGGCACGTCGCCCCTGGACGATGACACTTACGACCGCCTGGTGCGGGGGATCGCTGCGTGGGAGGCAGAACACCCCGATCAAGTGCTGCCCGACTCCCCCACGGGCAAGATCGCCGCCGGTGCCGCCGAGGGCGATGTGCCGCACACAGTGCCGATGCTCAGCCTAGACAACGTGTTCTCCGCGGAGGAATTCACCGCCTGGACGGTGTCTTTGGGCAGGCGGATCGGCCGTGAGGTCACGCGGTTCCACGTGGGGCCGAAGCTGGACGGGCTGGCGGTCGCCGCCCGCTACAGCAGCGGCCGCCTCACCAAACTGATCACTCGCGGGGACGGGACGGCCGGGGAGGACGTCTCGCACGCGATAGGCACCATCCAGGGACTGCCCGCGACCCTGGACGAGCCGGTCACCGTGGAGGTTCGCGGCGAAGTCCTCATGACCACGGCTCAGTTCGAGCACGCCAACGAAGTGCGCACGGCTCACGGCGGACAGCCGTTCGCCAATCCGCGCAACGCGGCCGCCGGCACACTGCGGGCCAAGGAGCGCGCCTACACGGTCCCGATGACCTTCTTCGGCTACGGCCTGCTTCCCACGCCGGACAGCGACCCGGCCCTCGCCGAACGGCTGAGCGCATCTGCACACAGCGACCTGATGAAACTGGCCGCCGACTTCGGAGTACACACCAGCGCCCGGACCGCCGTCCCGGACCAGGTCGCCCACGACCCGGAGCAGGTCCTGGCCCGCGTGAAGGAGATCGCCGCTGCGCGTGCGGAGCTGCCCTTCGGTATCGACGGCATCGTCATCAAGGCCGACCTCGCCGCCGACCAGGAGGCGGCCGGATCCGGTTCCCGTGCACCCCGGTGGGCGATCGCCTACAAGCTGCCGGCCGTGGAGAAGATCACCCGGCTGCTGGAGGTGGAGTGGAACGTCGGCCGCACCGGGATCATCGCCCCGCACGCTGTCCTCGAACCAGTACTGATCGATGGCTCCACCATCACCTACGCCACCCTGCACAACCCGGCCGACATCACCCGTCGCGGATTGCTCCTGGGCGACCACGTCATGGTCCATCGCGCCGGCGACGTCATCCCCCGCATCGAGGCGCCCGTCGCCCACCTGCGCACGGGCGAGGAGACGCCCATAACCTTCCCCGAGCACTGCCCCCGCTGCGGCTCCGGCATCGACACCAGCGAGGAACGCTGGCGGTGCGCCCAGGGCCGCAACTGCCACCTGGTCGCCTCTCTCGCCTATGCCGCCGGCCGAGACCAGCTCGACATCGAGGGCCTGGGCCAGACCCGCATCGTCCAGCTCGTCGACTCAGGCCTGGTCACCGATCTCGCGGACCTGTTCACGCTGCAGCGCGACCAGCTGCTCGGCCTGGACCGGATGGGTGAAACCAGCACCGACAACCTCCTCGCCGCGATCGCCAAGGCCAAGGGGCAGCCGCTGGCGCGCGTGCTGTGCGCGCTCGGCATCCGCGGCACCGGCCGCTCCATGTCCCGACGCATCGCCCGCTACTTCGCCACCATGGACCAGGTTCGCGCCGCGGACGCCGAGGCGATGCAGCAGGTCGAGGGCATCGGTGCGGAGAAGGCCCCTTCGATCGTCGCGGAGCTCGCAGAGCTCGCGCCGCTCATCGACAAACTCGCCGCTGCCGGCATCAACATGACCGAGCCCGGTGCCACCCCACGCTCGGCTGCCGAGACCGACCCCGGCAGCGGCAGCATGGCCGGCGCGTCGATCGGCTCCGGTCCGCTGGCCGGCATGACGGTGGTCGTCACCGGTGCCATGACAGGAGACCTGGAACGGCTCACCCGCAACGAGATGAACGAACTCATCGAGCGGGCCGGAGGACGCTCGTCCTCGAGCGTCTCCAGGAAGACCAGCCTCGTCGTCGCCGGCGAAGGCGCCGGTACCAAGCGGGCCAAGGCCGAGCAGCTCGGTATCCGCCTCGCCTCCCCCGACGAGTTCGCTGACCTTGTTGCCGACCTCCTCAACTGAGCCGAACCAGGGCGTTGCGCTGAATGTCTGCGGCCGCCAGACGGCGTTCCCTGTGATCGACTGCCCTTCCGAGCCTTCAGCCCCGACAACTGCTCGGGCTCGAGTCGTCAGGCGGGCCGCGACCGGCGACGCCCGCCAACGCTGACACGCCACCCATGAGCGCTCCCGCAGGCGCCGAACCGGGCTGTCCCGCAGAGTAGGAGCGGAGCCTGTCCGGGACCCATCGCACGTCGTCCCGGGCGGGCCACAAGCCGTGAGGCGCGAGCAGCCGGCACCTTCATGACGGCGCCGCGCCGCTCGCCGGTCGGCTACTGCACGACCTCTTCGAGCACCTCAGGGCCGCTGTTCGGACATTGTTTACGGCCGTGGAGACGGGGCGGGCGTCCAGGTGGCCGCCTGCGGGCTGGTCGAGGAGGGCGGCTAGATCGTCGGGGTCCTAGTGACGGGGGTCGAGCCAGGCATCGTAGTGGTCGGGGGTGAGGGCGAGCGGCATGCGAGGCCCTGGGGCCCGGAGGACGGGCCGGCGCCCACGGTGTGGACCTGGCCTGGCCGACCCGCCCGCCCTGTGGCTTGTGTCGCAGGGCCGCTGGCGTTGGGCCATGGCCCGGGCCAGGCGCGACTGGGCAGACGGCCGGTCCGCCTATCAGGTGTTGGTCGACCGGGACGGCTCCACCACCGTGGTGACGCGGACGTCCTGGTGGCCACAGGAAGATCTGCGAGTCGTGCAGGCAGTGCGACCGCGCCCTCCCGTGAGGCGGGACGGGCCCCCGAGGAAGCGCGGCGGCAGCCGGGTGACGGGCCAGGACATCGAGGAAGCCCGCGAGAGGCCAGGGTAAGCGGCGAGAAGCCGACCGTGGCCCGTGTCTGTGAGTTCCTGGGGGATCTCTCAGGCCACCTACTACCGCCACAAGCCCGCCGAACAGCACCCGGCCGACGCCCTGGTCGCCACTGCCTGACAGCCCACTGACTGAGCTCGGATCCACCGGCTTGATGTCTGTGGACGGTTTCTCGGGGAACGCAGAAGTGCCTTGTGACCTGCGATGATGGGGTTTCTCTAGGA
>NZ_JBITGJ010000126.1:0-16515 GCF_044456925.1 Streptomyces sp. NPDC050743
GCTGGGTAGACCAGCGGCCACGCCACGCCCGAATCCGCAACTCAACCCCGACACCGCCTGCCCGACCCCGAAACGATCACACCGGAATCAAGCCGCGGCCTGCCGTCCCGGCCCGCGGCTTGTCGGTGCTGGACGGCCTGGTCTCCGCCACCATGCCTCACGATGGGCCGGCTGCTGCCGGCCGGCGCCTGACCGCCCCGCGTTCCGCACCGCTTCGCGCTCGTCGAGCTCCATCACCCCCTGGGGCGCGCATCATCAAAGGAGGGGAGACCATCGACGAGGAGTGGCGATGAGGTTGTCGTTCCTTGAACCCCTCTACGCGGAGCCTGGCCCGTTCGCCTCCGTGTACCTGGACACCTCCCGAAACGTCGAGCATCCCGACCGGGCGATCGCGCTGCGCTGGCGGCGGCTGCGCGAGAGTCTGTCCCGTCAGGGCTCGGACCGGGCGCTGCTGAACGTACTGGAGGAGGTGGTCGGCGCCGACACAGAGGTGCCGGGAGTGCATGGTCAGGCCATCTTCGCGGCCCACGACACGCTCGTCTTGGACGGGGAGCTGCCCAGGCCGCCGGAGCACGACTCCGCGCGCTACAGCACCCTGCCGGAGGCGATGCCCCTGGTCAGCCAGCACGTTCCGGAGATCCCCTACATGGCCGTAGTCGTCCACTACGGCGGCCTTCCGACCGCCAAGACCCACGGCTGGGTGACTCTGGAGGCGGAGACCGGCACCTGGCCCGCGTCCACCGTCACCCCGGGTGAGCGGCTGCATCGCAGGGTCGCGGTGGCGAGCTGGCACCGCGACTCCCTCCGGCTCGGTCACCGGCTGGACGAACGGGCGCGGCGCGCCCATGCCGACGCCGTCGTCGTGGGCGGGGACGAGTGGGCGTGCAACGTACTGATCCGTCGCCTGCCGCACACCCTGCGGGACAAGGTGGTACGCGTAGGCGGCCGGACCCCCACCGACACCGGACGAGCCCTGTTGGAGCCGCAGCTCGACGGCGTCTTCCGTGGCCGCATGGCCGCGCACGACCGGGAACTCGTGGACATCTTCATCGGCCGGCGTGCCTTGGACGGACCCATGACGGACGGGCTGGCCGCCACCGTCGCCGCCCTCCAGCGCGGCCAGGTCGCGGCACTGCTGCTGAACCGACCGCCAGGGTCTTCGCTGCGGCTCTGGGCGGGGTCCCAGCCCACTCAGCTCGCCTTGACCGAGGCGGAGCTGATGTCCTTCGGCGTGCGAGCCCCGCGCGAGGAACGCGCCGACGAGGCCCTCGTCCGGGCCCTCGTCGGCACTGGTGCCGAGCTGGTCGTCGTGCCGGAGAGCGAGCTGATGCTGTACGAGGGCGTGGGCGCCCTGCTGCGGTACGCCGACCCGGGGAACCGGTCCTGACGCCGACGCGCTGTGCCGCCCGGATCACGGGTCACCCCTCGCGCCCGACCGCCCCGGATCGCGCCGCGCGCGGGACATGCCGACACTGGGCTGGAGCTGGAGCGCGGCGCATGAGCGGCGGATGGGGCACATGGACAGGAGCAGGAGCGGCGTGGAGGAGACGGACGTTTCGATCACCCCGTCCAAGACGTGGGTGGTAAGCGTGCCAGCGGTGGCCAACCCGCTGCGGTACTCCCTGGAGCAGCCGACGGTCCCGGCGCCACCGCCAAGAGGGTCCGATGGCCTGTGAAGGGACCCCCGACGGCCCGCGCCGTAGGCGTGACCGACGCCCGTCTCCTGGAGGCCGTACGGAGCATCCCCCGGGCGGAATTCGTCCCCGCGGGCGAGGTGGCATCCGCGTACCGGGACACCCCCGTTCCGCTCCCCCACGGCAGGTGACCACCCAGCCCTCGCTGATCGCCATGATGGTCTCCGCTCTCGGCCTCACCGGAGACGAACAGGTCCTGGAGGTCGGGACCGGATACGGCTGGCAGACCGCGCTGCTGGCCCGCTTGGCCGCGTACGTCGTCAGCGTCGAGCGCTGGCCCGACCTGGTCGACGAGGCCCGCCAGCGGCTGGCCCGGCAGGGTGTCGGCAATGCCGAGGTCGTACTCGGCGACGGGACCCTCGGGATGCCGACCCGTGCCCCGTACGACGCCGTCATCGTCTGCGCGGCCTTCCCGCGAGTGCCTGAGCCCCTCGTGGATCAGCTCCGCACCGGTGGCTGGCTCGTCCAGCCGATCGGGCACGGGGGGCAGGAGTGTGTCGAGCTGTACGAGCGGCGGGCCCACCACCTGGTGCACCTCAGGACGGTCACCGCGGCCCGGTTGGTCCGGCTGTACGGCGCCCATGGCTATGACCAGCGGTGACGCGCTCAGCGCTGATAGGCCCCGACCAGGGTGCCGGAGGCCAGCTCCCTGCCCTTCAGGGCACGGTGCACGTCCTCGGCGCCCGGGTGGTCGTGCAGCGGCAGCGGCTCGGACAGGGCGTACAGGCGGAAGAAGTAGCGGTGCGGCCCGTGCCCCGGTGGAGGCATCGGCCGTCCCCAGCCCACGCGGCCGAAGCCGTTGGGCCACTGCAGACCCCCTGGGGCTTCTGGCCCTCCGCCGTCCCGGTGGTCCCCGGATCGGTGCCGGTCACCAGCCAGTGCAGGAAGGTCGTCCCCTGCGCGTCCGGGTCCTCGCACAGGAACACCAGCTCCGTGGCCTCGTGGGGCACCCCCGACCAGGTCAGGGGCGGTGAGATGTTCTCGCCCTCCCCGCTGTACCGACGGGGGATCACCGTCTTGTCGTCGAACGCGGTGCTGCTGAGTTCAATTCCGCTCATGCGCGCCGCCATACCCGCAACGACGGCACCGACACCGGTCCGCACCCCAAAAACCCCGCTCGGCCGAGCCCACCCGGGCCGCCTCCGGAAGCGGGGGTGAAGATGGCAGTGTGCCGACAAGGATCCTGCTGGAGGGCCGGCCTGGCGCGGGCAAGACGACCGCCCTGCGTCGGCTGGCTGCGCTGCTGCCCACCCACGCGGCCACCGGCTTCACCACGGAGGAGATCCGGCAATCCGGCGCCCGCGTCGGTTTCGCCCTGGAGACCCTGGCAGGACGACGGGAAGTGCTCGCCCATGTCGACCTGCCCGGTCCGCCACGGGTAGGGAAATACGGCGTCGACCCGGGCGTCATGGAACGACTGGCGCTGCCGTCGCTCCGGCCGGCAGCAACCGAGGAGGCAACAGGGCGGCTGGTGCTCATCGACGAGCTGGGGCGGATGGAACTGGCGTGCACGGCGTTCCGGCACGCGGTCGACGCGCTGTTCGTCGCAGAGGTCGACGTCGTCGCCACGGTCCACACGCACCGCGATCCGTTCACCGACGCTCTCAAGCGGCGCACCGACATCGAGATCATCCAGGTCACTCCGGCAAACCGGGACGTCCTGCCGGGGGAGCTCGCGGCCCGGCTGCAGCGGCCCCGGGCGCACGGAAAGCCTCCCTCTCACGGATGAGAGACTGGCCTCCGACCTGCTGAGAGCAGAGTCGGGGCGACCGGATGTGAAGTCGCCCAGTCGGTGCGACCGGCAGCGCCCGGTACCAAGGGTCGGTGCCTGTCCACCGAGTACGCGGCCGGCATCGCATTCACCACCCGGTTCGGCGCCCGCCCCTCCCCTGCCGCCCTGCTGTGGCGCCCGACACCCCCGGAAGTCATGGGGGCGTCTCGGGGACGGCGGCGATCCTCGCGCCAGGCATAGGATCCGGTGCGCGGAGACACCCGCGATGTTGATGCGCCCCGAGGTCGTGCCGTAGATGCCGAACTGCCCACGCAGCCGACGCATCTGGTCCGGCGTGAGCGGCAGCATCGAGAACATCCCATTCTCGTAACAGTCCCTTCAGTTGGAGATCAGCTGCTTCGCTGTAGTTCGGGGTGTGGTGGTGGTCGTGCCGTGGGGTGTCTGGCTTCGTGGGCGTGTTTGCGCCGCCGGTGGCAGGCCCGGGCGACGGCTTGGTGGCAGCGTCGCCACCATGACCAGTGCAGGCCGTGGTGGATCCGCTGGGCCGGGGTGGGCTGGGGTGCCATCACCGACAGCAGTCGGGCGATTTCATACGCCGTGAACGCGATGGGGACGGTGCCGGTAGGGCTGGTGGGATCGGCGAGGTCCCCCTGTGTGTTGCGCGGGTGTCTCCAAGCCGGCGTGCAGGATCTTGGCGATGCGTTCGGGGCCGGGGTTGGGTTCCGTGTTGTCGGTGGCGGCCTGGACGGCGAGGAAGGCCGCGGCGAGTTGGGCCAGGGTGATGTGCCGGTACCAGCCGTGGAAGGAGCGCACCTCGTAGTCGGCCATCCCGGCGGCCGACTTCCCGAGTTTGATCGCTTCCTCCACCCGCCAGCGGGCTCCGGGGACGCGGACGAGTTCTTCCACGGTGGTCTCGGGCGGGCCCCAGGCCACGTAGTAGTCACGCTCGGTGGGCGTTTCCGGTCGTCGTCGGGCGATGAACCACCGCGCCCACGCTCCCTCGCCGGTCTCCGCCTCGGGGGCGGGGATACGGCGCACCCACCACTGCCAGACGCGGGAGTCGAGCTGGGAGGGTCCGGCCGGCAGAGTGACCCAGTCGTCCTCGGCGGCATGCCGCTCCACCAGCCTCGCGGCGTGCCGCCAGCCGGGACGGGGCAGCACCGTGTGGTTGGCCTGCACGTTCACCGCGTAGGGCAGATGGTTCTCCTCCAGGAAGACGCGGAAGGCGCCGTCGCGTCCGTAGACCTCGTCAGCGGCCACCCATACCCGGTTCTCGGGCAGGTCAGGGACGATGCGCGCGATCATCCGCTCGGCCAGGCGGGGCTTGGTGGCGAAGACGACGGTGTCGGGGACGTGCGCGGCGCGGCAGCGGGCCCGGTCCTCCGCCCACTCCCTGGGCAGGTAGATCTCCCGGTCGATCAGCGCCTGCCCAGCGCCGGTGGCCCAGGCCGCCATCACCCCGATCTGGCATGGGAAGACCCCACCCAGCGTGCCGGAGTATTGCCTGGCCACCCCGACCGAGGTCCGGCCCTTCTTGGCGAAGCCGGTCTCGTCGATCACCAGCACTCCCGCTCCGTCGGGCCCGGCGCCCCTCCCGTCGTCGTCCAGGCCGTCGATGACGTAGCGGCGAGTGAAATCCCGCAGCTCCTCGACGTCCCAGACCGAACGATCCAGCAGATGCTGCTGCCCCCACGGCTCGGCGTCACCGCCGTACTCGGCCAGCTGCCAGCCGTTCTTGCGCGATACCGGGGAGAGCAGGCCCCGAATGCACCGCGCGGCCCGCAACCGCAGATCAGCCCGCGGGAAGATCCCGCCGACCTTCACCAGCAGGTTCTCCAACTGATCGGAGAACTCCTCGGCCCGCTCCCGCTCCGTGACCTCCGGCGCGATGTCCAGTAACTCCGCCTTCACGAACGGTAGTTACCCGCACACAATGATCGAGGAACTACAGCGAAGCAGCTGATCTCCAACTGAAGGGACAGTGACCGGGGCGCTGGTGAGGGAGGTCACTGGCCGGTGACGATAGTCGTATGGGGCGCTCACTGTCTGCCCCTGTCCGCTGACGTTGATGTCAGGGATGGATGTCAGATTCCCGGGCCTGCTCAGCGGGGCAGAGGTAGGCGTGAGCGGGGATGAGGGGATCGCTCGGGAGCGGGTCCAGCGCCGCACCCGAACTGCGATCACTGCGGGTACGTGCGGGCCTGACACCCTCACGAGGCGCCACCGGTAGGGGCTCGGGAACGTTCTTTGTCGGCTGCTCGACGGTCGCGAGGCAATGTGGCAATCACAGGCGCGGCTGGAGATCGTGTCATCGGCTCCGACGATCGGGTATCGGAAGCGGGCAGCCTCGGCGAGACATCACGCACCTGCGGCGCGGGTGCCAGACACGGCATGGCCTCCGGTGCGGCGTGGACCACTGTGACGCTGCGGCCGGGCCGCTATGAGCTGGTATGCAATGTGCCGGGCCACTACGCGGCCGGTATGTACACAGAGCTGGACGTCACTGGGTGAGCGGGGGAACTGGCGGCTGCCGAACCCGAACGGAGGCCTTCTGAGTGGGTGCGGAACCCGGCGCCCGTAGGATGGGGGCGATGACAGCCGGCGCCCACCCCCGCTTCGCGGTGAGTCGTGCCCGCTGGCTGCTACTCGTCATGGCGGTGGTGGCTGGAGTCCTGGCCATGCATGCGCTGTCACCGTCGGGGACACCCTCAGCGGGGCAGCACGTCATGGGAGCCGCTCTCGGCGGGGCCGAGCACCACACCGCGTCCGCTCATGCGGGCGGCAGCTCGTGCCTGCACCTGTCGGATGCGGGTCACGGTGGGATGGCCATGGACCATGCCGGCGGGACCTGCGCGGCTGAGGGTACGGCCGCTTCCTACGTGCCACCCGCACTGCTGCCGTCGTTGGCGGTCCCTGGCGAATTGGCCGTGAGGGCCTCAGACGACCGGGGTGTGCGGACGGTCGATGGCCGGGCACCGCCTGACCTGTCCGAGCTGCAGCTTCTGCGGATCTAGAGGCACCCGCACGCCATCCCTCTTCGAGGGGGCGTGCTGCGGGCTACCTCACGATCCGTTCTTCCCGTGCGCGTGCGCGGGCTCTTCAAGGAGCTGTACCTCTTCATGGCATCTCACCGTTCCCTCATCCGCCGGACTGCCGCGCTGGCCACTGCCGCCACCGCCACGGTGGTGCTGGCCGCCTGCGGCAGCAGCAGCGACTCCCCCTCGTCGTCCGCGTCGGGGCATTCCGGCCACGACATGGGGGCGATGTCCTCCGCCAGCCCCTCGGCTTCGGCCTCTGTCGCGCAGGGCAGCCATAACGCGCAGGACGTCATGTTCGCGCAGGGCATGATCCCGCACCACCGACAGGCCGTGGCCATGGCCGACCTTGCCCCGTCACGGGCGAAGTCCCAGCAGGTGAAGGACCTGGCCGCGAAGATCAAGCAGGCGCAGGCCCCGGAGATCAACACCATGTCGGGCTGGCTGAAGGCCTGGGGCGAGAAGGTCCCGGACGACAGCATGTCCGGCATGAAGAGCATGCCGGGCATGGACCATTCCGGCTCGTCGATGTCCGGCATGATGTCGGACGACGACATGAACAAGCTGAAGGACCTGTCCGGTGACGCCTTCGACAAGGCGTTCCTGCAGATGATGATCAGCCATCACCAGGGCGCCATCGAGATGGCGAAGACCGAGCAGGCCAAGGGCACCTATGGTCCGGCCACGACGATGGCGAAGTCGATCATCACCTCGCAGTCGGCCGAGATCACCGAGATGAACAAGATGCTCGGTAAGCAGTAAATCCCTTCCCCGGGCGGGCTCGGGGCAGCCTCTGTCGACTGTCCCGAGCCCGCAGGGCTGGTCTACCTGCCGTTGGACACTCGACCAAGTATTGCCACCCTCGGTGGGTGCCTTCTTGCCCTCGTTCTTGCCGGGGATCTTGGCGACGTGGGATTTTGCTGGTCAGCGCGGCAGACATGCCAGGTGCGACGGTCGGAGGGGGTCAGTGGGCGACGTGCGGGGAGTTCCGTGGCGCGAGGCCGCCCGCACGATGGGGTTCTGTTGGGCGCTGCCCGCGGTCGGGGCAGCTGTTCTCAGCCTCTTCGGCAGTGCGGACGGGCCGGTTGCCTTGCCCGTCGTAATGGTGCTGGTCCGGTGGTTTTGGGAACGGCACAGATACTGGGGCGCAGGCGCCGCTGCGGCTCTCAGGAAGTCGTGATGCCAGATGACCGATACCACACGATGTTGCCTGCCTCCACGTCCCTAGTTTGGAAGATCGCGTACGTGCATTGCGGCTGAGCTGGCGGAACGCTGACGTGCGCGTTCGGTGGGTTCTGACCGGCATTCCCCGCGGTTCCTCCTCGGTTGCCGCTCGATCGGGTACGCCGGGGGCACGGGCCGCGCCATGATCAGGGGCACTCGCCATGAGTTAGTCGGGAACGCACATCATGCGGGTGAGCCGGCACCACGGCGTCGCTGGGCAGTGGATCGACTCCACGGACCCGTACGGCCACGATATCGACGCTGATGAGGGATCGGGCCCGGCAGTCTCGTCAAACGCCATCGGAAGCGCTCAGGAACGTCCTTGGCGGGTAGTTCCACCGCGGCGAGGCTGACCCATCGGTCGTAGTTGGTCGGATACACGCGGATGAAGGCGCCGCACTCGGGGCAAGAAGGCGGTTCGATCCATGAGGCATCGTCGGGATCAGGCTCTGGGCCCTGCGGCGGCTCCGCCGCCCCCGCCGCCTCCGCCGGCGATCCGGCGGTAGCTATCGAGGGAGTGTCATGGTGGCGGTGGCCGCAGGTGCGATCGCCGGAGCGTCGGCCCGGTGGGGGACGCCCCCGCCATCTGCGGGCGTGATCGTGGCAGTCCTGGTGTCGCCAGTGACGTGCGCCAGGCTGATGCACGCGGCTTCTGGGCATGTGCCGTGACCGAGACCGCGTCGCGACCTGCGACCGGCGCGCGGCGGCCCTATCTGATGTGCTCGATGAGGGACGCGAGGCCTTGGCACAGGGCCGGCCGTGGTCGCTGGATTTCGGCGGCGTGGGCGTGTACGTGCACCTCATTCCGCGGCGCTGCACAATCACCCGGGCCGAGTCCTAATGACCGTCACAAGGCCGGGCCGCCAGCCGACCGGCGCCCTACGAGGCGACGCCTTTGACGTCTGTCCTCACTCTCATCAGGTCGATCACGGAGCGAGCGGCCGAGGCTGCGCAGTATGAAGCGGGCCACTCCCAGTGATCCCGGAGTGGCCCACCCCACGCGGCGAATTCCGTCGAGTGCGCTATCCGGTTGCCTTGTCGTCAGCTTCCATGCGGGCCAGCCGCGCATCGAGGACCGTGTACTCCGCCTCTTCGATGGCGGCCAACGCGAATTCGACCGCGGCGACCGCATCCGCCTCAGCCCGGTCGGCCTGGCGGGCCGCGCGAGCCGTGTCGTGTTCGCGCTTGCGGGCCTCGATGTCGCTGCTCACCTTGGCCGTGTGGTCGCGCCAATTCTGTTGCATCTCGGCCCACCACTGCGAGATCTTCGCTTCCGCGCCGCGCGCCGACTCTTGCAGTTTGGCGGCTTGGGCCTGGGCGTCTTCGCGGGCTCTTTCAACCTCGGCTTGCAACTGCTCGCGGCTTTGGGTGGCGGCCTGGGAAGCGTGATCTTCCGCAGCCTTGGCCCGCTCAGCGAGGATAGTGAGGGTGTCAGACAGGGCCATTGGCTGTCTCCTTCCTAGGACAATCCCCTACTAAAGACAATCCCTTCCGGATGTCCGCCATGCAACTTCGGTTCAGTGCTGTGCTTTTCCTGAGCAAGGTGATTGTTGCTGTCCGGAACGGTCTCGCTGTGAGTGACTGGCGCGCACAAGCAGTGATCCCCGCTGGATGACGCCGTCAATCCGTCGATGCCAGGTACACCGACCCGGAAACGGACGTCTCGGAAGTGCCCGGCGGCCGCAGGTCTTGAAAACCGTCGTGGCAGCGATGTCACCGTGGGTTCAAATCCCACACCCACCGCAGGTGAACGGCCCCTGACCAGGTAACTCGGTCCGGGGCTGTTCTCATGGGTGCTGACCGCCAACCACCGTGGTTTCCCGTCAGTTACCGCGCGATCGGGCACGGTAGGGGCACGGTCTGGGACCGCCATCAGGGCGGACCAGGACGACGGCGCCAAGAGCCGCCAACGTTTCTCGTCCGAAACTGCACGGCGCGTGATCGCGTCCTGCGGCGGTCACCTGGACACGGCGTCTTGTCGGCGCCGTTCGCTGATCCCCAGAAAGACCCCGCCGGCCAAGGCAGACATCAGACTCGCGATGGAGAGCATGATGCGCTGCTGGCCTTCGGTGACGGCCTCGTACTGGCTCCGCGAGAGCTCCACCTTGACTCGGGGCGAGGTGGATAGGTCGTAAGAGAAGTATCGGCCGCCCTCGACCGTGGGCGACTGGAAGTTCCCCAGCCCGCCCGCCGCGGTGATGATGATCATCGCGACGCTCAAGGCGATCAGCAGCCCGGGCACCGCCTTCACCCGGTTGGGCAGGTACCCGAAAGCGGACCACTTCGGGGGCGGAGCTCCGCGCTGGGCGCTCGGCTCGTCCTTCATCGCAGGGTAGAGGGCAGTTCCCAGGAGCAGAAAAGCCAGCACGATCGACGGCACCGGCCACCCCGTGCCGTCGACGGGCGACGGCCCCGGTAGCCAGGTGAGCAAGACGAACGACAGCAGGACGACGCTCAGCCCGACCGCCATTCCGCTGCGCAGCGTGAAACTCCTTCTCATGCCCTGGAGCATCACACCTGCACCCCTCCGGGTCATAGCCATGCCCCGGCAAAGAACAGCGCGGTAGCAACGTTCATCGCCGGAGTGTTGGCCTGTGCCTCCCCATCGCCACCGAACACACCGGAGCGATTGACGCACTCCGAGAGAGCAACACCCGACCGCCGTGGGTGGCCCGCGCGCGGAGCTGCAACATGACGAG
Source organism: Streptomyces sp. NPDC050743 (assembly GCF_044456925.1). Taxonomy (NCBI): domain Bacteria; kingdom Bacillati; phylum Actinomycetota; class Actinomycetes; order Kitasatosporales; family Streptomycetaceae; genus Streptomyces; species Streptomyces sp. NPDC050743. The sequence continues at coordinate 10,385 of NZ_JBITGJ010000126.1, forward strand.
CATCCTGGGGTTGCCCTGAGCGCGCCAACGATCGCTCTTCACCCACCACCGTCCCTGGCTTCCATCCCGTCTGCCGTCGACCCACACACCGTGGAGCGGGCGTGGTTCAGGGCGTCAAGGTGGAGCGCGCTACTGTACGAACGACCTTGACGCCCTGGGCCGCGACTGCTCAGCTCTGCCTGGGTCGGCGGTGGACGGGATGGAAGCCCCCCCGCGCGCCACACTCGACCGGCACTCGCGAACGGCGTCCCCTCCATTCGAAGGGGTCGACTACGACCTCGACAGCCTGACGCGGGTGTGGACGGCCACCAACGACCAGGACGCGCTCCTGGTCGCCCGCGCCCACCAGGGCATCGCCAGCCCCGCCTACCTGCCCGGCCCCTACGGCCCGACCGAGTACCAGGTCGAGGCGTTCGTCAACTGGTACGTGACGCGGCTGATGGCACACCTGGCACGATGACCGACATGCTCCCGGCCTGGTCCGGAACCCGTCCCTGGACCGACGAGGACACCGACGGCGACGCCGGCGGACTCCTGGTCTGCAAGCACGTCCACTCCCTCACCCCCAATGTCAGGACCTTCGTCCTCCAGCCCCCGCAGCCCCGCCTCTTCCACCACGACCCCGGACAGTTCCTCACCCTCATCGTCGACATCGACGGCCGACCTGCCGAACGGTGCTACACAATCTCCTCGCCGCCGACCCACCCCCACGCCGTGGCGATCACCGTGAAGAGGGTGCCCGGCGGGCTGGTGTCCAACTGGCTGCACGACCATCTGCGGCCCGGGCACACGGTGCGGGCGAGGGGACCCCTCGGGGACTTCACGTTCGCCCGGCACCCCGCGGCGAAGTACCTCTTCCTGTCCGGCGGCAGCGGCGCGACGCCGGCGATGGCGATGGCGATGGCGATGACAAGGACGCTGTACGACCTGGCACACACGACCGACGTGGTGTTCGTCCACAGCGCCCGCACGCCGGGGGACATCCTCTTCCGCCGGGAACTGGACCTCATCGCCGCCACCACGCCCAGTATCCGGGTGGTGCACGTATGCGAGGAGGACGGCCCGACCGAGCCCTGGGCCGGCCACCGCGGTCGGCTGACCGTCGAGATGCTCCAGCAGATCGCCCCCGACTTCCGGCAGCGGGAGATCTTCACCTGCGGCCCCGCCGGCTACATGGCCGCGGTGCGCCGCATGCTCTCGACGGCGGGGGCCGCCATGGACCGCTACCACGAGGAAAGCTTCACCTTCGAAGCGCCACCGTCCCCCGCATCCATGACCGACGCCGAGGAAGCCACCGAAGGGCGCGTCTTCACCGTCGAGTTCACCCGCAGCCGAGGCACACTCACCTGCGATGCGGGCACATCCCTCCTGCAAGCCGCCTCCCGGGCCGGCCTGAGCCTGCCCGCCTCCTGCGCCCAGGGAATGTGCGGCACCTGCAAGACCACACTGCTGGCCGGGTCCGTCGACATGCGGCACAACGGAGGCATCCGGCCGCGCGAGATCGCCCAGAACAAGATCCTGCTCTGCTGCGCCACGCCACAGGAGAACCTCGTCGTCGACGCCTGATGGGAGATGCCGGGTCGGTGAATCTCGGTGCCGTAGCCGCCAGCGGGTGAGCACTTTCGACGCCGGAAGCGAATCGACTTCAGTGGTCAGACCGTGCCCCTGCCAGTCGGCCGGGAGGCCAGACCGTTGATGGGCGGCGTGCCCGCCCCATGGACCGCGAGGAAGACCTCCTCCTCGACATCGTGCAGGTCGATGGTCCGCTGGAGAGATCCCATGAAGGCGCGGGCGTTGTCGCCGAGCGCCGCGAAGCGGCTGGCCAGCACCGTCATCGCCGCCTGCCCACAAGTCTCCTCCAGGCGTTTAGCGGCCTTCCCGGTCGGCGCGGCCAGGGCGCTGACCGCACACCCGCGTCGTCGGCCAACTCCACCAAGGTGCGCAGGGTGTGGGCCTTCCCGCGACCCGGGTCACCGGTCAGCGCGGACAGGGGCTGGGTCAGCGCGGTATGGATCGCCCGGTATTGCTCGTCGGTCAACCCGGCCGTCTCCACCGTCGTCAACGCAGTCTCGAGCAAACGGCGTACATACCAGGCAAGAATCTTCGACGAGTACCACGTTGTAGGAGTACCACGTTGTAGTGCTCAGCGCCGACGTCGCTCTGCGGCAGCCGGCGTCCCGGGCCCGAGCGATTCGCCTGCACGTCGCTGGCGCCTGACTTCTGCGCTCTGCATGAGCGCGAGCAGGATGAGATGACCGCGGCGTGGCATCGTGACGATGGCGCGTGACCTCGTACCGCTGCGCCCCGCCCGTCAGTCCTCCCTCTGTGCCGGCTTGCTCGGCGCTGAGCGCGGAGGCCCCGGCCGACGCGCAACAACAACTCCAGGCCGCCCGATCCCCCGCCGCGCCGATCGCCGGCCCCCAGCCCGCCCCGACCCTTTCTCTTTTTGTTTCGGGGTCGGCTGCGAGAGGCGCATAGGGGGATGTCGGGCTCCCGGCCACGGCCGACAAGGCATGGTGACCTGCGGCTACGCCGTCCAGCGTGCGGCAGGGCACGGTCAGTTGTCGGAGGGGATATCGGCGGGGATGCCGGCACGGTCGGGGGCGGTGTTGTTGCCCCGTGACCGTGGTCGGGCCTTCGTGGTCGGTGGTTCGGTCGGCCTCGCCTGCTGCTGTAGCCGGTATAGGCGGCGCCGGGCAGGACGGCGCCGCCCCTGTACGAGAGAGGCGGGCCGACGATGACCGACGTGGACGCGGGCGGTGGCGACCGGCTGGCGCTGGCGGTGCTGACGCAGTACCGGATGGCCACCACCGAACAGATGCACCGGGTGATCGCCCCCGAGGTGCGCATCGAGCAGACTCGGCGGCGGCTGGCCAAAATGCGCGATGAGGGACTCATCGACCGCATCACCCTGCCCCGGGCCGGACGGCTGCGCGTATGGTTTCCCACCTCCTACGGCGTGCAGATCGCCTCGGAGTGGCCGGAGTTGCGCGGGCGGCGGCCGCCGAAGACGGTGTCCGATCCCACTGCCGCGCGCCTGCGGGTCGGACACACTCTGACGGTGACCGAGACCGCGCTCCTCTTCCTCGAAGACGCGCGCCGCCGCGGTGAGTTGTGCCGGCCGCTGGACTGGCTGCCCGAGGTCTACCACCCCGTCGGGGGTGGTGAGGCCGTCATCCCCGACGCGCTGATGTACTACCGGCGCGGACCCATGGACGGCGAGGGGTCGATGCTGCGGGCGTTCGTCGAGGTCGATCGGGCCACCATGGGCCCGGAACGCCTGGCCGCAAAGCTCACCGCCTACGCCCGCCTCTACCACTACGTGCCTGCCGCTCCGGGTCGCCACCGGCCGACCATCGGGCAGGAACCGGTGCAGGGGGAATGGCGAAGGCGCTACCCGCTCTTCCCCCGCGTCCTGTTCGTCCTTGACGGCACCGGCCCCGCCGGCATCACCATCCGCATCCGAGCCCTGCACGCGGCCGCCGTCGACCCCGCAGTGGCCGGCTTCCTGCACTCTGTCCCCGTGGTGGCTGCATCCCTTGCCGACCTGCGCAGCAACGGCCCGTCCGAGCCAGTGTGGCGCCCCATACGGGATCCCGACCGCACAGTGGTCTGGAGCCACGCCCAAAACGTATAGACCGGCCTGCGCAGCCGCTGCGCAGCGCCCACCGCCTCCGTGCGACGGCTGCGCAGAGTTTTCCGACCACAGGCCCGACCACAACCCCGACCGTGGGCCCAACCACCACCCCGACCGCAGCCTTGCGCAACGAACTGCACACCCAGCACGCAGCAGATGCGCAGTACTGGCGGACAGCTGCGCAGTCTGCGCACCCGGGCGAATCGGAGCCTGCGCAGCCGCGCTGCTACCCGCCGTGGTCGGGCTCATGGTCTGGGCCCAGCCAAAGGGCCCACCACGCCTCTACACACCCGGCGTCTCAACGGTCACGTGGTGATCGCGGGGCGGCCACAAGGACCCGCCGGTCGGCCGGTTCCAGTCGGGTCGGCCGGCTTGGGGCTGGAGCACCGCCAGCTGGTGCCGCAAGACCAGCAATTCGACGTCCTTGGCCGCGTTGCCCAGTAACCGCAGGCACGTCAGCTCCAGAGACCTGCGCGTCATCAAATAGATCCACGACCACCGCATGGACCTCGATCTTGCCCGGTCCACCACTGTCTCGCAGCGAGACGTCCTGATCAGGGGATTTACCGGGGTTTTCACACAGGACAGGGTCTCTTCGGCTGTGTTCAGCAGGTCGGCGTCCATGCGAGGCCGGATCCGTGGTCGGGCCGACCGCGGCCCTTGTGCCCCCATTGTCACCGTGGTCGGGCTCGCATGGTCGGCAGCGGGCCCATCGGAGACGAAGGTGTTCGGGAGAAGGCGGCCAGGGAACGGCGAGAAGCCCTGTTGACACCTACGAATCCCGCAAGGCGCCCACAGAGCTTCGTGTCCTTGAGGACGGGTGGAGTTGCTACGCGCCTCCGCCGCTTCCATTCGCTGACTGCGCGGCAGAGCACGAGCGCTTCAGCGCCTGGCTCAACACCTCTGCCGCAGTTCCCGAGAGCGGCTGGTCCGGCAGGCCCAGCCGCTGGCCACGGGACTCCGCCACGTCTAGCGCGTCACGGAGGCATTCCGCCGTACGCCGCAGCATGTACGTGGCCTCATCGGCGGTCAAAGTCGCGTCCAGCATGGGGCGCACCAGCCCCAGCACTACTGCGCCTACCTCTAATTGTTGTGCCTCGATGGCGTCTGCGAACAGCGAGAGCGGACCGTCTGGGTTGTTGGCGGGGATGTACGCGGGCTTGCCTTCCGGCCCGTTGAAGGGGGGCGTCGAAGGCGGGTCATTCGGTCACCGCCGGGAGGTAGTCCTGCCCGACGACTGCCGGTACTGCCGCGCGACGCCTCTCCCGTCGGCGCCGCCTTTCGGGGGCCTGTTCGTGCATCACCGGGTACGGCCTCACCATCAGCAGGAAATCCGCCTCGATGACGTCTGACGCACGCTGGCGGCGCGTAATGGGAACGGGTCGTTTCGGCGCCGTCGGCGCGGTTTCCGCCAGGCTCTTTCCGAGGGCGGCCCGCAGGACGCCGAGTACCAGCGCCAGTAGGCTTCGCATCGTCGTTCGCTCCTTTTCAGCGATCGGCCAGCCCCGGGGGTGTTCGCCGCACCCGCCGGGGCTTTTCTCGTTCGCATGGTATCGCCTTGTATCGCTACGTCTCTAGACGTATCTCAAAGTGCCGCCACGAAGGGGTACGCCTAGCTTCCAGTTATGGCCATTGATCCGGATGCGGAGATTGATCACGGCGCCCCGCTCACGCCGTACCGGCAACTCGCCGAGATTCTGCGTGCGCGCATCCGGCGAGGAGATTGGGCACCGGGACGCGCGATCGCGTCGGAGACTCAGCTAGTGCAGCAATACGGGCTCGCGCGCAGCACGGTACGGCGGGCTATCGCTGTCCTGGTGGAGTCCGGTGAGGTCTTCACGGTGCCCCAGCGTGGCACCTACGTGGCGGAAAATCCCAGTTCAGAGGCCATATAGACCTGCGAGGGCGCAGGGTCTACCGACTCGTGGCCGGACAGGGACTCCCGCGTCCGAGTCGCCTTCACGACCACTTCGCACGGGCGGGCCCACTCGACCGGGCCGAGCCTCAGTTCCGGACCAACCACAGCGCCGGTCGGCCCTGCACCCTGACCGGCGCACTCTTGTTCGGCTTCGGGGTGCTCTCCGGCCCGGTTCAGACGGGCGGCCTCACTACTGGTTGTGACGTTCTCGGGATCAGCAAGGATGCGGCGGGCGACGGTACGGATGACAGTCGAAGCTTGCGGATGCAGGGCGACATGATCGATCTTGCCGCCCATCACGGTGCGCACGTACTGGAATCCGTAAGAGGGCTTCCCCTTCGGGCGCCCCGCCGCGCGCATCTTCTGCGTAGCGTTGCGGTTTCGGCGCTGGATGGCCCGCAGTTCCATCTGTGCGCCCCAGGCTTCCATGTTGAAGGCTCCCCTCCCTGAAGGGAGTGGATTCTCCACCCTCCAGGGCTGAGCGGGGATTTACGGCTCAGGCCGCCACCGGAGCCGGCGGCTCGGGTGGTCTTACGCCCTCGGCACCGTCCGGGTTCCAACCTGCCCGGACCAGCA
>NZ_JBITGJ010000127.1:0-16462 GCF_044456925.1 Streptomyces sp. NPDC050743
GAACAGCCGGCCGAACGGAGCAAGCACGCCACCCCGGCCTGCTGGCCCCGCACGGACATCGGGTGGGCATCACCTCATTACGTGATGACTCTTAGTGCGCGCTGATGGAGTCAACGTGCCGAGCCTGTCCGGCGGATCATTCCCGGCGCGTGCCGCCGAACATCCTGCCTGCGCGCGGATTGATGTGTGCAAGAGTCAGACGCCGTTGCCCACGCCGGCCACACGAGGTCGAGACCCTGTGGTCGAGAGGATCAGGAGACGTTCCATGTCCGATGAGATCACTCTGCGCCCGGTGACCGCCGACGATCTCGACCTGTTCGAGCGCGAGTTCAACGGACCGGAAGGGACGGGCCTGTACCAGTGGTTCGGCTTCGGTTCACCGGCCGGCCTGCGCCGGCAGTTCGCGGAGAACGGCCTGCTCGGTCCCGACGGCGGCGTGCTCTCCGTCGCGGAGGCGGACCGGACGGTGGGCCGGGTCGAGTGGTTCGCGAGTATCTGGGGGCGGCCCTCGACCTCCACCTGCTGGACCCTGGCGATCGGCCTGGTGCCCGCCGCGCACGGCCGCGGCATAGGCACCGAGGCCCAGCGACTGCTGGCCGAGTACCTCTTCGACCACACCAGGGCCGAACGGCTCCAAGCCTGGACGGACTGCGCCAACCTCGCCGAGCAGCGTGCGTTGGAGAAGGCGGGCTTCGTGAGGGAGGGCGTGCTGCGCTCCGCTCAGTGGCGCGGCGGCCGGTGGCACGATCAGGTGATCTTCTCCATGCTCCGCGCGGAGCGGTCCGGCGGCGAACCGAGGTGACACAGGACGGGGATCGACCTGACGAGGCTTCAGTTCCGAGCTGAAGCCTCGTCAGGCTTCTCCGCTCATGGCCCAGGGGGTTCTGCGAGCCGCGATGAGTTCTACGGCGTCCGGCGGTCGTACTGTCGAACCCGTTACCGAGGAGGACTTCTGATGCGTAGCGTGACCTATTCGATGAGCGTCTCACTTGACGGCTACATCGTTGGGCCGGACGGCGGCTTCGACTGGACGGTGCCCGATGAGGAGGTCTTCCGCTTCGCCACCGACGAGGTGCGAGAGGTCGGCGTCCACCTGTTGGGACGACGGCTGTACGAGACGATGCTGTACTGGGAGACCGCCGACCAGAATCCGTCGCTCGACTTCTCGACGCTCGAGTTTGCCGCGATCTGGAAGCGGCTCCCCAAGGTGGTGTTCTCCACCACGCTGTCGGCGGTGCAGGGCAATGCCCGCCTGGCCTCCGGCGGCCTGGCGGAGGAGATCGAGCGGTTGCGGGCCGAGCCGGGTGAGGGCGATATCGCGATCGGCGGCGCGACTCTCGCCGCAGAGGCGGCCGCGTTGGGTCTGATCGACGAGTACCGGGCCAGGGTCCACCCGGTGCTGCTTGGCGGTGGCATTTCGTTCTTCCCCCAGCGTGAGCGCCGGGTGGACCTCGAACTCGTCGAGACCCGCACCTTCAGCTCGAAGGTCGTCTACCTCCGCTACCGCGTGGCGCGCTAGGCCGACGAACGTTCTCCTCGCCATCCGCTGACCGTCGGCCTTCCCAACGCGGGTCGAAGGACACGAGCAACTCCGTCGCGACCAGTTCCCTCAAGCTGCACCCCCGCCCCAGCCGTGAAGCCAACGGCCTCGTCGCGGTCTTGCGAGAGCTGGGTTTCGCGGTGGCCGAGTGCCGCCTGTTCTCCTGCTTCGTCCTTCGTGACCGCGACGGGCGGACCGTGGATGTCCATCCTGTCGTCTCCTATTTCGGGCTGGAGCTGCTGCCCGAGCAGACGCAGGGGCTACCGACCTGACACGTGATCGCGGCGGTCCACCGGGCCTGCGCCAGGTCCCATGCCGGCCCTGGCATATGGACGGCGCCGTAGCAGGGTCCGGACTGTGCGGCGGTTCAGCGCAGTGAGATGTGGGGTGCGGTGTCCTCCGCGAAGTGACGCCACTGCGACAGCCATCGGAAACCCCGCCTGATCCTCTCCAGGTCGGGGACCCTCATCAACACCGCCAACGCCGCTGACCGCGGCAGCAGATCCGCCTTCGGCCACTCCGACGTCTGCCCGCACAAATCGATCGGCACGTGGCCCTCGACCTCGTCGATGACGTATCCGTACCAGTAGCCGTCAAGCATCAGCGAGGCGACCGACCAGTCAGGCCCCACCCCGACGATCAGCACCGGATCACCGCCATCGTTCCAGGTGAACGTCACCGAGCCAGTCTCGTCGGCAAGCTCGTACAGCGTCGGCACGTCCGCCCGAGCCACCAGGCGCCCTTCATGCGCACGTCCCAGGCGCCAATCTTCGAACAACAGTCGACCGGGCAGAGTCATGCCGCCGAACGTAGCAGCGGTCAACCTGGCACGACACATCGCCCGCGAGTCGATGGGCCGCCATCGCCAACGCTGCCCCGACCCACCGATGGCGTCGCCCTTCCCCGAGTCGCTGCTGCATGCGAACGAGCCCCCGGCCGCTGAGAGGCGCGGGGGCTCGGCACCGGGCTCACCGGTCGGTCGACGGCGAACGCGACGACCGCTGCGACGTCGTCATGGCCAGAACCTCAGAGGCCCCCAAGCCTCCTCACCCACCGACTCCGACCCGCCACGGGCCATCGGCCTCGATGCGCAGCAGTCCCGGGACCTGGACGGGAGCCAGCACGTCGACGTGCCCGACCTCGTTGACGAGCAGTTCCTCGTCGTCCTGCGGCCAGTCGGGATCGGTCGACCGGACGTGGTGCCAGACGGCGAAGTTGCTCGTGCCGCCGTGCGCGAAGGACAGCACACCCGCCGGCCCCTCATACACCAGCAGGTCGGGCCCCCTGCCGTCGAGGGCGTGCGTCAGCCGCCGGGCGTGACCGAGCGGCAGCACCCTCAGGGTCCAGGGTGTGTCCGCACGGACGAGCAGAGACAGCGGGCGGTCCTCGGGGACCGGGGCGACGGTGCGACCGTGGACCTGGTCCTCGTAGGAGGACAGCAGGTCCTGGTCGCTGCGCCCGTAGGCGTCGCAGGTGTCCACATGCACCGAAATGCTGTCGCGGCACTCGATCTCGACGAGCACGCGGCCGCCCGGTGGGAGGTTCGGCGGGCAGGTGACGCGCTGCTTGCCCCGGCCTTGCTGGACGAACGGTGGGAAGGCCACGGCCAGTTCGGCCGCCAGCTGCGCGGCCGGATCGGTCTCGACGGCAGGCACCGCGTCGGCGACGGGTAGGGGTACGGGCACGGCATCGGTCGGGGACGCGTGTGAGGCGTACGCCGCCGGCGCCTGCCCTATTGGCTGTGCCGGGTCGTCCTCCACGGTGATCCCGAAGTCCGTGGCGAGTCCGGCGAGTCCCGAGTCGTAGCCCTGACCCACCGCGCGGAACTTCCAGCCGCCGTTCCTGCGGTAGAACTCGCCGAAGACGAACGCCGTCTCCGTCGTCGCGTCGCCGATCGCGAAGGAGGCGACCGGCTGTCCGCTCGGCAGTTCCACCCGGACGCCCAGCTCGGGGATCTGGCCGAATGTGCCTCCGTCGGCGGAGGCAGCGACCACGACCCGGTCGACGTCCGCCTCCAGGGCCGCCAGGTCGAGCCACAGCCGGTCGGCGGCGGCCCCTCCGCCCGTCTCTTGTTTCTTGCCCAGGTGGCGCACTGTGCCGGAGGAGTGCTCAGGCTGGTTGTAGAACACGAAGTCCGCGTCGGAGCGGACGCGGCTCGCCCCGTCCAGCAGCAGCGCGGAGACGTCTACGTCCGGCACACCGGGGCCGTGCCCCCAGGTGACGACCACCTGGAGGGCTTCTGCGGGTACGGGCAGATTGCCGCCCTTGGGCATCTGGGTCATGGCGTGATCTTCACACAGCGCCCATGCCGTACGGGGCGGATTCATCCACTCCGTCAGTCAGAGGCCCACGCCGTTCTGGGTTGCCCCATCAACTCCTCATGCAGGGAGTCGGCCGGCGCGAGGACCGGCCCGACATGCTGTGCACCGAACGTGGTTATGACCACGACGGGTACCGGCGCTCGCAGGACTCAGTGGGCCTTGACTTCGTCCACGTCCAGGCCGCGATCGACGCCGTGGGGGACGACGTTCTGCCCGGGCTCGAGATGCAGGCGCTCGCCGTCGAGATAGACCTCGACCTTGTCCGCTTCGAAGGACACCAGGTCGCTGATCCGGTCGACCTCCCGGTAGGCGTTGCGGTACGACCAGGCGGCGCGGCGCGCGTCGCCGATGTCGTAGTAGTCGCACAGGCCCTTGTAGGGGCAGAAGGTCTGGCCTTCGACGGGGCGCAGTCGGGTCTCGTCGATGTCGGCGCGCGGGACGTACCAGCGTGGGGCGAATCCGGACTCGTAGAGCACGACGGGGTGTTGGGAGCGGGCGATCACCGTGTCGCCGAGGCGGACTTCCAGGGTGCGGGAGGTGTTGCGGATGTCGATGCGGTGGTACGGGTCCGCGGCGTGTCCCAGGATGCGTTCGTCCTCCTCGTAGACGGCGTCCATCGCCCGCCAGGCGAAGGCGATGCGGCCCTGGAGCTCGGCGGCGTGACCGGGCGGCGCGGTGAACTCCCAGGCGGCGCGTTCGGTGGTGCGGTCGCCGGCGTGCACCGCGTACCAGGCGGTGTCGCCGAGGTCCTTGTGGTGGGTGACCTTGCCACCCGGGATCAGGGCCTGCGTGTCGACGTCTTCGCGGGGGAAGTAGGCGACGGGGTAGCGGCCCGGTTCGTGGAGCAGGATCACGTTCTCACTGTCGGCGATCCACGTGTCGTTGAACTTCACTCGCATGCGGCGGCGCAGCGGTTCGGCGAACAACAGGCGTTCCGGGAGGGGTTCTGGGGTGAGGAAGTGCCCGATCGCGCCGGCGGAGAGGGGGCCTTGCTGCCAGGACAGTCCCATGACGGACTCCGATGGAGGTGGGGGGTGGGGGGTGGGGGTGGACGGTGGCCGTATCCCGGGTGGGGTGGTTGTTGTCGTCGGCCGGGGACGGTGCGCAGACCCGGATGCCGTCGCACGGCGGGTCCTTTGCCGGCTGCGGCGGGATAGGGCTGTTGGTTCCCCGGTCGCCGCAGCCGCCCCGACGCCCTGCGCGTCAGGCGAGGACGCGGCCGAGGAAGTCGCGGATGTGCTCGGCGATGGTCTCGAGGTGGCTCTCCAGGGCGAAGTGGCCGGACTCGAGCAGGTGGATCTCGGCATCGGGCAGGTCCTGGCGGAACGCCTCCGCGCCTGCGGGGCCGAAGATCTCGTCGTTCGCTCCCCAGACCGCCAGCAGCGGGACCTGGGAGTCACGGAAGTACTGATGGACCTGCGGGTAAAGGTCCACGTTGGTGGGGTAGTCGCGGAACAGCTTGAGCTGGATCTCGTCGTTGCCGGGGCGGTCCAGCAGCGCCTGGTCGTGCACCCAGTTGTCCGGGCTGACCAGGCTGGGGTCGGCGACTCCGTTCACGTACTGCCAGCGGGTGACCTCCAGGGTCAGGGCGCCGCGCATGGGGGCCTCGGTGTCCGGTCCCGGGGCCTTGGCGTAGGCGAGGACGCCGTCCCAGAAGGGCTTGACGAAGCCCTCCTCGTAGGCGTTGCCGTTCTGGGTGATGATCGCCGTGATGCGGTCCGGGGCCTGGAGGGTGAGCCGCCAGCCGATGGGGGCGCCGTAGTCCTGCACGTACATCGCGAACCGGTCGATGCCCAGGTGCTGGAGCAGGCCGGAGGTGACCTCGGTGAGGGCGTCGAAGGTGTAGGGGAAGTCCTGCACGGCAGGCATCGCGGACTGGCCGAACCCGATGTGGTCGGGGGCGATCACGTGGTAGCGGTCGGCCAGCGCCGGGATCAGGTGGCGGAACATGTGCGAGCTGGTCGGGAAGCCGTGGAGAAGCACGACTACGGGTGCTTGGGGGTCGCCGGCCTCCCGGTAGAAGACCTCGAGACCGTTGACGGTGGCGGTGCGGTGGTGGACTGCGGGGGTCATATCCCTAACCTCTCTAGCGAGCTTCAGCGGTTACACATACAGTCGAGCATGCCCGATCTAACCTGTCAAGAAGATTTTAATGGTTAGGGTCGCGACAAGGGCACCGCTACGGCTCGACGGCGGAGCGGGGGCACACCGCAAGCCTCCGTCCGCAATCGGCCGCCAGTCAGCGCACCGCCCACCAGGGATTAAACTAACCAGCCAGAGTTGTTTAGATGGTTAAATCGGCCCCGTTTGTGTCCGTCGAGCGAATCGATCTGGTTAGGAGGCGGCGATGGTGACCGGTCGAGAACACCAGGTCGCACTGCTGGAGCTCCTCAACACCACGCCGGTGGTCAACGGTGTCGTCCAAGACCTACTGGCGGATCCGGAAGCGGCCAGGTCCTGGCAGCAGGCCCACGGGGGCATCGGCAGCGCAGAGGAGCACCGACACCTCGTGCAAGCGCGCGATGCCCTGCAGGAGGGGTGGTGCGCGGCAGTCGGCCTGCCACGTCGCTGGCCCCGATCTTGAAGGACGTCACCTCACACCCGCATCTCTCCTCCGCAGGGGTGTCGTGGGAACTGGACGCCTCGGCAGAGCACCGCACGGCGGTGGAGGCCGTCCTCGCCTGGAGCGCGCTGCAGGAGACGATGCCCGGACGGCTGCGGCCCTGCGCCAACCCGGAGTGCCGGCTGTTCCTCATCGACCGCAGCAAGACCAACAAGGCCCGCTGGTGTTCGATGGCCGTCTGTGGCAACAGGATGAAGGCAAGGCGGCACTACCAGCGCGCCCGCGACGGCGCAGCCTGGGCAGGCTGAAACGCGCACGCTCGGTGTAGCGGCCACAGTGCGGTCGACATCGCTCGCGGAGAGGATGACGATGGATTCGTGATCACGGAATAGCGGCGGCACGGGCACAGAACTTGGATCGGCCCCAGCGCACCGATCACGGCGCCATGAGGGACTGCCCGGCCGGTCACCCCGCAGGAGGTCCGCAATGGCGACGCTGCTGTCGGTCAACGTAGGAATGCCCCAGGACGTCTCCTGGCAGGGAAGGACCGTCCGCACCGGTGCCTGGAAGGCCCCCGTCCAGGGCCCGCGTATGGTCCGGCGGCTGAACGTCGACGGAGACGGTCAGGGAGACCTGGCCGGGCACGGCGGTGACATCCGTGCCGTCCTCGTCTACCAGCTGCAGTCCTACCAGTACTGGCAGAAGCAGCTCGGCCGCGACGACCTGAGCTTCGGAATGTTCGGGGAGAACTTCACCGTCGACGGCCTGCCCGACGACGAAGTCTGCATCGGCGACCGGTACCGCATCGGCGAAGCCGAATTCGAGGTCACCCAGCCCCGCGTCACCTGCTACCGGGTCGGCATGCGCCTGGGCGAACCCGCCATGGCCTCCCTCCTGGTCGCCCACCACCGCCCCGGCTTCTACCTCCGCGTGATCACCGAGGGCCGTGTCCAGGCCGGCGACGAGATCACCCTCATCCGCAAGGGCCCGGAAGAACTCAGCGTCGCCGACACCGACGCACTGCTCTACCTCCCCGACCGCGACCACTCCCAGCTGCGCAAAGCACTCAACATCCCCGCCCTCAGCCCCGGATGGCAGCAGTCCTTCCGCGAACTCGCCGCCGCCCAACAGCCCCGACAGGAACCCGGATGGCCCGGCGAACGCGCCACCACCCAACAGCCCGGAGAAACACCCGGATGGCCCGGGTTCAAGCCGATGCGCGTCGCCCGCATCGTCCCCGAGACCCCCACCATCTCGTCGATCTACCTCGAGAGCACCGACGACGCGCTCCTGCCCCAGGCCCTACCCGGCCAGTACCTCTCCCTGCGCCTACCCGTCGGCGACACCGCCCCCGCGGTGCGCAGCTACTCCCTGTCCTGCGCCCCGACAGCACACACCTACCGCATCAGCGTCAAGCACGAGCCCCACGGAAAGGTGAGCGGCTACCTCCACGCCGCGCTCCATCCCGGGGACCTCGTGGACATCGCCAGCCCCCGCGGAACGTTCGTACTGCAAGACACCACCCGCCCGATCGTCCTCGCCTCCGCGGGCATCGGTGTCACTCCCGTGCTCGCCATGCTCCACCGACTCGCCGCCACCCAAGACCCACGCCCCCTCTGGTGGATCCACACCGCCCACGACCGCGCCCACCACGCCTTCGCGGACGAGAGCCACACCCTGCTGGCGCACCTCCCCGACGCCCACGAGCACATCTACTACACCGCCCAAGCCCCCCGGCCCGGCGACCCCCACATCACCCAGGGCCGCCCCACCGCCCTATCCCTCGCGGCCCTGGGCATCCCCGCCGACGCCGACGCCTACATCTGCGGACCGCCCGCCTTCATGGACGACCTCGGCGGCCTCCTGCGCGGTCACGGACTGCGCCCCGAACGGATCCGCACGGAACAGTTCAGCGCGCTCCCGGCCATCAACCCCGGCATCACGCCCACGACCGCCGTCCGCCCGCACCAACCACCCGGTCCCACGGGCACCGGCCCCCCCATCACCTTCGCCCGCAGCGGCATCACCACCCCGTGGCAACCCGCCCACGCCTCCCTCCTCGAACTCGCCGAGGCCTGCGACATCCCCACCCGCTGGTCGTGCCGCACCGGCGTCTGCCACACCTGCACCACCCACCTCGTGGCAGGCGACATCACCTACACCACCCCACCCCTCGAACCCCCGGAACCCGGCACCATCCTCGTCTGCTGCAGCCAACCCACCACCGAAGTGGTCCTCGACCTGTAGCCGACCAACACCTGTCCGGCGTCACTCGTCCATGCCGGCGGGGTCAGGGGTGTGCGGGGATCTGGTCGGTGTGCAGGGCGCTTGCTGGGCCCAGACGGTCTTTCCCTGCGGCCGGTAGCGGGTGCCCCACTGGTCGGCGAGGCTCGCGATGATGAACAGCCCCCGGCCGGTTTCGTCCATGGTGCGCGCATGATTCACCCGCGGGGCGCTGGCGGTGGCGTCGCCGACTTCGCAGGTCAGCGTCCGGTCGTGGATCAGGCGCAGACGCACGGGCGGGGAGCCGTAGCGGACCGCGTTGCCGACGAGTTCGCTGACGATGAGTTCGGTGGTGTACGCGGTTTCGGCGTCCACTCCCCAGACCTTCAGCCGGTGGCGGGCTGCTTGACGGGCCATCGGCGCGGCCTCAGGGCCTGCCGGCAGGGTGCGGGTCAGTACCTGGCCGGCGGGCAGAGCCTTCGTGCGGGCGAGCAGGATCAACTGCTCGCCGGTCCGGCGGCCTTGGGTGAGCGCGCCCGCGATGCCGTCGCGCACGCTCGGCAGGGGCGTTGCGCCGGCGCCGTCCAGGAGCGGGCGCACGGGGGCGGATGCCGTCAGCACTTCGTCGGCGAGCGCGTTGGTGCCCACGGCCAGGGTGGTTCCTGCCGGGAGGCTGACGACGGTCGCGGGGAAGGGCGCGGTGCCTGACTCGCCGAGCGGGGGACCTGGGGGTACGGCGAGGGGGGCTGAGGTGCCGTCGGGGAAGACGGCGACTGGCTCGGGCATGCCGGCGCGGGCGACGGTGCAGGTGAGGTCGACGGGATCGTAGATCGCGACCGCGCAGCCGGCGGTGAACGGCTCGACGTGCATGGGGTCCTCGGCGGGAAGTGCGGCACGCTCGGCGGCGAGACGGGTCGCGGTGTCGTTCAGGCGGGCCATGAGTTCGTCGGGCGGCAGGTCCAGGGCGGCGAGTGTGTGGAGGGCCGTGCGCAGCAGTCCCATCGTGGTGGCCGCGGCGATGCCACGCCCTGCCACGTCGCCGACGACCAGCGCGGTCCGCGCGCCGGGCAGCGCGATCGCGTCGTACCACGCGCCGCCGCCTTCCGGGTCGGGGAGGTGCAGCGGGGCGAGCTCCACGGTCGGCTGCTGGTCCGGACGCTGGGGCAGAAGCCTGCGCTGGACGGTTGAGGCGATGATCCACTCGCGCATGTACTGGCGGGCGTTGTTGATGCAGAGTGCAGCGTGCGCGCAGATGGCGGAGGCCACCGCGAGGTCGTCCCGTCCGAAGGGGTCATGGCGTGGGCCGCGGTAGAAGCTGACGACGCCCAGAGCCTGATCGCGCAGTACGAGCGGCGCCACGATCAGGGAGTGGGCACCGGATCGCCTGACGGCGTCGGCCCGGGCCGGGTCGGCGGCCAGCGAGGGGATGTCTTCCTCGAGCGGAACCAGGCGCGGCCGAAGGTCGGACAGGACATCCGAAAAGGGCGTGCCCGCCGGCAGGGGGTGCACGTCCCCGACCGGTTGGGCGCAGATGCGGCCGCGGAAAGCTGCTCGGCGCAGGGGAACGTCCCGTGGGACGGGAACGGTGGGAGGTTCCTCTCCGCGTACGACGGCGTCGAGGACCTCGACGTCGGTGGTGTCCGCGAAGGCGGGCACCACCGCCTCCACCAGTTCCCGGCAGACCGCCGCCACGTTCTGGCGGTGCCCGACCCGCGTGCGGACCGCCTCGAGGAGGGCCAGGTGGTTCAGCAGCCCGGTCACGTCGAGACCGCCGATTCCACCAGGTGGCCCAGGTCTGTCAGGCCCATCGTCCGGCGTACGGGCCGGACGGCCGAGACTGTGGTGAACCGTCGGCCCTCGCGGCGTGCGCAGGCGTCTGCCTCGGCCAAGGGCCGCAGCCCCGCACCGTCGCTGCGGCGCACACACCCCAGGTCCATGGTGCGGTGCTCGCCGCGGTCGGCGCGGTCTCGAAGGACCGCTGGGAGCCGGGGTGCGCTGGCCGCGTCCAGTTCGCCGCACACGACGACCAGTGCGTGACTGCCGTGACGGGTCACCCCGATATCGGCGGGCTCCGGTCGGGGAGCCGGGACGATGGACGGCGCAGAACTCGGCGCGGGCACCTGGTGGGCGATGGTGATGGTGCACATGTGCGTGACTTCCAGAGGTTTTCGTGAGTGTCAGGGCGGATGCGGCAGCGCGCCGTCGGAGTCGGAGGCCGCCGCTCAGTCCAGGACACCGTGCCGGTGTGCGGCGTCGGTGAGCAGCCCGAGCAGACGTCGCCGTGCGTGGTGCAACCGGGCCGCCGCGGTGCCCGGGGAGACACCCAGGATCTCCGCGATCTCCGTGCGGGAGAACTCCTCGACGTCGGCCAGGTGCACGACCAGGGCGGACTCCCGCGGAAGTTGCCCGAGTGCGGCCTTCACGTCATGACAGGACAGGTGGTTCAGGGCCTGCGCCTGGGGCGTGTGGCGAGCAGGGACGACGGGGGGCTTCTCTCGGCGGCCGGTGGTGGGCTCGTCGTACGCGAGAACCCGGGCGTGGGAGCTCTGCCGGTCACCGCAGGGCCTGAGCGCGGTGTCGGCCAGGATCCGGAACAGCCACACCTTGAGCCGCGACGTGTCGGTGAACGCCCCGAACGCGTGGAGGGCCCGGAGACAGGTCTGTTCGACCAGGCGCTCGGCGGCTGGGCGGTCGCCGGTCATGTGTGTCGCGGTTGCGTACAACCGGCCGAGGAAGGGCAGGGCCTCGCGCTCGAACCGTTCGAGTTCGGTGTCCGGGACGACCGCCGGGGGTGTCGAGGGAGACATGGAGGGTTCTCCAAGACTGCATGGGGATGTGTGCAAAGGGGACCCGGTGCCCGACGTGGCCCCGCCCCGGGGGCGGCCGAGTGCTCGCCGTCGAGTCACTCGGCCGCCGTTGTCGCGTCAGGGCCCGTCCAGAGGATCAGGCGCGCCGGTCACGGGATCGGACGTGCCGGTCAGCGCAGTGACCGCAGGCCCGCGCGGACCTCCTCGACGAGGAGCTCCGGCTGTTCCCAGGCGGCGAAGTGGCCGCCCCTGGCAACCCGGTTGTAGTGGACGAGGTTGGGGTAGGCCTGCTCCGCCCAGCTCTTCGGGGCCTGGTACATCTCATCGGGGAAGACACTGACGGCGACCGGCAGGTTCACGCCCTTGACTCCGAAGAACGAGTTCGTGTTCTCCGCGTAGAGACGAGCCGCGGAGATCGCCGTGTTGGTCAGCCAGAAGAGCGTGAGGTTGTCGAGGACGTCGTCCCTGGTGAGGCCTTCTGCCTGGCCTGCGAAGGCGCGGGCGATCATGTCCAGGCTGGCCGCGTCGTGGTCGAGCATGAAGGCGGCCAGGCCCACGGGGGAGTCCGCGAGGGCGGTCAGCGACTGCGGACGCGACCCCATCAGGTAGGCGAAGTAGACGTGCCGGTAGACGAAGTCCAGCTGCTCGACCGCCGCCTTCTCCTCGTCGGAGAGCGTCAGGCCCGCGGGCAGCGGGTTGCCCGCGATCAGCGCGGCGTCGATGCCGGACGGAACCACGCCGGCCATGTTGGTGTGGATGCCGACCAGGCCCTCGGGCTCCTGCACGCCCATGAAGTCGGTGACGATCGCACCCCAGTCACCACCCTGCGCGGCGTACTTGGTGTAGCCCAGGCGCTTCATCAGCTCGCCCCAGGCCCGTGCGATGCGCTCGGGACCCCAGCCGGTCGTGGTGGGCTTGCCCGAGAAGCCGTAGCCGGGCATCGACGGGATGACCACGTGGAAGGCGTCCGACGCGCTGCCGCCGTGGGCGGTGGGGTCGACCAGAGGGTCGATGATCTTCAACTGCTCGACGACCGAGCCCGGCCATCCGTGGGTGACGATCAGCGGCAGAGCATCCTCGTGCTGGGAGCGGACGTGGATGAAGTGGATGTCCAGCCCGTCGATCTCCGTGATGAAATGCGGCAGGGCCTTCAGCTTCGCCTCGACCTTGCGCCAGTCGTACTCCGACGCCCAGTACCGCGCGAGCTCCTGGACCGTGGCCAGCTGCGTGCCCTGCGACTGGTCGGCGACGGTCTCCTGCTCGGGCCACCGCGCCGCCGCGATACGTCGGCGCAGCTCCTCCAGCTCCGCCTCAGGGAACTCGAAGCTGAACGGCCGGATCGCCGGCTCTCGGGGCGTGACAGACATGTGGATCTCCTTGACTGCTGCCGGCGACCCCGTGTCACCGGCTCCTCCACAGTCGGGCAGGGCGGGTTCGCCTCGCCCCGGGGAAAACCCCGGGGATCGTGCCCCCGGGTGGAGCCCCGGGGGCACGGGGTCCGGGCCGGGCGCCGCTGCGCCGGCAAGCGGAGAGACATCACCCGTCGACTGAAATAGAGCGAACAAAGCTTTACCAAAAACATTTATCGCGATATCGAATAATCAATTACCGAACGCGTTAAAATGGGAAATCGAAATAAGACCTGAATGCAGCCCCGGAAGTTGACCCATGAGCGTGTCTGTCAGAGATCCGCAGGTAGGGCTGCGCGGTCGGGAACGTGAGCTGGCCGCGCTGGAGAGGGCGCTGGCCCAAGCGCGATCAGACAGCAGCGCCGTCCTGGTCCTCCGCGGTGAGGCGGGTATCGGCAAGACCGCGTTGCTGGACTACACGGAGCGCAGAGCCGTCGGATTCCGTACCGTCCGCGTCGCAGGTATCGAATCGGAGATGGAACTCCCCTTCGCGAGCCTTCACCAGCTCTGCGCGCCCTTGCTCGGCCGGCTCCGGCACCTGCCCGCACCGCAGCGCGATGCCCTCTCCGTCGCGTTCGCACTGCAGGAAGGCCAGGCGCCGAACCGGTTCCTGGTAGGACTGGCCGTGCTCGGTCTGCTGGCCGGCGCCGCCGAGGAACGGCCTCTGGTCTGTCTCGTCGACGACGCGCAGTGGCTCGACCAAGGGTCGCGGCAGGTGCTGGCCTTTGCCGCCAGGCGGTTGATGGCCGAACCGGTGGCTCTGATCTTCGCCCTGCGGGATTCCCCAGGCGATCACGAGCTGGGCGGACTGCCGGAGCTGATCGTCGGAGGGCTCAGCGAGCCCGACGCCCGGGCCCTGCTCGCCTCGGCCGTCCGTGCGCCGCTCGACCCGCTGGTACGGGACCGGATCGTGGCCGAGGCCCACGGCAACCCGATGGCCCTGCTGCATCTGCCACGTACGCCTGCGGAGCTGGCGGGCGGTTTCTGGCTCTCCAGCAGCCGCCCCCTGGCGAGCCGCCTGGAGAACGCCTTTTACCAGCGGTTCCGGTCACTCCCCCAGGACAGTCGGCGGCTCCTTTTGACCGCTGCGGCCGAGCCGACCGGAAACGCGAGTCTGCTGCGGCGCGCGGCCGAACTGCTGGAGATACCGCCCGACGCCGCGGCCCCCGGCGAGACCGCGGGACTCGTCGAGTTCGGCACCAGAGTGCGGTTCCACCACCCCCTGGTGCGCTCGGCCATCTACCACGGGACGTCCGCGCCGGACCACCGGGCGGCGCACCGAGCACTCGCCGAAGCCACCGATCCCGACCTCGATCCCGACCGCAGGGCATGGCATCGCGCTCACGCCGCCAGCGGTCCCGACGAGAGCATCGCCCTCGACCTGGAGCGCTCGGCCGGCCGAGCCCGAGTAAGAGGAGGAGCCGCCGCGCAGGCCGCCTTCCTGCAAGCCGCAGCGGAACTGACCCCCGATCCCGCACACCGTGTCACCCGCGCACTAGCCGCCGCTCAGGCCCACATCGACGCCGGCGGAGCCGACCAGGCCCGCAACCTGCTCGCGGCCGCGGAGGCCGGCCCCCTCGACGACCTGCAGCGCGCCCAACTCGAGCGGCTGCGAGCCCGGCTGGTGTTCTCGCAGGTACGCGGCAGCCAAGCACCCCGGCTCCTGCTCGACGCCGCACACCGGCTCGCGCCTCTCGACGCCGCCCTCGCCCGTGACACCCTGCTGGAAGCGGCCGGCGCGGCCATCTTCGCCGGCCGTCTGAGCGAAGGCCCAGGACAGCGGGAGGTGGCCGAGGCGGCCCGCGCCGGACCGCCGCCGCCGACACCGCCGCGGACCGTCGACGTCCTCCTGGACAGCATCGTCAGCCGGATCATCGACGGTTGCACTGCCGGCGTCCACGCGCTGCGGCACGCACAGCATGTCGTCCAACAGGATCACAAGCCCGCCACGGCGGACGCGGACATGCGCTGGCTGTGGCTGGCGTGCCGTATGACACCGGAGCCACTCGCAACAGAACTGTGGGACGACGACGCCTGGTACGAACTGGCGACCCGCGCGGTCACCCTCGCCCGCGAAGCGGGGGCACTCGCCGTCCTGCCGATGGCACTGAGCTACCAGGCGTGCTTCCAGGTACATGCCGGCGAACTCGACAGCGCGGCGGCTCTGATCGACGAGGCCACGGCGATCTCGGAAGCGGCGGGCGGCGTACCCATGATGTACGCGTCGCTTGTACTCGCCGCCTGGCGGGGCCGGGAATCCCAGGCGCTGGACCTCATCGGCACCACCGTCGAAGAAGTGACCGCCCGGGGAGAGGGACGCTCCCTCGCCCTCGCCGAGTACGCCACCGCGCTGCTGTACAACGGCCTCGGCCGCTACGATGCCGCGCTGCCGGCCGCGCTGCGCGCATGCCGGTACGAGGACCTGGGCTTCTTCGGCTGGGCCCTGGCCGAGCTGATCGAGGCGGCCGCACGCAGCAACCAGCCGGAGACCGCCGCGGCGCCGCTGGACATGCTCACCGAACACACCCGCGCCAGCGGAACCGCATGGGCCCTGGGGATCCAAGCCTGCTCACGTGCCCTGCTGAGCGACGACCAGGACGCCGACGTGCTCTACCAGGAGGCGGTCGAACACCTCGCGCACTGCCGGATCACCGTCCCCCTGGCCCGCGCCCGTCTGCTGTACGGCGAGTGGCTGCGCCGCCGCAACCGCCGCCAGGAAAGCCGTAGACAGCTGGCTCCCGCCTACGAGGTGTTCAGCCGCATGGGAGCCGACGGCTTCGCCGAACGGGCTCGCAGGGAGCTTCTGGCCACCGGGGAGACCGTACGGAAGCGGACGGTCGGCGCCCTCGACGAACTCACCAGCCAGGAGACGCAGATCGCCAGGCTGGCCAGAGACGGCAACACCAACGCCGAGATCGCGGCTCAGCTCTTCATCAGCCCGCGCACGGTGGAGTGGCACCTCGGCAACGTCTTCACCAAACTCGGAGTCAGCTCCCGCAGGCACCTGCGCACGGTGCTGTCCCATTCCCAGTAGCCGTATCCACAGCACCGCCGGCTCGGACCGACGCCGGCCATGTGCCGAGCCTGGCGAGGGCAAGTTCGTCAGCCCCCGGCCCGCCTACGTGTCCGACGCGTCCTGCCGGAGCCATGTCCGTTCCGGCAGGACGCGTCGGACCAGGTCGCTACCCACGCGATGTGCGGGGCGTGGGCCATGCGCCGGTCACGAAAGCCGGTCAGCGGGTGAAGGTGACCCGGCTTTCCTTCAGGGCACCGCAGTTGGAGCCGGTCACCTGTACGTACACGTTACTGATGTTGCCGCCCCAGTCGACGCAGTGGGCCTTGCCGTAGACATAGGTCGGCCCCGCGTACGACGTGTACTGCCCGTAGTCCTCGTCACCCTGGTCGGTGTCGGAGACATAGATCCATGCGGACATGGCCACGGCGGTACCCGGGTTGCTGCGGATGGTCGCGACGCAGTTCTTGCCGTTCGTGGAGTTGTACGTCAGTTGAAGCTCTCCCCTCCCCTCGGCAAGCCTCGGGAAGGAGATTCCTGCCTACATCGCTGCGGCAGGCTTGACGGTTTTACCCGCCCTACGACC
>NZ_JBITGJ010000128.1:0-16325 GCF_044456925.1 Streptomyces sp. NPDC050743
ACACGGTGGGCCGGCACCTGGCCACAGAGGCGTTCGCCACCACTCCGGACGGCTACCGGCGGCTGCTGGACTGGCTACGCTCGCACGGCGAACTCCTCGCAGTGGGCCTGGAAGGCACTGGTGCCTACGGCGCCGGCATCGCCCGCTTCCTGACGGCGAACGGCGTCACCGTCGTCGAGGTCGACCGCCCCGACCGCAAAGCCCGTCTCGACAACGGCAAGTCCGACCCCGTGGACGCATACGCCGCCGCCACCGCCGTGCTCTCCGGCCGGGCCTCGGGCACGCCGAAGACCCGCAACGGGATCGTGGAGGCCGTCCGCACCCTGCGGGTGGCCCGCAGCTCGGCCGTCAAGGCCCGCACCCAGACCATCAACCAGATGCGCAACCTCATCGTCACCGCCCCTGCGGCAGTCCGGGAAAAGCTGCGGGGCCTGCCCACCGGCGAACTCGTCGACACACTGGCCCGTTTCCGCCCCGTCGGCGACCTCGCCGACCCCGACCACGCGGCCAGGACCACGCTGCGACGGCTGGCCCGCCGCTACCAACGGCTCTGCGAAGAGATCGCGGAGGCCGACGCAGACCTCGGCCCGCTGGTCACCCAGGCCGCGCCGGAGCTGGTCGCCCTGCCCGGCATCGGCCCGGAAACCGCCGGCCAACTCCTGGTCACAGCAGGCGACAACCCCGAGCGCCTGCACTCGGAGGCATCCTTCGCGCACCTGTGCGCGGCCGCTCCGATCCCGGCCTCCTCGGGACGCACGCACCGGCACCGACTCAACCGCGGCGGCGATCGTCAAGCCAACCGGGCCCTGCACACCATCGTGCTGGTCCGCATGCGCTACGACCAGCGAACCCGGGACTACGTCACCCGACGCACCGCTGAAGGCATGACCAGGAAGGACATCATCCGCTGCCTGAAACGGTTCGTCGCCCGCGAGGTCTACCAGCACCTCCCACGACCCCGCCTCACCACCGACCAGCTCACCCAAGCCGCTTGACGTTCTATAGGAGTCGACCGTTCACCTGCGGTGACGCCCCGCGGGCGTGAAAATCGGTACAGGGGCTGTCCGCCGACGCCGCTTGATGTTTGGGCTGTGAGCCCGCATAGGAGTCTGGTGAGGGAGCCGTCCGAGGGGGCCGCACACTGTCGCCTTGAGCACGCCGATCAGCTTCTCCGTTACCCCTTTGGCTTCCCGGGCAGACCCTGCCTGCATCAGCGCACCAGGGGGTATGTCATGGAGGAGTTGGGAGAAGACCACGACGACGGGACGGTCGCCAGGGTCGCGGCGATCGACATCGCGAAGGCGTCCGGGATGGTCTGCCTGCGCGTCCCGCACGACACCATCGAAGGCCGACGTGTTCAGAAGGTCTGGACAGTTGCCTCGACCACGAACACGATCCTGGAACTCGGCGACCGGCTTGTGTGCCAGGGCGTCGAGCGGGTGGTCATGGAAGCGACGGGCTCGTACTGGCGCCCGTTCTTCTATCTGCTGGAGGCCCGCGGCCTGGACTGCTGGCTCGTCAACGCCCGTGACGTGAAGAACGTCCCCGGGCGTCCGAAGACGGACAAGCTGGACGCGGTCTGGCTGGCCAAGCTCGCCGAACGCGGTATGGTCCGTGCCTCGTTCGTCCCACCGAAGCCGGTGCGACAGCTGCGGGACTACACCCGCACCCGCACCGTGTTCGTCCAGGAACGCACCCGGCACAAGCACCGTGTCGACAAGGCCCTGCAGGACGCGCAGATCAAACTGTCCGGCGTCGTCTCGGACCTGTTCGGCATGTCCGGGCGGGCCATGCTCGACGCGCTGGTCGCCGGACAACGCAACCCGCGCACCCTGGCCGACCTCGCCAAGGGCAACCTGGTCAAGAAGAAGCCGGCCCTCATCGAGGCCCTGACCGGGCAGTTCGAAGACCACCACGCCCGGCTGCTGCGGGTGCTGCTGTCCACCGTCGACCACCTCACCGCACAGATCGACGAACTCGACCGGCTGATCGCCCGGACGCTGGAGGAGATCACCACCTCGCCAGGAAGCACCGGCACCGGGGACGAGGCCGCCGCGGTCAGTGCGCGTACTCTGGCCGAGAAGCTGGACGCCGTCCCCGGGATCGGGCCGGCCACCGCGCAGATCATCCTCGCCGAGATCGGCGCGGACATGAGCCGCTTCCCCACCGCTGAACACCTGGTGTCCTGGGCCAAGTTGTGCCCCCGCACGATCCAGTCCGGAGCGAAGAACAGCGCGGGGCCGGCCGGGCAGGGAAACCCCTGGCTCAAGGGCGCTCTCGGTGAGGCCGCCAACGCCGCCGCCCGCACCGACACCTTCCTCGGCGCCCGCTACCGGCGCATCGTCAAACGCCGCGGCCACGCCAAAGCTCTGGTCGCCGTCGCCCGCTCGATACTCGTCATCGCCTGGCATCTGATCAACGACCCGGACGCCTCCTACCAGGAGCTCGGTGCCGACTGGCACCGCCGTCACCTCGACCCCGCCCGCAAAACCCGCGACCTCGTCCGCCAACTCCAGGCCCTCGGCCACCAAGTCGCACTCAGCCCGGCATCAGCCTGACCGTCCCGTCTCACCGACATCCGGTCCGCAAGCGGCCCGGATGCTGCCGCCTGCCCTCCCGCACATCGATTTTCCGATTAGCTTCAGTTGAGAGTTCTCGATCATCGTGGGCGACATCACCGCCGTGCGGGGTGGACACCGGATCGCCCTGACGGCGATCCGGCTATCCCTGCCCTGCCCCGCAGGAGCCCGATTCCTCCCCGGCCTGACGGCCGGGGCATCCTCTGACATCGGCGGCGGAGTAGCCGACGAGCCGCTGGGCGGCCTGCGTCCAGCCGACCACTGTTCCCTCCGCGTCGAGCAGGGCTATCGCCGCGCCCGCCGTCTGGAAGGCCGTCTGGGCCGCCGCGAATATCGCTCTCGTAGGGCTGTCCATCGATCGTCCTCTCTGTCTTCCCTGCGCTGAGGTCTGCCAGGGCACGGCCGTCGCGTGCGTCGCACACCGGCCGTGGTGGTGTCGCAGTCGTCGAGTACTGCGGCCTGCTTCTGGTGTGTGCCGGTGCCGCGGCACAGGTATCGCCGGCAGGGATCCGGTGGGGCGCTGGCGAGGGCGCCCACCGATCTGCATGATGTAAAACATCCAGATTCAGGAAGTATTCCGTCATCTCGACCTGGCGAGATGTGCAGATCAGAGCCCATTTTTCGGCTCAGGTGTATGATGGGTTTCATCTAGCTTCTGGGCGGCGACGGCCGCTCCTCGGAGGGAGGCCCGGCATGGGACACTCACAGGCGGAGAAGGCGGCGTCTCGTGAGCGGGTGCTGCGGATCGCGGCCCGCAAGGTCCGCGCGGAGGGCGTCACCCGCCCCGGCATCGCCGAACTGATGAAAGAGGCCGGTCTGACGCACGGCGGCTTCTACAAGCACTTCTCCTCGCGCGACGACCTGATCAACCAGGCCGTGGCCGAGGCTCTGGCCGAGGGCACCGCGAAGATGGAGCAGGCCGCCCGCAAGAACGAGAAGGAACCGCGCACCGGTCTCATCGACGCCTACCTCGGCAAACGGCACCGCGACGCACCGGCCACCGGCTGCGCCCTGGTCACGCTCGGCGCCGCGGCCGGACGCGGGGACGAGGGCTTCAAGGAGGCCTACGAGAAGCAGGTCCGCTCCTATCTGGACCTGATCGCCGGTCTCGGCGAGGACTCCGAGGAGGCCCGGTCCGAGGCCATGCTCACCCTCAGCGCCCTGGTCGGCGCCACCCTCATGTCCCGGGCCGTCGCCGACTCCGGCCTCTCGGACGAACTGCTCACCAACGTCGCCGACCAACTCAAGCGACACGCGGCACCGGCCCGCGCCGCCTGATCTCACCCCCGTCGCGGCCGGGAAGCTCACGGGAGCCCTGAGCGCTGCCGCGGCCGAAAGGCACGCCCAGACGATGATCCTCGACGTGGAGTGCCGCCTGGTGACCGACCCGTGGGCCCAGGAACGCGAGGTGGGGACCGGGATCCGCTGACCCTCGGGCGGATGTCTCGGTGGGTCCTATTGCTGCACGTACGCCGACTGGTTGAGGTAGCGGTCCTGTTCCAGGTTGTCGAGCATGAACGCGGCCAGGTCGGCGCGGGATATGTTGCCGAGGATGGATTTGCCGCGGTAGTCGCCGTGCCGGTAGGTGCCGGTGGCGGGCCCGGCCGTGAGGGTGGGCGGCTGGACGATGGTGAAGGTCAGGCCGGAGGCGCGCAGGGTGGCGTCCTGGTCTTCCTTGGCGCGGAAGGCCGGCAGGGTGATGACGCGGATGGCGGCCACGACGGCGCGCATCAGCGGGTTCAGTTGTCGGCGGCTGATGGCGCTGGTGCCGAACCCGGTCAGCGCCTCCACCCGGGACACGCCGACGCTGCGCATCGCGGTGACGATCGAGCGGGTGCCGGTGTGCACGACCGGGTCGGCAAGGCTGATGATCGCCGCGTGGGACCCGGTCAGGGTCTTCTCCAGCGCCGCGATGTCGTCGAGGTCGGCTTGCATGACGCTCAGGTTCGGGTGCTGAGTGGTGATCCGGGACCGCCGGCGGGTGACGGCCACGACCTCGTGGCCGCGGCGCAGGGCCTCGGGGACCAGCCAGTCGCCCACGCTGCCGCTGGCGCCGAAGACGGTGATTCTCATGCCAGTGCCTTTTCCAACTCTCGCAGGTAGGTCCGCTGCTGGTTTGGGAAGAACCCGTCGACCAGAAGCCGGACGATCTTCGGATGGTGGAAGTCGAACTCCTCGACGACGTGCACCGATGTGATGCCGTCCGGTCTGGGAGCTGGTTCCCGGTAGGTGGGGCCGTCGTTTTGGTGACTTCCGATCGCTGGCTGAAGTCCGCCGGAGTGGCGATCAGGCGCCCCCGTCCGCTCAGGGGTCGCGCGGATGGCACGGGAGGTGGTGGAGGTCTTCACGGAAGGTCGGCCCTTCTCAGCGACTGGCGTCACCGGGGACGAGCGCCCGGATGGGCGGTCAGGAGGCCAGACCCGTTCGGGCTGGTCAGGGGTGGGGTGGCGTGGGCGATAGCACTTGGCGCCGTCGCCCACAGCGCTTGGGCCGGACCAGAGGATGTGCGGCCTGGTCAGGCGCCGAGGCGGTTCTTCATCCAGTCCGCGATTTGCTCCATGGCGGCGCGGCCAGCAGCACGGCTTTCACGGGCCCGGTGGGGCGGATGATGTGGAGGCGCAGGTCACCGCCCGGCCTCGCGATCACCTCGTTGGTGACCTGGTTGGCCATTTCGACCGACGGCGCGAACGCCATCTGCCGCGACTCGGCAAGTCCGTCCTTTGTGGCCGGGGCCGGGTGCGGCAACAGCGCGAGCTGCTTGTTGATCTCCGCCAGCTCGGCGAGATCCGAGCGCGGCACGAAGCCATCCGACGACGTCGTGGTGCTCTCCTTCATTGATCAAAAACGCGGGTGGCCGTGGCGATCGGAACGTCCGCGGTCATCAGGGTGATCAGCTCCAGGCGGATTCGGAGACCGAACGCCACTTCGCATCGGACGCCGCGAGAGCTGCACCGGCGGCGTCCCAGTACTGCACGGCGTCCTTGCCGAGCAGGATCCGTACCGGGGCGTCGTCGCGGTCGGAGAGGTCGGCGATGATTTCGGCGATCCGGGCCGGGTCGGCGGAGTTCGCCGCCGCCGCTTCCGGGTCGGCGTTGCGGATCATGTCGGCGAACGCGCCGACGGTCTGCCGATAGGGCTCGCTGATCGGCGGGATGGTCATCGACGAGCCGGCCCAGTCGGTGCGCATGCCGCCCGGCTCCAGCACGGTGACCTTCACGCCGAACGGCGCGATCTCCTGAGCCAGGACGGTGGAGAATCCGCCGACCGCCCACTTCGCGCTCTGGTAGGCCGCCAGGCCGGGCGAGCCGATCCGGCCGCCGAGCGAGGACACCTGGAAGATGTGCCCCGAACCCTGCTCGCGCAGAATCGGCAGGACCGCCTTGGTGACGTGGACGACGCCGTAGAAGTTGGTGTCGATCTGCGCCCGGAAGTCGGCCAGGGTCACATCCTCGACGGCGGCGGTGTCGCCGTAGCCGGCGTTGTTGACCACCACGTCGTAGCGACCGAACGCGGCGAGACCGGCCTGTACGGCCTTCTCGACGTCGTCCGGGTTCGTGACATCCAGCGCCACCGGCAGCACCCGGTCGCCGTAGCCGCCGACGAGGTCGCCGAGCTGCTCGGGCCGACGGGCGGTCGCGACCACCCGGTCGCCGGCCTTCAGCGCGTTCTCGACGATCGCGCGACCCAACCCGCGAGAGCTCCCGGTGACGAACCAAACCTTCGACATGACTTCCTCTTCCCGTAGGAGGACGGATAAGCCTCCCGACCCGCACGTTTGCGTACCGGAGGTCTCTTACGACTTCGAAGTTAAGGGACCGCCGGTACGGTGTCAAGGGACTGCCAGTCCCTTATGATGTGGGCGTGACCACGTTCCAGCGCGCCCGCAGCGAGGAAGCCAGGGAGATACGCCGACAGGCGATCCTGGACACCGCGGCGCAGATGCTCACCGAAATGCCGACCAGCGCCGTCACCCTCAACGAGCTGAGCCGCCGCAGCCGGCTCGCCAAATCGGGATTCGTCAAGTACTTCGAATCCCGCGAGGCGGTCCTGCTGGAACTGCTCGACCGAGCCTGGAAACAGTGGATCGCCGAACTCGGCGTACACCTCGACGAAAGCGTCGACACGGCATGGTCATCGACACGGCGGGCAACCGAGGTCGCCGCCGTCCTGACCCGAACTCTCAGCGAACAGCCGCAGCTGTGTGACCTGCTCAGCGCCCAGGCAGGAGTCCTGGAACACAACGTCTCCGCCGCGGTCGCCAGCCGCTACAAAAAGGCCGCCGTCGCCAACGTCGCCGCCCTCACCGAACTGGTCCGCGCCCGGCTGCCCGAACTCGGACCCGTCGCCGAACAACTCTGCGCCCAGATCATCATGGCCACCGGCGCCGTCTGGACCCACTCCCGGCCCTCCACCGGCATGATCGCCGCCTACGAAGCCGATCCCGAACTGGCGAAAATGCGCCTACCCTTCGCCGCCACGCTGGAACGCATGATCACCACCCTGATCCTCGGCGCACTCACCCTGGCCGCGAACGCCGGCACAGGAACCTGACATCCATTGCGAAATATCGCCGCCGCCGACCTCACGTTGACCGCCGAGGACCTCGCCCGCTTCGCCGGGATCGCCCCCGACGGCGGCCTCGGCGGCCGCCCGAGCTGACACCATGCGGCCGACCTTGCGCCTTCACGCCCGAGCCGACCGCCGCGCAGTGCCGGGCGTCGCCGGGCGCGAGCAGGCGGTCACCTCGGCGATCGCCTCGGGGGAGGGCTTGAAATAACGGCGGACGTTCTCCGGCTTCTTGTGCCGGGACCTGGCCATCGGCATCAGCAGCGACGCGCCCTGTTCGCCGAGGTGGGTCAGGGAGGAGTGGCGCCACTCGTGAAGGTCCCAGCCGGTGCCCGGCCCGCGCACCGCGGTGTGCTGGTCCAGCAGTGCGCGGGCCAGTCCGTAGGAGAGGCGGGCCGGCCCAGTGTCCGGACAGACGTCGCACGCGGAGAGCACCTTCCCCGGGCCGGGGCGGCGGTGGGTGTTCAACCACCGGTCCGCGAGTGCGGCCCCGGATCAGCCTCCGGCGGTAGCCGGGCGGTGCCGGCGTCCCAGTGCACCGCCTCCAGCACGTAGTCCTCGCGCGTGGCACCGCGGCGGCGCACCTTCGGCTGGGCACCCTTCGCCTTCACCGCGCAGCGGCGGCCGGCCAGGTCCAGGTCTCGATGGTGACGTCCAGGATCTCCTCGGAGCAGCCGCACGTCTCGTAGAGCATCCGCCGCAGCGTCTTCTCCCGCACGTGGACGTCGCGGCGGGCGATCAGCCGGTCGATCGCCATCTTCGAGCGCACCGGGGTGCCCGAGTCCGGCGGCGGCAGCCGCTTCACCCAGGCCGGGACCGCCGGCCCGTCGTAGCCGCGCTCGGTGCACCAGCCTGTCCAGGACATCACCGCGCCCCGGCGGGCGTTGCAGGTGTTCACCGCCGAACTGCCCCACATCAGCTGTAGTGCCTTGCCTGTCTCGTCACCTTCCACTAAGGCGTATGGCCGACCCTCACCCAGGCGCTCGGCGGTCTTCCCGACGGCGATTCCGTGGTTCCGGACGGTGTTCGCGTTGCCGAGCGAGTCGAGGAGGAGGTCGGCCGCCGTCCGGACGGGCACCGCCTTCCCGGCCGGCAGCAGAACGACGGCGGACACCGCTTCCCCCTTGCCACAGATGACAGGATCGCTTCACGCAGCGTGTGGAAGTCGATGTTCCTCAAGCCCCAAGTCCGCCGGCCGATGACCGTCGCCGGGGCGTGACCTCGGCGTCCCGGTCATCGCCCGGCACCACGAACTTCCCTTCGAACTCCCCCTGAACCAGCCCGGATTCGGCCACTCGGCACTACTGAGCGACCCGCTTGCCCAGGTCCAGTTCGACGCCGTCCGGCTGCTGCAGGCCACCCTCGAAGAGGCGCTTGACCCGGTGCTCGTTCTCCGGTCGTCCCGCGGTGCGGAAGTAGGCGGAGAGGGCGGCACCGAACTCCTCGTCCGGGATGCGGGTGCTCTTGTCGACGAGGGCCTTGGTCTCGGCCACGGCAACCTTGTCGAACCTCGCGATACGGCGGGCGAAGGCATCGACGAAGCCGTCCAACTCACCTTCCGGCAGGACCCGGTTGACGTAGCCGTACTCGGCCGCCAGCTGCGCGGGGAAGTCGTCCGCCCCGAGCAGGATCTCCAGGGCACGCCCTCGGCCCACCAGCCTGCTCAGCTGCCCCGACGGGTTGCCGCCCGGCACGGCCCCGACGCCGACCTCGAACTGTCCCAGGACGGCGCGGGGTCCGGCGAATCGGATGTCCGTAGCCAGGACGAACTCGCTTCCCGCTCCTCGGGCGCGCCCCTCGATGGCGGAGACCGTGACGGCGGGGACCCTGCCGAGCCGGATGAGGTTGTCCGCGTACGGGTGAAGTCCCGTGGGACCGGGCTTCATGGCGGCGATACGGGCCCCGTCCGCCAGGAAGTCGAAGTGCGCCATGAAGAAGTCGGGGTTGGCGCTCCGGAAGACCACGACGGTCAGATCAGGAGCCTGCTCCATGCGGTCCACCAGGGCGGAGAGCTGCTCGATCGTGTCCACGTCGATGAGGTTGACCGGGCCGTTGGAGAAGGTCACCTGCCAGTAGGACGGGGTCACTTCGCTTACCTGGAACTGCAGTTCATCACTCATGAGCCAGAGGCTAGCTGGGTACTTAAATTAAAGCTAGTGGCAGTCGCCCTGGCCGGGGTCCCATCAGTTGAAGAACTAGGTATTACGCGTCAAGAGTGCGTACAGAACGCGAACATTGACTCCATCAGGCTTGCAAAAATCAATTGAGCCGGGCGTCGTGGCACCGCCACAGGATGTTGTTCGTCATCCTGATGGGTGTCCGGACCGACGGGAGCGCACGCAGGCGTTCCCGCGCACCACTCGTCCCACCGGAGATCGTCGTGAGTCCTTCCCCCGTCGCGCTGCCGCTCGCCCCGACACCTACCGGGCCGTACTGCGGGAGCAGGTGGCGGCGTTCGAGCCTCTGCTGCGCACCGCCGCCCCGGACACCCCGGTGCCCACCTGCGGCAGCTGGAACCTGCAGGACCTGGGCACCCATCTGGGCCAGGCGTACCGCTTCGCGGCGACGGTGGTGCGGACCGGCCGCCCGTCCCGTGAGCAGGTCACCGCGGCGGACGGGGAGCCGGTCGCCGACTGGTACGCCCAGGGCGCGGACGTGCTGCTGTCCGCCCTGGAGGAGGCCGATCCCGCCGCACCGTGCTGGGCGTTCGGCATCGAGGAGGCGGTGACGGCGCTCTGGTTCCGCCGCGTGGTCATGGACACCGCGGTCCACCTGGTCGACGCCCAACTGGCCACAGGGGCCGAGGTGCACGTCGAACCACTGATCGCGGCAGACGGCGTGGACGAGGTGTTCGACCTGATGGTTCCCCTCGTGTGGGGCCGCGGCGAGCCGAAGGCGCTGCCGGGGTCCGTGGCGCTGCGCACCGGCAGCGCGCCCACTCCGCTTCGAGTGCGCGCCGCGCGGCAGCCGACAGGCGCACACGGAAGGTGTACCGGGCATGCCCGGTGTCCTTCGTGGTCGCCTCTGTCGTCATGCATCCGAACCTACCCGAGGGCACTGACAGTTGAGAGTTCTCGATCATCGTGGGCGGCATCACCGCCGTGCGGGGTGGACACCGGATCGCCCTGACGGCGATCCGGCTGTCCCTGCCCTGCTCCGCAGGAGTCCGATTCCTCCCCGGCCCGAAGGCCGGGGCATCCTTGGAGGAACCCGGTGAACACCGTCAAGAAGCTGCCCGACTACGCCGTCGACTACTACGTCGGCGGCCTCACGACCCGCGACGCGCTGCGCGGCAGCTTCAACTTCTACCGCGCCCTGGACACCACGACCGCGCAGAACGCGGCACGCCAGAAGGCCGGCCTGCTCACCCTTCCCGTCCTGGCGATCGGCGGAGAGGAGAGCATCAAGGACGGCGCCGGGGTCACGATGAGCCGCGCCGCACACGACGTGCAGACCGTGGTCATCCCGAACTGCGGCCACTGGGTCGCCGAGGAGGCGCCCGACGAGATGCTCGCGGCGCTGACCACCTTCCTGGCCCCGTACCGCGACGAGGGACGGAGCGCACGTCCCCGCTCCGCCGCGTAGTTTGGGCAACCGACCGGTTCGGACACCTGCGCACGGTGGGGCCGAGTGGCTGTTCCCAGACCACTCGGCCCCACCGGTTGCGCGTGGTCGTCGAGGACCTACCGGCGTTCGGAGACGGCCGGTGCGGGGCGCGCGGCGCTCACCTCCGGCTCGGTGGACGGCACCACGGACCTATGGCGCTTGGCATGGGCGTGTCCCGTCAGAAGCAGAGCCCCGACGGCGAGGTACGCCATGCCGATGTAGACCATCGCCGTCCAGCCGTGGGCCTCGAACACGGCGATGCCGACGGCCGAACCGATCGCCCCGCCGGCGAAGAGGGAGAAGATGTAGACCGTGTTCAGGCGGGCGCGGATGGCGGCGGGTCCCGTGAAGACACGGGTCTGGTTGGCTATCTGGGCGCTCGTGGTGCCGTAGCCCAGCAGATTGCAGCCGATCATGAGGGCCGCCAAGGACTCGCCGCCGAGCAGGAAGACCACGAAGGCGGTGGCGGCGGATGCCAGCGCGATCGCGTTGACGGTGTCGGGGCCGTAGCGGTCGGAGAGCCGGCCGGAGTAGCGGGCCGCCAGAGCGCCGGGCACGCTGCTGAGGCCGAACAGTCCTGCCGCGGCCGGTCCGAGCTGGAGGGGCTTCTCGGACAGGTGGAAGGCGAGCGTGGCCCAGAACGACGAGAAGGCCGCGAAGCTCACCGAGCCCAGCAGGGCGGACAGCCGCAGCGTGGGATGGCGGACGACCAGCGGCGGGATGGAAGCAAGCAGCTTCAGGTAGCCGGTCGTTGCCGTACCGGCGGCCGGGCTGCGCTCCGGCATGTAGCGGGGCAGGACGAGCAACAGGCAGCCTGTGGCCAGGGCGGCGGCGAAGTAGTCGACGCGCCACGTCCCAGTCACCTCCGAGAGAGCCCCGGAGACGGTGCGGGAGAGCAGTGCTCCCAGCGTCAGCCCGGTGCCGACGGCGGCCAGGGCCCGGCCGGTCTGGCCCTGGGCGGACATCGAGGCGATGGTCGGCATGATGACCTGGGGGACCACCGTGGTGGTCGACAGGACGAAGGTCGCGAGGCCCAGCAGCGCGATCGAGGGCGCCAGTGCTCCGGCGAGCAGGGCCAGCGCGGTCACGGCGAGCAGGATCGTGGTCAGGCGGCGCAGCCGGACGCGGTCGGCGAGGGGGACGATCGCGACGATGCCCAGCGCGTAGCCGATCTGGCCGGCGGTCGCGATGATGCCGGCGGCCGAGGAGGAGATGCGCAGGTCTCGTGCGATCTGCTCGAGAAGGGGCTGGGTGAAGTAGATGTTGGCGACGGCGATCGCGGTGGCGGTGGCGAAGACGGGGATGGTGCCGCGCTTCACGCCCGGGACGGTGGACTGTGCACTCACAGCGGCTTCCTACGGGGGCGGGAGAGTGGGGGAAGAGGGGGAAAGGGAGCAGGGGCCCAGGTGCGACGCGGGGCCCCTGCGCGACGAGGACCAGGGGTTCAGTCGCGGGTGAGTTCGCCGTCGACGAGGCGCCACAGGTGCAGCGGATTGGCCTCGCGCAGTGACTCGGGCAGCAGTTCGTCGGGGAAGTTCTGGTACGTGACCGGGCGCAGGAACCGCTCGATCGCGGTCATTCCGACGGAGGTGAAGCGGGAGTCCGACGTGGCCGGGAACGGGCCCGTGTGGACGGACGCGTAGGAAACCTCCTGCGGCATAGAGAAGTTGTTGATCACGATACGGCCGGTGCGACGCTCCAGGATCGGCAGGAGTTCCGCGGCGGTGGCGCGGTCGCTCGCCTCGGCGTGGACGCCGGCCGACAGCTGGCCCCGGAAGGCGCGTGCCGCCTCACGGAGTTGGTCCAGTCCGGTCAGCCGTACCAGCAGGATGAAGGGACCGAACACCTCTTCGCGCATGGCCGGTTCGGCCAGCAGCTGCTCGCCGGTCACCTCGTACACCAGGGACTGGGCCTCCCATGCGGCGGTCGGAGCCGCTCCGGCGCCGATCCGGGTGGCGCCGTTGTCCTGCATCCGCCGCACGTTGCCCGTGTAGGCGGCGTGGATGCCGGGCGTGAGCATGGTCCGTGCGTCGGTCTTCGCCACCTCGGCCCTTGCCGTGTCCCGCAGTTCATCGAAGCCGGGCCCGTCGACGGCGAGCAGGACGGCCGGCTTCAGGCAGGCCTGTCCGACGTTGTACTGCGCGCGCTGCGCGAGGCTTGCGCCGATCTCCGCTCCGCGGGCCGCCAGCGCGCCGGGCAGGACGAAGACCGGGTTGACGCTGGTCATCTCGGTGAACACCGGAATGGGGTCGGGACGCTGCTGGGCCCGTCGGTACAGGGCCATGCCGCCGCCCTCGGACCCGGTGAAGGTGACCGCCCGGACCAGGGGGTGGTCCACCAGCGTCTCGCCGATCTCGTTGCCCGCGCCCCGGATCAGCGAGAAGACGCCTTCGTGCAGTCCCGCTTCGGCGACGGCCTCCCGGATGACGCGGCCCTCGATCTCGGAGGCGCCGGGGTGGGCGTTGTGCGCCTTGAGTACGACGGGGCAGCCGGCGGCCAGGGCCGAGGCGGTATCGCCGCCCGCGACCGAGTAGGAGACCGGGAAGTTGCCGGCGCCGAAGATCACCACGGGTCCCAGGGCCACCTTCTGCAACCGGTGATCCATGCGCGGTGCGGGCTGCCGGTCCGGCTGGGCGGGATCGATGGCCGCCTGGAGGAACCGGCCCTGACGTACGACGCCGGCGAACTTGCGGAAGTTCGCGGCCGAGCGCAGGATCTCCGACTCGAACTGGGCGGCGGGCAGTCCCGTCTCCAGCGACGTACGTGCGGCCAGTTCGTCCTTGACCGCCTCGAGTTTGTCCGCGACGAGATCGAGGAACGCGGACCGCTCGGCCAGTGCGGTGTGGCTGTAACTGTCGAACGCCTCGTCGGCCAGGCGGAGCGCGCGGTCGACCTCGGCCGCGCCCCCGAATGCGAACTCCGGCTCGATGACCTCGCCGGTGGCGGGGTTGAGCGCCTTCATCGTGCCTGCGGTGGCGGCCACATCGGCCGCTCCGATCAGCAGTTCTCCGGTCAGCGTCATGACTGCGCTCCCCTGAACGCGGTGGTGACTTCGTCCGTCGTGACGATGGCGTGGGCGAAGGTGGGGCCGTTCAGTTCGTGAGCGGCATGCATCATGTCGGGGCGGAGGGCCGCGGTGGCGTCACGGACCAGCGTCACGTGGTAGCCGAGCTCCTGGGCGAAACGCGCGGTGGCCTCGATGCAGGTGTTGGCGAGCAGGCCCACGATCACCACGTGGGTGATGCCGTGCTGCTTGAGCTGGAAGTCCAGGTCGGTGTTGGCGAACCCGCTCGACCCCCAGTGCTCGTGGACCACCACCTCGCCCGGCTGCGGCTGGAAGTCGTCGTGGAACGACCCGCCCCAGGAGCCCCTGGCGAAGTGGTGCAACTCCTGGATCTTGCGCTGCGAGGGGCTCGGGAAGTCCCAGTTGTCGTAGTCGCCCGGCTCCCAGCGACGGTGCGGCACGAACATCACGCGCACGCCGTTCTCGCGGGCCGTGCCGACCACGGAGCGCAGATGATCCAGCAGGCCGACCTCGGTCGCCACGGGTTCCAGGTGCGGCCAGACCTTGCCCCCTTCGGAGAGGAAGTCGTTGAAGGGGTCGACCAGCAGAACCGCGGTGTGGCGGGGGTCGTAGGTCTCGGGCATGGTTCCTCCGAAATCTAGATGATGGATGACATCTAGATTCAGGATTACGCCAGCCATCCTGAATGTCAAACGAGGAGCCGGAAAATGCCGGGTACGGGTCCGCGGCATCGCGTGGCCGCCCACTCCCGCCTGCATACGCGGTCGTCCCCGCCGCGAAAGGACTGCACGAGATCAGGAGACAGGACCCTCCTCGCCCGATGCTCCGATTGCGGGAGCCCGGGGCGCGCCGCAGCATGGGCTGGACGTACCGGATGCGCATCCACCCCTTCGGACCTGTGGACGCACCCCGTGCGGACAGCCCTCGGGCCATGCACGGGGCGGGCGCGGCCTCGGACGAGGTGACCGATCCCGACACCTCACCGAGCCGGCGCCCGTCAGGTGCGAAAGGGGAGCCTGATGCCTCGGGAACCTGCGAACCAGAACCCCACGGACGGATTCGGTCCCCGGATGCCCCGCCGCGACGTGCTGCGCGCGGCCGGTACCGGTGCGCTGGGCCTCGGCCTGGCAGGTGTCACACTGACCGGAGCCGCAACGCCCGGCGGCGGGTCCCCGAGCCCCCACGGCACCCCCGTACCGACGCCCGGGAGCCTCGGCACCGTCCAGCAGGCGCCCCATCTCCCCTCTGGGTTCACCAGGACGTTCACCAGCCGGTTCGTCCAGACGGGCGGACTGCGCCAGCACGTGGTCGTCGGAGGGGACGGACCACCGCTGCTCCTGGTGCACGGCTGGCCCGAGACCTGGTACGCCTGGCGCCTGGTGATGCCGACACTGGCCAGGAACTTCACGGTCCTCGCCGTCGACCAGCGCGGCATCGGGCTGTCCGACAAGCCCAACGACGGCTACGACACCCGCACCCTCGCCGGCGACCTGGTGGCGCTGATGGACGCGCTCGGCCACGAGAAGTTCGCCGTGGTCGGCCACGACACCGGCATGCCGATCGGCTACGCACTGGCCGCCGATCACCCCGACCGGGTCGACCGCCTGGCCGTCGCCGAGGCTTTCCTCCCGGCCGTGACCCCCTCACCACCGATGGTGAGCACCGCACAGGTCAACGACCGGCTGTGGCACATCCCCTTCAACCGGCTCACCGAAGTGAACGAAGAACTCGTCAAGGGACGCGAAAACATCTACTTCGGCTGGCAGTTCGCCACCAAAGCCGAACGGAAACTCCCCGACTACGCCGTCAGCTACTACGTCCGGATGCTCTCATCCCAACGCAACGCGCTCCGCGGCAGCTTCGGCTGGTACCGCGCGCTCGACACCACCATCGCGCAGGACGAGCAACGCAAGAAGCACATGCTGAGCATGCCCGTCCTGGCGATCGGCGGAGCGAAGAGCCTCGGAGAGAACGTGGGGAGCACGATGAAGCTCGTCGCGCACGACGTCCAGCCCGAGGTCATTCCCGGCTCCGGCCACTGGGTCGCCGAGGAGGCTCCTGAGGAGTTGCTGGCGGCGCTGACGGCGTTCCTCGACCCGTACCGCACCCGAGGACGAGGGGCGCAGTCCCCGACCGCCACGCCGACGGGCAGCTGAACACGGGCCGGCGAGCCGTACGGTCCGGCAGGCCGGCCCGCGGCCATCCGAGGACCTCCGGGGCCCTCACTGGGGCGGTTCCGCCCCCGTCTGCTCGTTCACCGGGTTCCTCCGAGGATGCCCCGGCCTTCGGGCCGGGGAGGAATCGGGCTCCTGCGGAGCAGGGCAGGGATGGCCGGATCGCCGTCGGGGCGGTCCGGCGTCCGCCCCGCACGGCGGTGATGCCGCCCGCAATGATCGAGAGCTCTCAACTGTCAGTCCGCTCGGGTAGGTTCGGATGTATGACGACGGAGGCTGGCACGAAGGACGCCGGGCATGCCCGGTACACCTTCCGTGTGCGCCTGTCGAACACGGCCAGGCGCCGGCTCGAAGCGGAGTGGGATCGCTGCCGCT
>NZ_JBITGJ010000129.1:0-16316 GCF_044456925.1 Streptomyces sp. NPDC050743
GCCGCGTACGCCTCTCACGCGTAGCGGTCTGGACGGTCATCGCGGCCGGCCCCGTCGCCCTGGCCGTCGCCGTCGCCTCCACCCCGACCACGGTCGAGGCAGCCACGGCGGCCAAGCCCACCGCCGTGCGCACCGCGGCGGCGGTCGCCGACCCTGCCGGCTATGCGCAGCTGTTCGTCAGCGCGTGGCTGCGCAGCAGCGCCGATGACGCGACGACTGCGCAGGCGCGGCTTGCGCAGTCGATGGCGCCGGACGTCGAACTGCGCAGCCCGGCAACGGGTGCGCTGCCGCGGCCTTTGTCCGTGACCGCGGTGCGTAGTGCGCAACGTGCGGACGGCGCGTGGTCGGTGACGGTGGCTGCGCAGTACGCCGACGGACGGTTGCGCTACTACGCCGTGCCGGTGGTCGCCGACCGAGCGGGCGCCTCGTTCACGGTGACCGGTGCGCCCGGCGTGGTGGCCGGCCCGGCCCGGGCCGTGGCGGCGAAGTCGCCGTACCGGGTGACCGTCTCCGACGGTGATCTGTCCTTGGCCGTCGGGGAGTTCCTCGCCGCCTACCTGACCGATGCCGACGAGGTGAGCCGCTACCTCGCGCCCGGCGTGAGCCTGGCGCCGGTCTCCCCCGCCCTGTACACGGCGGTCTTGGTGCAGCAGCTGTCGGCCGTCGATCAGGCCGCGGCCGCCGAACACGTCCCTGCCGACGGCACGAAGGCGCGTGTCCTGGCCCGGGTGGAAGCCCGGGACGCCAGCGGCCGATGGCCGCTCGCCTACGAGCTCACGCTCAAGGCCCGCTCGGGCCGGTGGGAAGTCGCAGGCCTGGAGTCCGGGGCCGGCAACGACGGGGGTGCCCGATGAACACGGTGCACAGCGTGGTGCTCGCCGGGCAGTTGGACGACCTCGGGAACAGCTGGATCACCATGTTCAAAAACTGGGCGACCAAGGGCCTGCAGGCCGGTCTGCTCGTGCTCGTCGTCACCATCATGATCCAGAAGTTCAGCCTCAAGGCCGGGATCGGCGCCCTGCTGCTGATGGTGATCGCGCTCGGCTTATACAACTCCCGCGACAGCCTGGCGAACATGTTCGAGGACGAGGTGAAGAACCCGTCCAAGGGCGCACCCGCCTCCCCCGGCATCGTCCAATCCGAACTCCCGGCCTCCCGTGACCACGCGCCGGGCGTAGGAGGCCGGCTGTGACCGCGGCCGCGGCGCGGGTCGGCCGCTTCTACACCGCCGCCCGCCGTCACCCCTGGGTGCTGGGCAAGGTCGCCGACTTCAAGATCCCCCTCGGCCCCTACACCCCCGCGCAGATCGCTCTCGCGGTCGGTGGCGGCTTCCTCCTGGTCAAGACCGTCAGCTGGGGGTCGTGGCTGCGGCCCGCCTCGACGGGACGATGATCACTCAGATTCCCGGCTACGCCGACGTCGGCGCCCTGCTGGCCGACGAGCACTGGTCGGACGTCGCGGCGAACGCCGCTGGCCGACGCCAGCCCCTGTCCGAAGCGGCCCTCGAGGCGGTCGTCCCGAACCCGTCGAAAGTACTGTGCACAGGTCTGAACTACACCTCCCACATCGAGGAGATGGGCCGGGACCTTCCGTCACATCCGACGCTCTTCGCGAAGTTCGCCGACACACTGACCGGTCCCGCCGACTCCGTGGCGGCGGTGGCGGAGGATCCCGAGATGGACTGGGAGGGAGAACTCGCCGTCGTCATCGGTCGCACCGCGTACAAGGTGAGCGAGGAGGAGGCAGGCGCGTACATCGCCGGCTGCACAGTGGCCAACGACATCTCGATGCGCGGCTGGCAGAACCGCATCACACAGTGGCTGCAGGGCAAGATCTGGGCCCGGTCCACGCCGGTCGGCCCCATCATGGTCACTACCGACTCCTTCGACCCCGCCACCGCGGTGCTGCGTACCGTCGTCAACGGCGTCCCCGTTCAGGAACACTCCATCGCGGACCTGTTGTTCACCCCCGCGCGCCTGGTCTCCTACGTGTCGACCATCCTCCCGCTGCACCCCGGGGACCTGATCCTCACCGGAACCCCCGGCGGAGTCGGGCGAGCCCGCACCCCGCGGTGGTGTCTGAAGGCCGGCGACCTGGTCGAGATGACGATCGACGGAATCGGCACGGTGTCCACGCCGATCGTCTGAGTATCTTCCCACCGCTGCTGAAACGGGTGGGCGCGCCTGGATCCTCCTTTGGGGTAGGAGGCGTTGTCTTCCTCTTTCCAGGCCGGCAGCTCGGCCTGGCCGCGCTCGCAGCGGTGCGAAACGGCGTCGGCCAGCGGCTCGGGACCAGTGATCACTGCGTGCGTTCCGGTTCCGGGGTGTCCTTCGTCGAGACAGACAATGGTATCAGTGATACCGTAGCTATCATGACGGATCCAAAAGCGATGAGCCTGCGCTTTCCCGACCCTGCTCAGCGGGCCGCGATCGCGGCAGCGGCCAAGCAGGCCGGGGTCAGCATGCAGGAGTACATCCTGTCGGCCGCCTACGACCGCGCGACCGCCGTGGAACAGCGGTTCCTGGAGGGCTTCAAGGCATCCATGGCCCGCAGCGGTGCGGCGTTCGCGGCCGAGCCCAGCACCCTGGATCCCGGCGCCGGGCAGCGCGCGGCCGAGCAGAACGCGCTGCGAGAGATCGAGGGCCAAGGGCGAGGGCACGCTGCGTGACCCAGCCACCGCACCCGCTCGATGTCACGTTCCTGCTGCACGCCGCGGAACTACTCGACGGCGACCCGCAGGTCGACGACTACGGACCGCTTTACGCCGCCGTCGCACGCGTCAATGCCAGGGCGATGGACCGCGACATCTACGGATCCTTGTACCTCAAGGCCGCAGCCCTGCTGCAGACTCTGGCGAGACTGCCGTGCCTGGAACACTCCAACGAGGCCTTCGCCTGGCACGCGACCGAGGCCTATCTGATCCTCAACGCGCGTGCACTCGATTACCCCCCCAAGGCGGCCGTCGCGCTCGTGCGCGACGCAGCCACCGCAGCGCTCGGCGTCGCCCGGATCGCCCGTCAGCTGCGTGACTGGACCATCACCTGACCCGCATCCGCCAGGCACACCGCGCAGCCTGTGGCCCCCATTACCCGTCCGCGCTGCCGGGCCGAACCCGGCTCGCCGTGCCGCTCGCGTTCCGGCGCAGTCGCCGGCACCTACCACACCGGCCGCTTCACCAAGGTGCCCCGGCTCGCCAGGCTCCTCTGCGGGCCCACTCCTGCCGACCGCGGGCCTGCCTCGACCACCTCCGCCCCGGCGCCACCCTGGTGGTGCCCTCCCCCGGCCGGCTGGGCCGCTCGACAAAAGACCTGATCCCCGTCGTCGCCGGCCTGCGCCACCGCGGCATCGGCTTCCAGTCGTTCCACGAGGCATCGGACACCACGCCCCGGGCGGCCGCCTGGTCTTCCACGTGTGCGCAGCGTTCGCGGAGTTCATCCGGGAACTCATCGTGCAGGGCACCCGCGAGGGCCGGGCGGCGGCCCGCGCTCGCGGCGAGCGCATCGGGCGGCCGCCGGCCATGACCGCGGAACAGATCCGGCGCGCTCGCGCGCTGCTCGCGCAGCCGAAACAGCACCATCACGTTCATTGCGAAGCTGCTCCACGTCTCCCGCACGACGCTCTACACGTTACGTGCCGGAGCCGGCGGGCCGGGACTTGCCGGTTCCCGGGGGCGCCCCCGCCGCACTGCCGCCACGCCAGCCCTGCCGGCGCGGCATCAGGGGGCGCCGCCCCGGCAGGCCTTGAGCACGGCTTGCGGGCGTCGACCGCCTGGAAGGGGCGATTGCGCCCCTACGATGTGGCGTAATGTCGCAAGCACATCGGTGAGCTGCTGCTCAGCCCGCGCTGCCAGGGGAGAAGGGTCTCCAATGGACGTATCACCCACCCTTTCACGAGACTGCACCACGCCCACTCCGGTGCAATACATCGACGGTGTCCTGTGCCTGGACGGGCTGCCGCTCGACCGGGTCGTGGCCGGGGTCGGTACTCCCGCGTATGTCTACTC
Organism: Streptomyces sp. NPDC050743; assembly: GCF_044456925.1. Taxonomy (NCBI): domain Bacteria; kingdom Bacillati; phylum Actinomycetota; class Actinomycetes; order Kitasatosporales; family Streptomycetaceae; genus Streptomyces; species Streptomyces sp. NPDC050743. Next base: position 4,004 of record NZ_JBITGJ010000129.1, read on the forward strand.
GCTGGACGCCATGGTGGCGAATCTGGTCCGGATCCGCGAGGCGTTCGCGTCGCTGGGCGGGAATGTCTCCTACTCCGTGAAGGCCAACTCCAATCAGGCGATCCTGGCCAGATTCGCCGGGCTGGGCTCGGGGTTCGACGTGGTGAGCGGTGGCGAGCTGAGCCGTGTGCTGGACGCGGGCGGGGACCCGGCGCGTACGACGTTCGCCGGGGTGGGCAAGACGGACGAGGAACTGCTGCTGGCCGCCCGCCACGGGGTGCTGGTCAACGCGGAGTCGGCCGATGAGCTGGACGCACTGCAGCGGATCGCGCAGGGCGCGGGGTGCCGGGTACGGGTGGGGCTCCGGATCAATCCCGCGGTGACGGTGGCGACGCTGGCGCCCATGCAGACCGGGAGCGCACGGGCGAAGTTCGGGGTTTTGGCCGATGAGGCACGGGAGTTGGTTGACGGCTTCGCGGCCGGCCGGTACCCGGATCTGGAACCGGTGGGCGTGCACATGCATGTGGGCTCGCAGGTGCCGGAACCGGCGGGGATGGTGCGGGCCACCGAAGTGCTGCTGGATGTGCTGGAGTACGCGCAGCAGGCGGGCCTGGCCGGGTTCCGGCGGCTGGACATCGGGGGCGGTTTCCCGATCGACCACGGAGGGGACAGTGTGCCGGGGCCGGAGGAGTTCGCGGCCGCGCTGGCCCCGCTGCTGTCCGGGCGCGATGACCTCGAGCTGTTCCTGGAGCCTGGCCGGTCGGTCGCCGGCCCGGCCGGCGTGCTGGTGGCCCGGGTGCTGTACCGCAAGCACCGGCCCGGCCGCCGGATGCTGGTCCTGGACACGGGGATGCACCACTTCATTCGGCCCGCCCTGTACCGCACGCCGGCCCACCGCATCGTGCCCGTGCAAGAAGCGCCCTCGGCCGGACCCACCGAGGTGGTCGGCCCGGTGTGCGAGTCCACCGACACCTTCTCCCAGGACGCCCACCTGCCCGACCTCGTCCCCGGCGACCTGGTCGCCTTCCTGGACGCGGGCGCGTACGGGATGGTGATGGCCTCCAACTACAACACCAACCGGCGGCCACCGGAGATCGTCGTGGAGGGCGGCAGCCCCCGCGTCGTACGCCCCCGCGAGGAGTGGCGCGACTTGTACGCCTCGGAAGGCTGACACCGCGTCAGACGGGATCGGGCTGCGGCGGCTCACCGGTCTGCCTGCCGGCCGACCGCCGCAGGCCGCCGACGCCTCCCGACCACGGGCTCCACGCGAAGGCGAACATCGACTCCGGCAGGATCATCCCCGAGCAGCGGATCTCGTCGTTGAGCAGGTTGAGCTGACTGACCGTCGACTGCGAGGCCAGATTGGCGATCGGCATCAGCTGGTAGTCCTGGAAACCGATCGCCCTGAACGAGAAGTCGTACGTGCGGGCGGAGGAGCGCCACACGTAGTTGTCGTGCCGGTTGCACAGCTGCCGGTGCGTGTACGTGACCCAGGCCTGCTCGCCGGGCTGTATCAGCATCTGCTGGCACGTCACGTCGAACTCCAGCCACAGCGTGCCGTTGGAGCTGTCGCTGAGCGAGATACCGCCGAGGTCGGGCTCGATCCGCAGCGGTACCGCGTGGCTGGGCAGCACCACTTTGATGCTCGGCTGCAGCACGTGCCGCACCCACACCAGGCACTCCTCCGCCGACAGCCGCCCGGCCCGGAAGCGCCGGGTCAGCTCGGTGTTCGCCGGGATAGGGATCAGCTGGGAGTGGATCACGCCGTCGCCGTTGATCCGTACCGGGCGCCGGGAGGTGTTGGCGTCGGTACAGTAGGTGAAGGACGCCTTGATCCGCAGCACACTGTCCGGCAGCAGCGGAGCGGAGTCGGCGAACCGTTCCTGCGCCGGCTCCTCCGACAGCTCGATCTCGGCCCGGTAGCTGCTGCGCGGCGGCGCCGCGAGCGTCGCCACCAGCCAGTCCACCGCCTGCGACACACCGCCGTCGTTGGGGAAACGGGCCTGGACGGCCCGCTTGAGGTGACGCTCCTGCTCCAGACTGCTGAGCTGCCCCAGATACTCCTCGCTGGAGAACAGGGCGGCGAGCAGCTCCTGGGTCGCATACCGCTTGAGATTGATCAGGTCGATGATCAGCGCCACCGCACCGGCCTGGAGCAGGGTGTTGCCGAGCAGGTTCAGGTACTGGTCCACGGCCGAACCGCCGGGCCCGGCCCGGTGGAGTGTCGCCAACCACAGCCAGCTTCCCGAGATCAGCAAAAGCGCACTGATCAGCAGCGCCTTCTCGCGTACCAGCCCCCACTGCACCCGCGCACGTCCAGCCACGCTGCCTCCCCCGGCTCACCGGCCCGCTCCGTGTTCACTACCCAGTCCGCTCACCGATCACGACAGGCCTTGGAACCGACACCGCCCCCGAAATAGCCCCCACCACCGCCGAGTTGGGCATCGCCGCACGTACGAGGCTGCATAACCCGGCATAGGCATGAGGGCGTTGGACGGCCATGCACTGAGCATGAGGCGGCGGGAAGCGGCACTGCGGAGTCCGACCCGGGAGGCGGGGCGGCCTCGGCGGTGCCCTCTGCAGGCGGCGGCTGTCTTCCGCCGGCTACACGTGACCGTGACGCAAGGAGCAGGAGCCGGGACCGCGGTCGTTGCTGTTGGCCGCCGGACCCATCACGGGTTCCCTGACGGCCACCGCCGCACACACCCAGGCCAGAGGGCCACAGCCGGCCTTCACCTTCCGCATCGGCACCCCCACCACGGTCCGGGGCATCCTCGCCAGGGTCAAGGTCAACCCTCGGCCTGGCTCCAAGCCGACCAGGCCGTGTATCGGAAGTGATTCGTGCGCATAGGGTGTCGTCATGTCGCTGAGCCGCATAGCCCTCTTGTCCGGCCGTTCGATCGAGCTCACCGAGCTGCGAATGTCTTCGACCTACGGAGGGATGTTGGAGGGCTACCCGTGCAAGCCCATCAACGACATGAAGGTCAGCGGCCTCCAGCGGCAGGCTGAACGTGCGTTTCCCTCCACGCCGGTCTATCTGATTCCGCCCTCCCGCGAGTACCCGGACCAGACCGCCGGCGCCTTCGGCCCCGTCGAGGTGCTGCCTCCTGTGGCCTGCCTCGGTGCCTTCCGCTCGACAGCGATCGCTCCTGAGCTCGACCCGGTGCTGCACCGTTCCGCGCTCACCGTGGTCTGGTTCCAGGCCGGCTTGGATGTCCCGTCGGGCGAAGACGCCAACCTTGCGCTTCGCAGCATTCACTGGGAGGAGTTGGCCCAGGACTACGAGCTCTAGCGACGGGTGCCGATCACAGCCACTCGTTGATGGCCGCGATGAGGACGGTCGCCTCGTAGCGGACCGCCAGCTTGCCGTAGCGCGTGGCAACCGCGCGATGCCTCTTGAGGCGGTTGATCCCGCACTCGACCGCGTGACGCTCGCGGTAGTCGGCCGAATCGAAGCGTGGCGGTCGGCCGCCGCGGGAGCCGAGCTTCTGGTGGTTCCGCGCCTGGTCGGCCTTGCTGGGGATGGTGCAGCGGATCCCACGGCGGCGCAGGTAGGCGCGGTTCTTGCGGGAGGCGTACGCCTTGTCAGCCCGCACGCGATCGGGGCGGGCACGTGGCCGGCCCAGCCCGATGCGGGGCACGCGGACCTTTTCCAGCGTTCTCCGCTCGGGCGACCAGCTGGTCGTCGGACAGGGCGGCGAGTTCGGCTGGCTCTTCCGACGTGCGGCGGGACGCGGCGGCCACCTGCGGGAACAGTCGCGCATCGGCCAGGAGGGCGGCGCGGTCGGCGCGTGCTTCGCCCGCGCGGATCGCGAGCGTGCTCAGGAGTCAAGAGCGCTCAGCGGCCACTCCCGAGCCGGGCCCCATCAGCCCCAGCGTCGTACGCAGCTCCTCGGTCGGCGAGGCGGTGGAGGTGTGTCCGCGTGCCCGCAGCCCTGCCTGGACGGCCGGCAGGTCGTAGAGCGGGCTGGCCTCCCTGCCCGCGCTGGGGGCCGGGAAGTCGTCGTGGCGGCGGCGCCGGTTGCTGACGGTGGCGCGCGTGGCCCCCGCGATGCGGGAGAGCTCGGCGGCCGTCACGGGCGCCGGTTGGGCTGGTGGCTGCTGGGGTATGGCGCGGGGTTCACTTCTCGGGCCAGTCGGACAGGGAACGGTTAACACACTAGAGCAACCACCAAGTCCTTCATGTCGTTTGACGACGCTTTCAGAGTTGTGCTTATCTGGTCATGCTTCCGAATGGAAGCGACGGCCCGGGTGCTCTGTTGAGTCCGGGCCGCGCATCCGATCTGTCCACTCACGGCCGTCGCACATCGCGCATCGCAACGGGAGGAACCCAGATGACCACCCAGCCCCCGCAGCAGCCCGGATTCCCGCAGCAGCCGGGATTCCCGCAGCAGCCGGGATACCTGCAGCCCCCCGTGCCGCCGAAGAAGCGGTCCAAGTTCAAGCTGGGCTGCCTCGGCGTCCTGGCCGTGATCGTGATCGGCGGTATCGCGTCCGCGATGGGGTCCGGCTCGGGCGACTCCTCGGCCGACGCCGCCTCCTCCTCCGCCGCGTCCACCGGCTCCTCCAAGGGCACCGGTTCCTCCAAGACCGCCGGCTCCTCCAAGACCGCCGCGCCCCAGCAGTCCACCGTCGACGCCTTCAAGGCGTATGTGAAGAAGCACGAGTCCGCGAAGACGCGGGAGGCCGCGGCGCACGTCACCAAGGTCCAGGGCGCCGACAAGAACAACGACATCCTGGACACGGCCGACATCTACACGGACTACACCGGGGACCTGGTCAGCGCGGATGCCGGCAACGCCAAGCTGCTCGCCTCGGCCTTCGCCGACTTCCAGGCCGGCCGGGGGAAGGCCAGCAAGAACGGCCTCGTCACCGTCTACAACGCTGACGGCGACATCCTGAGCAACGGCAAGTACTGAGGTCGTAGCCGGAGCCCGCGCCGTCTTGGACCTGTCTGTGGAACCCGGCAGTTCACGTCTCCCGGCACCGCCGCCGACCAACCTCCGCCGGGAGGTCCCGGCACGGCCGGCGGCCCGCCGATGGCGGCAATGACGACACAAGGCCATACGGAGGGTCGCTCCCCGGCCTGCGCCGCGTGCGCGGCACCATCCCGCACACCGAACTCCCGCGCCTGGTCCCGCTGTGGGCCACCGGCGCCCTCGCCGACTATCGGCGCTCCCGGCTCGCCTGGTTCACCCCACCCACACCCGCCGGCAGCGCCTGGTCCTCACCGGCCTGGCCCGGCGAACTGCGGCCGTCCGTCACACGGCGGTGACACAGCCACCGTCATGGCCCGGCTCAGCAGCCACCCCACGAAGCGCTTCACCATCCGCCCTCGACCTGGGAGTTGTTGACATGACGTTCCCTGCGCGCCCCGAACTGGTCAGCCGCCTCGCCGAGGACTTCACCGCGCTCCAGGACGCTGCCCTGGCCCGGATGAACGGCACCGCGTCCCCGCAGACCGAAGCCGCGCTGGCCCACCCCGCACTCGCCGGAGCCGTCACCATCGCGCTCGCCCACGCGGAGGTCCTTGCCCGGGGAGCGGTCCGGCGCGCTGAGCTCTCCGTCATGCCCGCGCAGCGGGTGCGGCCGCTGCGCGAGTACGCCCGCCGGGTTCGGCGGGCCCGGTTGGAGGCTGAAGCCGTGTGCAAGGAGCAGCGTGCCCGCCGGATGTCGCAGGGGCGCATGCCGGTGACCGGTCCGCTGGACCTGCGGGTTGCGCGGGCCGTGCACCCGCAGGCGTACCTGCGTGCCATGGAGGAGGAGCTCACCCGCCGCGGGCTGCCTGCTGACGCTCTGAGCGTGCCGAACTGCGACCGGGCCCGCTGGGCAGGCGAGCGCCGGCTGCTACACACCGACATCCCCTCTGCGGTCCGCGAACTGCTGGAGTGCAGCGACGACTCCTTCGTCCAGGTGCTGTTGCACGACGCCCGGGAGGCGGAGAACGGCCACCTTGGACATGACGCGGTCGTCGAACGGTGGAACCGGCACGCCCCGACCGCGCTGGCCTGGGGCCGTTACGCGATCGCCCAGGCCGAGCGGGCCGCGCTCGCCCGCCCCCTCACCGCCCGCAGCGCCCAACTCGACGCGCTGGAGGATGCCTACCAGGACACCGCGATCCTCACCGCCCGCGCGATCGAAGCCAGGCACAAAACCGCCGATCTCCACGACCGTATCCGAGAGCTCACCTCCACGGGGTCTTTCGCCGACCTGATCGCCCAGTGCCACGCAGGGGCCATCGCGCGCTTCGCCGCCGCCCATCCGGGTGTGTGGGACCGCGCTCGGCTGCTGGCCGCCGAGCACCAGGCCAACTGCCCTCAACGGGCCGAAGGCTGCCCGCGATGCCACCTCGCTCTCGCCGCGGCCCTCGCCATGGACGTCCCTGCCACCGCTTCCTTGGCCGAGGACGACGCCCCAGGGGAGATCGTCGAACCGGACGCTGCCTCAGACCGCTACGCGATCCTCAACGACCTCCTCCCCCATGCGGTCGTGGCCGTTGCCGACGCCGCGGTCGGCGACGAGTCCGCCCAGTGCGGCTATGGCTGGGTCTGCGAGAACGGCACCACGGGAGAGGGCGCCTCCATGGCCCACAGCAGCGGTGAGGCGGAGGTCATCGGCATCTGCAACGCCGCCCTCGACCTTGTCAACCACAGCCCCAACCCCCCCGTCGTCATCCTGTGCGACAGCTTGGAAGCCGTCACCGCCGTCAACCGGGCCCTGGAAACGGGCGACCCGGCAGTGGCCCACCGCACCGTCGTCTTCCCCGAAGGCAGGCAGCTCCTGGCCCACCTGATGCCGCATCGCAACCGAGTAGAGGTGCGCTGGCTCAAAGGCCACATCGGCCACGACCTCAACGAGAGCGCCGACGCTCTTGCCGCAGTAGCCCTGCGCCGCGCCACCGGCCGCATCCCCGCTGCTGTCGCCCGCAAGGAACAGGCGCACATCCTGCGCACTCTTCGATTCGCCCAGGGCAAGCCGCCCACGGCCGCGTGATCCCTCATCCCTGGCGGGTCCAAAAGCCGTCTCACCCTGCCGCCCGGTCATCAACCGCCAGCCGAAGCCATCCGCCGCCCGAAGGGACCGCCTCATGCCCGTCCAGGACCAGCGCACGCCCGCCACCCGCACGTCGACACTCCACCGGCTTAAGGTCCCTGACGAGCACCAGGTCGAACTCCGCGAACTCGTCCACCGCCCCTACCTACCAGGCTCGTCCCTTCTCCTGAGAAGGGATCGAAGGACTACTGATCACCGGAGGCATCCTTCGCGACAGGCCGAGGGGTGCACGGCCGTGCAGGAGATCACCGGTCTGGACGTCCCCTGACTACTTGTAGCCGACACGTTTCTGATAAGTCTTTCGCTGGGGGGCGGGCGTATGCCCGTCGCGGCACCGCTGCAGGGCGCCGCAAGGGAGGGAAAGCACATGGCCATCACCACGACGCGCGACCAGGTCATCGCCGACGAGCAGAAGGCAGTGGATCACGCCTACGCCTGCTACACCGCGCGGCTGGCCGAGATGGGCGGGACGTCGGCCGCTATCGCGTCGGCCAGCGGCAAGGACGGCATCGCCAACCGGAAGGACGCGCAGGAGCGGGCAGCGGCGTACGGCGGCCTCGGCAACGACTCTCTCGTCTTCGCCCGCATCGACGCGCCGGAGGAGCCCGGCGGTGACGTCAGAAAGTGGTACGTCGGCCGGCGCGCCGTCTCCGATGTCCACACCCGTGACACGGTGGTCGTCCTGTGGACCAGCCCGCTCGCGAAGAAGTGGTTCCAGGCGCGGCCCGACGCGCCGGGCGAGGTGCACCTGCGACGGCAACTGCGGTGCGCGCAGCGCATCGTGGAGGACTACGTCGACGAGATCACCTCGCCGGCCCCCCTTCATGCTCCCGCTGGCCTCCTTCCGATGTCCACGGCGGTGCCGAAGCCTCGGTCGGCCCCGGACGACGCCACCACCGACAAGGCCCCCGCCGAGGACGCCGCGCCCGCCGGGGCCCCCGCCCGACAGGAGGCCGACGAACGGGAGAGGCCGGAGCACACGCCCGCCCACACCCCCTCCGACATCGCGCGCATCCAGCGCCGCAAGCCCCTGCAGCCGGACGAATTCCTCCTGCGCGAACTCCAGCGCTCGCGCACCGGCCGCATGCGCGACATCGTCGAGACCATCCGCCGCGACCAGATGGACCTGGTCACCGGTTCCCCCTCCGACATCCTCGTCGTGCAGGGCGGCCCGGGCACCGGCAAGTCCGCGGTCGGCCTGCACCGCGTCACCTGGCTCGTCAACAACGAGCACTTCCTGGCCCAGGACATCCTCGTGGTCGGCCCCCACCAGCACTTCCTCGACTACGTCGGCCAGGTCCTGCCCACCTTGGGCACCCGCAACGTCAACGCCGTCCAACTCACCCGCCTGTGGGACGGCGACGTCCTGGGCATGGACACACCGGCGGCGCGGCTGGTGAAATCCGACGAGCGCATGGCCGATGTCCTGCGGCGGCGCGTCGAGCACGACTGCCGGCCCGAAGCGCTCGACGAACTCACCACTGCCGCCTCCTTCGAGGGCGACGAGCCCGCGATCGTGGTGACCGCCGGCAGTACGACCCTGCGCATCCCGCGGTCCGAGGTCCTCGCCCTCCTCGACCAGGCACGCGCCGGCGACGGCGCCTACCGCCAGCGCCGCGACCACTTCCGCAGTCTGCTCGTCGACCGCCTGCTCAGCGAGCTCGCCGCCATCGCCCCGCGTCGCGGCCGGGACGGCACGATCCGCCGCGATCTGGAACGCAACCGGCGCCTGGAGCGCCTCATGGACCGCGTCTGGCCCTCCCCGGGCGCCCGGGAGGCTTTGCGGAGCCTGTACGACTCGGCCGACCTGCTGCGGGTGTGCGCCGACGGCATCCTCGACGACGCCGAACAGGCCGCCCTCCACCGTGACCGCGCCGACAAGGCCGACGCCGAGCCCTGGACCCTGGACGACCGGGTCTGCCTCGAAGAACTCCAGTACCTCATCACGGGCGAGACGCCGCGGCGCTACGGGCACATCGTCGTCGACGAGGCCCAGGATTTGACTCCCATGCAGGCCCGTTCACTGCGCCGCCGCTGCGCGGTCAACGGCTCGATGACCATCCTGGGTGACCTGGCCCAGGCCACCGGCCCCCACCCCTACACCGACTGGGAGCGCCTGGGCACCGTCCTGTCCGACCACGGCGACTGGCGGGTCGCCGAGCTGAACACCAGTTACCGCGTGCCCGCCGAGATCATGGAGTTCGTGGCCCCCCTGGCCCGCAGGATCGCTCCCACGCTGCCCTATCCGCAGGCCGTGCGCGCGGTGGGCGACAGGGCCGTGCGGACGGTGGCGACCGAGCCGTGGAAACTCCTCGACGACACCGTCGCCCAGGCAATCCGCCTCATCGGCACCAGCGACGGGAGCACCTTGCGGTCCGTCGCGGTCATCGTCCCCGACGACTCCGGCTGGCTGGAGGAGATCAGCGGCCACCTGGACCACGCCGAAGGGATCACGGCCCAGGGGCGCCAGGCGGTGTCGGTCCTGGCCGCCGCCCAGGCCAAGGGCATGGAGTACGACCACGTCCTCGTCGTCGAACCGGCCACCATCGCCGACCGCGGCCCGGCCGGCCTGCGCCAGCTCTACGTCGCCCTGACCCGCAGCACCCAGAGCCTGACCGTCCTGCACGCCTCCCCCCTGCCCAAGGCGCTCACGCCCAGCAGCGACACCATCGAACCGGAACCTACCGACGCCGAACCGAGCGCGGCAGGCGACGTGCCCGACATAGGCACCGACGTCCGCATCCGGGTCATCGGCCCGGGCCCCGGCGGCCGATACAAGGTCACGGCCCTCTCACCCGCCGTCAGCCACCCCCTGATCCTGACGGTTCGCCACGGCGCGGCTGCCCCGCGTCCCGGCGACGAGCTGGACTGCTGGGTGTTCGCCCACGAATCATCCCACTGTCTGCTGACCGCCGACCCGCGCGGCAGACAGCCCATCTCGCCCAGGATGGCGCCGCGCTACACGGCCGCGCTCGGCATCCTGGACGAGCTGATCAAGGGTCAGAACATCGTTGCGCAGGACGCCCGGGATCGTCTGTCCGAGCTCAAGGGCATGGCCAACCGCGTCCTGCGCCGGGACCAGGCGGACTGGGTCGACGTGCGGCGTGTGCTCGGATCGCCGGACAGGCACCGTCTGACTCTCCTGCGCAACCTTGCGGCACACGCCCACCGCGCACTCAAGGACGATCACCTGGACGCGGATCGACTCAAGGACGACCTGGAACGTGCCGGCTGGGCCGACGCCCTGCTCACCGCGCGCCAGACGCTCCAGCAGCGCCTGGCCACAGCCGACCCGGAGGCGGCAAGCGACACCACCCCCGCCGCCCCGCACACGAGCGAGCCGAAGGATCCCGACGCCATGCCCGCCATCGCAACCGACACCCCCGTGCCGACAGCAACCGCAAGCCCCAGCCTCCTGCAGGCCCTGGAGACGGCGGCGACGGCCGACCGTACCTGCAACACCCACGAGGCCGTGCGCCTGGAACTGATGGCCGCGCTCCTGCGAGCGGACCTGCAGCCCACCAACACCCCTGTCGTCGACGTCAGTTGCGCCACGAAGGACGGCCACTTCCTCTACGAGGTCCTCGGCGCCGGCCACTGCACCTACGCCGACCTGCGCTCGGGAGCCGTCCGCCTCCTGGAGATCAACCACGCCCTGCCCACCCCCGCCGACCGCCTCCACCTGGTCCTGTGCCAACCCCCCGCCGAAGACTGGGCAGCCGACACCCTCCACGACATCTTCAACGTCCACGTCCTGTGGCGTACCAAGGAACGCTGGAACGGCCAGCACCCCGAAACCGCCCTGGGCACCGAACCGACATGATCCCCAGCCGCCCGTTCCACCCAACACCAACCCACCGCCCCGTGCGCAAAAGCCACGGTGTCCACAGCAACTTCCGCACCGCCAAACAAGGGGGGCCCGTGCGCCGTATCGTCCCGGCTGTCGCTCTGACCGCTGTCCTTCCTCTCACCGCCTGCTCCGCAAAACCCGCTTCCCCGGCGGCTCCGGCCGTTACCGTGACGCGCACCGTGCCGGCCCCGGTGCCGCCCACCTCGACCGCCCCATCCGCCAGCCCTACGCCGACGTCCGCGGCGCCGACCACGACGGCCATCGTGCCTACGACGGCACCCCCGGCCGCTCCTCGGCCGCATCTGGCCAACGCCTCGGCGGTGGTCTCGCAGTACTACCAGGACATCACCGATCACGACTATGCGGCCGCCTGGGCGCTCGGCGGCTCACACATCGCCGGCACGACCTACGACCGGTGGGTTGCCGGGTTCGCCACCACCCAGAGCATCACCCTGGGCACCATCAGCGAATTCGGAGCCTCCCGCGTCCACGCCGTCCTGTATGCCACCCAAACCGACGGCACGCTCAAGACATACGCCGGCGACTACACCGTCGCCGACGGCATCCTCGTCGGCGCCTCGATCCGCCAGACCAGCTGACGGTCAGCGCCAACTCAACCCGCCAAGCACCGCTGACGGCGAGACCCAGCCGCCACGGAAAGGCGGCGAGCTGCCTGTGCTCGTCGTGGGCAACGACGCTCGCCTCGCCGCCACGGCGATCGACCGCCCCGTCCGGCACGCCGAGGTGATCCGCTCCCGAGGGCGACGGCCGCCGCACAGCAGGCCGCGCCTCGGGCAGGTCCCGCGGCCGACACCACGACATCACCACCATCGACTGGCGCAGCGGAGGCTGAAACCGACGCCCAGCCAGCCCCACGATTCGGCCGCCGGTGAAACGCGAGTGCTGTTCACCAAGTGCCACTTTGCTGGCTCTGCTCACGAGAACCGGTTCTGGCTCAGGTTCTGTGGAGTAGTCACGGTGAGTGAGTAAGCCGCTGTCGAATCGGGTGCGCTCGGAGCTGGGGTGAGGTGAGCTCCAGAGCTCGGTTGTCCTGGCCGGCAGCCATGTGGTCGAGCCATCGTTCATACCAGGCGAGAAGTCCGGGGCTGAGGAGACGTTCGGGCCCCAGAAGCCGTCTGCGTTGCCGATGAGCGTGCGCCCGGTGAGAGGGCCGCTCACGCCTATGAGGACAAGATCGCTGCAGCCGCGTTCGATGACGTGCAGGAACAGGTCACCCCTGCGGGTGGGGCGATTGGCCCGGCTGAATCCTCGCAAGCCCGTGCTGGCGTCTCTGGAGTTCATCTTGAAGGCTCCCCTCCCTGAAGGGGAGGGGATTCGTCACCCTCCAGGGCTGAGCGGGGATTTACGGCTCAGGCCGCCGCCGGAGCCGGCGGCTCGGGTGGTCTTACGCCCTCGGCACCGTCCGGGTTC
>NZ_JBITGJ010000130.1:0-16161 GCF_044456925.1 Streptomyces sp. NPDC050743
CCATCTCCACGCTCATGCGTCCCCGCCCAGGTGGGCAGAACCCGTGTCAGACCTCACGGTCCGCACGGGATCGCTTAGCTGATTAGAGACGCTGTACAGGGCCCTACCGGCGTGCCTCAGCGGCGTCGCAGGCGCTTGTCGGTGAGGGGCGGGGTGGGGTCGATGTAGAAGTCGCCGGGGTTGACATCGACGCCGGGCGGGACGATGTCGTCGATGCGGTCGAGGAGGTCGGCGTCGAGTTCGACGTCGGCCCCGGCGAGGAGATCTGCGAGGTGCTCGGGTCGGCGCGGGCCGATGAGCACCGCGGTGACGGCCGGGTGGGCGCGGACGAAGGCGGCGGCCAGATGGGGCAGCGGAAGACCGGCCTCGGCGGCGAGGGCGGTGAGCTTCTGCACCGCGTCGGCCTTGGCCCGTACACCGGGCCGGGACAGGTCGAACATCTTCGCCCCGGCACCGGCGCTGCGGTGCCCGGCAGTCGGATCCCGGCGGCCGGAGAGCCAGCCGGAGTTGAGCGGCCCGAAGGTGAGCACGCCCATGCCATAACGCTGGGCAGTGGGCAGCACGCGGCTCTCCACACCGCGGGTGAGGATCGAGTACGGCGACTGCTCGGTGCGGAAGCGGTGGTGCCCGCGCCGCTCGGCCGCCCACTGTGCCTCCACGATCTCCTCGGGGGAGAAGAAGGAGCCGCCGATGGCGCGGATCTTGCCGGCCCGGATCAGGTCCGACAGGGCGGCGAGGGTCTCGTCGATGTCGGTGCGCGGATCCGGCCGGTGCATCTGGTACAGATCGATGTGGTCGGTCTCCAGCCGGCGCAGGCTGTCCTCCACCGCTCGGTGGATCCAACGGGCTGATCCACCACGTCGGTTGGGGTCGTCGCCCATGGCCAGCCCGAACTTGGTGGACAGGATGACGTCGTCGCGGCGGCCTTTGATCGCCTTGCCGACGATCACCTCCGACTCTCCGGCGGAGTACACGTCGGCGGTGTCGATCAGATTGATTCCGGCATCCAGTGCGGTGTGGATCATGCGGACGGACTCGTCGTGGTCCGTGTTGCCCATCGCGCCGAACATCATCGCGCCGAGTGCGTACTCGCTCACCGACAGTCCCGTGCCGCCGAGGATCCTGCGCTTCATCAGTGCCTCCTGGTGTGTGATGGCTCTTCCCGTAGCCAAGCACCGGCCGCTACCGCAGTGGGAGACCCGCCTCTACCAGGGGTCCAGCAGACCCCCTTTTGCGCGGCCATCACCCTGTCACCCCGGACTACCGTGGTGGCATGACCCAGGAACCCAACACCGAGCTGCGGGATTTTCTGCGCTCGCGCCGTGCGAAGATCACCCCCGAGGAGGCGGGCCTGGGCCCCCAGGCCGGTGTCCGACGGGTTCCGGGCCTGCGGCGCGAGGAGGTCGCACGGCTGGCCGGCGTGAGCGTCGATTACTACATCCGCCTCGAACGAGGCCGGCCCCTGAACGTCTCCGCCTCCGTGCTGGACGCGGTCGCCCGGGCCCTGCGGCTGAACGATCTGGAGCGCGCCCACCTTTTCCGGCTCGCCAAACCGGCCCGCACCCGTCCCCGCCCGCTGCCGGCGCAGCGCGTCCGTCCCGGCCTGCGGCTGCTGCTGGAGAACCTGACCGACGTCCCGGCCCTCGTCTACGGCCGACGACTGGACATCCTTGCGTCCAACCAGCTCGCCCGCGCCCTGTACACGGACTTCGAGGCTCTGCCCGTGCGCAGCCGCAACATGGCGCGTCTGGCCTTCCTCGACGACGACTTCCGCTCGCTGTACGTCGACTGGGAAGAGGCAGCACGCGGCGTCGTCGCCTCCCTGCGCCTGTACGCCGGACGCCACCCGCACGACCCTGCCCTGGCCGAGCTTGTCGGTGAACTCTCCGTCCAGGACGCCGACTTCCGCCGCTGGTGGGCCGAGAACGATGTGTTCCAGCGCACCCACGGCACCAAGCACTACCACCACCCGGTGGTGGGCGACCTCATCCTGCGCTACGAGGCCTTTACCCCGGCCGACGATGCGGAACAGACCTTGGGCGTCTCTACCGCCGAACCCGGATCGCCGTCCGCGGAACGCCTCAGCCTGCTCGCCAGCTGGGCCGGGTCCGCTCACCATCTGGATCCAGCTCCGCAATTGGACAGCCCGCGCCCGTGACACCGCTCGTCGTGCACGGGGGCGTCCAGGACAACGTAGGGAAGGTTGAGGGCGTGATCAGCGGTGGACTGTCGCGGTCAGGCGTCTTAGTGCGGCGTGGGCGGGTGGGCCCCATGTGGGCTTGCCGCCAGGGCGGCCGTGGACGCCCGCATCTCCGATGAGGATGCAGGCGAGGGCTTTGAGCACCGCCCAGCCGCGGGCGCGGCGCAGGGTCGCTGCGTCCGGGGTCGGCTCGTATGCGGCGTAGAAGCGGTCGGCGGCACCGTCCGGCAACAGGAGCCACGCGGCGGCGAGGTCGCAGGCGGGATCGCCCGCGCAGAGGTCGCCGAAGTCGATCACGCCGCAGAACGTGCGGTCCGCGGTGAGGACGTTGGCCGGATGCAGGTCGCCGTGGAGCCACAGGGGCGGGCCCGCCCAGGCGGGCGCAGCGGCGGCATCCTCCCAAACGGCGCGGACGGCGTCCGGGTCGGCGACCAGTCCCAGCTCGGTGACCGAGGCCAGCTGCCCGGCGAACCCCTCAGCACGATCGGCCAGTAGCCCCCCGTGGTAACGGCCGACGGGCGCCCCGGCCGGGGCGGGTTGATGAAGGGCGGTGAGGAAGGCGGCCAGGGCGTCGGCCGCCTCCGCAGGACGCGTGGCCGGAGATCGGTCCGCGGGCTCGCCCGGCACCCAAGTGGTGACGATCCAGGACCGCGGAAACCGCTCGGAGGGCTCACCGAGGCGCTGCGGGACGGGGACCGGCAGCGGAAGGTGCGGGGCAAGTGCGGGCAGCCACGCGTGCTCCTTGCGCAGCGGCTCGTCCGCGGACCGCGTCGCCCAGGGCAGCCGCACGGCGAGATCGCCGCCGAGCCGCCACAGCTGGTTGTCCCAGCCGCGTGCGCCAAGCCTCAACGGATGGTCGGCCAGGTCGGGGTGCTGGTCGCGCAGCAGATCCCGGATCAGCTCTGCGGTGATCTCGATCTCGGTATGGGCCATGCAGAGCCACGCTAAGGGCTGTCCCGCCTTCCCGTAACTGTTGGCCGTCACGGGGTGGCGGCGCGCAGGTCCCGGACGTACCGGTCGAAGCGTGTGTCGTGCTTGCTGTGTGTCTGCCGGCCAGGGGTGAACCCTGCCCGCTGCGCCACCGCGGCAGATGCGGGATTTTCCGGCTCCACCTGGATCACCGCCCCCGTCCCGCCCTCACTTGCCGCGTACCGGGACGCCAACAGGACCGCGCGAGGAGCCAGGCCACGCCCTCGCCAGACGGATAGGGGCCGTACGCGACGTTCACCCTGGCCGGGCGCCAGCCCTTCTCCTGCGAACCGCAGGTCATGGTGCCCGCGAACTCCTCGCCAGCGCCCACGTGGATGCCGAACGCGCGGAGCGGCCCGGCGGTGTCCCACTGCTCCCGGCGGTGGCGGTGATCGACTCCCCCAGGCGCGGGCGGCCCGGTGGAACCCGAAACCGGTCCCGGCCTGGTCGGCCGCGCACGGAAGGGCAGCAAGGACCACGTCCTCACCGACGGCCACGGCATCGCGCTCAGGGTGTCACCGCCCTCCTACTGCGTGAGGAGCTCCATGTTTCCGGCTGCGTAGCGGTCGCCCGAGGCTGCGCCGACCGGGGCGGCCGCGTCGAGTGCCGTCAGCTCGTCGGCGGCCAGGGTGATGTCCGCAGCCGCGACGTTCTCCCGGAGGTAGCGCACCCGACGGGTGCCCGGGATCGGGACGCCGCCCTGGGCTATGGTCCAGGCGATGGCCAGCTGGGAGGGGGTCACTCCCTTCTGCGCGGCGATCCGCGCGATCGCGTCGACGATCCGCAGATTGGGCGCGAGGTTCTCGCCCTGGAACCGCGGATCGCTGTTGCGGAAGTCGCTCGCATGCAGGTCATCCGGGTTGAGTCGGCCGGTCAGGAATCCGCGGCCCAGCGGGGAGTACGGCACGAATCCGATGCCGAGCTCGCGTACGGTGGCGAGAACACCGTTGGCCTCGACCCCACGCTCGAACAGTGAGTATTCGGTCTGTACGGCGGTGATCGGGTGCACCGCGTGTGCGCGCCGGATGGTGGCCGCCGACGCCTCGGAAAGACCGAGGTGGCCGACCTGTCCGGCCTTCACCAGGCCCGCCATGGCCGAGATGGTCTCTTCGATCGGCACCGTGGGGTCGATCCGGTGCAGGTACACCAGATCGATCCGCTCCATCCCGAGTCGTCCCAGCGAGCCTTTGATCGCCCGCACGATGTTCTGCGGCCGCCCGTCCACAACGGGCCGTCCGTCGACCACAGCCATCTGGCCGTCTTCGGTGTACCCGAAACCGACCTTCGTCGCGATCACGACGTCATCGCGGACGGGGGCCAGGGCGTGACCGACGAGGCGCTCGTTGTCGCCCAGCCCGTACGACTCGGCGGTGTCGAACAGGGTCACTCCCAGTTCCACGGCGCGCCGCAGCGTGACGCGGGCCTCCTGCTCGTCGCTCGGTCCGTACGTCGTGCTCATGCCCATACAGCCCAGCCCCTCGGTGCTCACCGTGAGACCGTCTGAACCCAGTGGAATCCGTCGCATGGCTATCTCTCCGTTCTCGGAAGATCTGCCCCGGCCCGGTGGCCGGGGTCGTCACGCATCCAGGGCACCACCGGCCGCCAACGTCCAGGAAGAGCAGCCCTTGTCCCGGGGGCCGGCCGACCGGGGGTCCAGCAGACCCCCCTCAAGAGCCGAGGACGGGGGCCGGCAGGCGGCGCTAGCCTGAAGGACGTGAGTGAGCACAGGCCCGAGACGGATCTTCGGGACTTCCTGCGGACCCGCCGGGCCCGCATCAGCCCGGCGCAGGCAGGTCTTGCCCCGCATCTGGGGGCGCGACGGGTGCCAGGACTGCGGCGCGAGGAGGTCGCCCAGCTGGCCGGGGTGAGCGTCGACTACTACGTGCGGCTGGAGCGCGGGCGCAGCGCGTGTGTCTCCGCTTCCGTCCTGGAGGCTGTGGCTCGCGCGCTGCAGCTCGACGAGACAGAGCGTGATCATCTGTTCGCCCTGGCCGCGGCCACCCGGGGGCGCCCGCGCGCTGTCTCGTCGCAGCGGGCACGGCCCGGGCTGCTGCGGGCGCTGGACAACATCACCGAGGTACCGGCTCTGCTCCTGGGACACCGCCTGGACCTTCTGGCCACCAATCGTCTGGCCCGCGCCCTGTACGTGGATTTCGACGCCCTGCCGTGCGAGGAGCGGAACATGGCCCGCTACATGTTCCTCAACGAAGCGGCCCGCGAGCTGTATGTCGACTGGCCCGGGACCGCCCGGGAGAACGTGGGCATGCTGCGTCTGTATGCCAGCCATCATCCGCAGGACCCCCGGCTCGCCCAACTGGTCGGCGAACTGTCCGCCGTGGACCGGGACTTCCGCCGTTGGTGGGCCGATCACGAGGTGTACCTGCCTCGGCACGGCGTCAAGCACTACCGTCACCCGCTGGTGGGGGACCTGACGCTTGGCTTCGAAGCCTTTACTCCGATGGGCGACGCCGACCAGACACTCGGCCTGTACACCGTCGAGCCCGGATCATCGTCCGAGGAAGCCTTGCGTCGGCTCATGAGTTGAGCCGGCTCGGTCCGGTGCCACGCCGAGCGATGCCTGCAGCGCAAGGCACCCTGACCTGGTAGCCGGGGTGCCTTCGGCCGGGGCCCTTTCCGGTCCCGGACCGTGCCGCTCGGATCGGGGAGCCGCTTGTCAGGGCACGGTGTACCCGCCGTCGACGGGCAGTGCGATGCCGGTGACGAAGCTTGCCTTGTGGGAGCAGAGCCAGATCACCGCGTCAGCGATCTCCCTGGGCTCGGCGATGCGGCCGAGGGGATGGCCGTCGCTGACCGCCTTGCGCTGTTCCGCATCGAGGGCCTCGATCATGGGAGTCTCCACCAGGCCGGGGCACACCGCGTTGATACGGATGCCGTGGGGTGCGGCCTCAAGCGCCGAGCTCTTGGTCATTGCGACCTCGGCGGCCTTCGTGGCCGGGTAGCCGGAGAATCCGGGGACGCCTACCAGCCCTGCACCGGAAGACATGTTCACGATCGAGCCGGATCCCTGGGCCACCATGTACCGCAGCTCGTGCTTCATCGACAGGAATACCCCGCGCACATTGAGGGCGATCATGTGGTCGAGCATGTCGGTCGAGTAGTCCGTGGTGAGCTGGAACTCACCGTCGTAGCCCGCGTTGTTCAGGGCGAAGTCCAGGGGTCCGACTTCTGCGACGGCGGCTTGGACGGCCCTCTCCACCTGGGACTCGTCGCTCATGTCCGCCACCACGTGCCGGGCCGAGCCGCCGGCGGCCTCCACCAGGCGAACGGTCTCCTTGAGGGTCTCGGCCGTACGGCCCGCGACCGTCACCAGTGCCCCTTCGGCCGCCAGGGCCAGAGCACTCGCCCGCCCGATACCGCTCCCGCCCCCGGTGACGAGCGGCGTCTTGCCTGCG
Organism: Streptomyces sp. NPDC050743; assembly: GCF_044456925.1. Taxonomy (NCBI): domain Bacteria; kingdom Bacillati; phylum Actinomycetota; class Actinomycetes; order Kitasatosporales; family Streptomycetaceae; genus Streptomyces; species Streptomyces sp. NPDC050743. Next base: position 6,583 of record NZ_JBITGJ010000130.1, read on the forward strand.
AATTGCTGGGTCGTTGCTGTCTGTCTCTCTGTTTCTTCGCGTGTGGTGTCTTTGCTGATCAATTGGGCGGGGTGTGCTGCGGCCCGCATCGTGCGGCACGCGTCATACGACGTCAGACCTGCGCCGTGCCCTGAACGACCACCTCGTTGACGTTGACGTTGGCCGGCTGGGCAATGGCGTAGCCGATGGCTTCGGCGATGGCCGAGGCGTCGATGCCGACCGCTTCGAGTGCGTCCCGTACCGCCCCCTGCATCTGGGCGTTACCGCCGGAGAGGGTGAGCTCGGTGTGAGTGAGGCCGGGGCTGACGACCGTGACGCGGAGGTCGGTGGTCTCCTGGCGCAGACCGTCGGACACGGCACGCACGGCGAACTTCGTTGCGCAGTACACGACCCCGGTCGGGTCCACGCGGTGGGCGGCGGTGGAGGCGACGTTGATGATGTGCCCGGACCGGCGGTCACGCATGGTGGGGAGGACGGCGGCGATACCGTGCAGCACGCCGCGCAGGTTCACGTCGATCATCTGGTTCCACTCGTCGACGCGGAGCTCTTCCATGAGGGCGAGCGGCATGATGCCGGCGTTGTTGACCAGGACGTCGACCCGCCCGTGCCGGGCGAGCGCGCCGTCGACGAATGCCTTCACGCTCTCGAGGTCGGTGACGTCCAGCGGCGCGCACTCGGCGTGGTGGCCGGCCTCGGTGAGCTCGTTGACCAGCCGACCGAGACGGTCCAGACGCCGGGCGCCGAGGACGACGTGGTGTCCGGCGGCGAGGTGACGGGCGGTGGCCTCGCCGATACCGCTCGATGCGCCGGTCACCAGGACGATCTTGCGGTCGGAGGAGAGCGTGGAGGGGGTGGGGTGGGACATGGGTGTTCTTCCTTGGATGATCCGCTCCGGCCCCGGTGGCCGGATCAGCGCCACATCCAGAGCACCAGTGGCGCGGATGACCAGGCAGAGCCCTCCCTTACCCGGGACGAGCCCTACCGGGGGTCCAGCAGGCCCCCCTGCGTTCGCCCGAGGGCATCTGTTTTGTGCCGCCGGGCGACCTCGATCGCCCGATGACCCGCGTCCCTCTCCTCGATCGCGGTGGCCGCCGACGGGACAGCGCCCGCACCGCCCCCGGCAGGGCGCTGTCCGACCTGGGCGCCCCCTCGGCCATCGTCGCTGGCGCCTCGGTCATCGTCGCTACGGCATCCAGCGGCACGTCCATTCGGGGTGGTCAACGAGAGATGGCCTCCGCGGGAGTTATCGGATTCGTATCCGGCACACGCTTCATGCCTGAGCGAGCGATGAGTTCGGGCGGCCGGTCGGGTCCGCCATGGCATGACTCGAATCATCGCCGACATCTCGGTCTCCCTCGACGGCTTCGTCACCGGACCCGGCCCCGGCCCGGACAACGGGCTGGGCACCGGCGGCGAGGCCCTGCACACCTGGGCGTTCTCCGACGACCCCGATGACCGCCGGGTCCTGCGCGAGGCGACCGCCCGCTCAGGCGCCGTCATCCTCGGCCGCAAGCTCTTCGACGTGGTCGACGGGCCGAATGGATGGGACGACACGACCGGCTACGGCGCCGGTGAGGTCGGCAAGCCCGCGTTCGTCGTCGTGACGAGCTCGCCGCCGGAGTCGGCACGGCTCACCGACCTCGACTGGACGTTCGTCAGCACAGGTCTGTCCGACGCCCTCACCGCCGCGCGCGAGCGCGCCGAGGCGGCATCGTCGGACAGCGGCAAGGACCTTGACGTCGTCCTCATGGGCGGCGGCGCCACCGTCGGCTCGGCACTCGCCGCCGGGCTGGTCGACATGCTGACGCTGCACCTGGCGCCCGTCGTACTGGGCGCCGGAACGCCACTTTTCACCGGCGGAGCGCCCCGTACGCTGGTGCAGCGGAGCGTGACCTCGACGTCGACCGCGACGCACCTGACCTACGACGTCCTCTGACGACGGCAAACGCTCCACGTTCGATGCGACAGATCGGCAGGTTGTCGCAAGCCACCGGATCTTGAGCGTGCGCTGTCGAAGTTTGAGTGGTGTGGGGCGCCTTCGGCCGATCCCCGGGAGTCGTCGGACCCTGGCATCCTCGGCAGGTTACTGTACGGACACGCCGCGCTCCCCACGGTCAGCCGAGGAGGAAACCTGTGCCATCGCCCTGCGACCCCCAGCACGCTCCCGTCGGGGATGTCGGCGCAGCGCTCATGATGATCGACTCTCGACTCAAAGCCATTTACGACGACAAGACCGAGACCGATCCCGAACAACAAGCGCTGACCGACCAGTTCGCCGCGTCCTTGGGCCCCAGCGGAGTCGACGACATGCTGGACGGCGCGTGCACGCTCATCTACATGTTCATGCAGTGGCTGCGCATGGCATACGAGGACCATGACAAGGACGTCATCGAGTGCGTGGTGCCCAACCTCGTGGCCACGTTGCGCATGATGCCCAAGAGCGTGCGTCCCGAGGCCATCCCCACCATGGCCGGCCTGCTCATCGCCGCGGGCACCGGACTGAGCCCCAGCCTGTGGCGCAAGCAGTACGGATACTGGACCAACGACGAGATGAACCCCCTGGAAGCCACCGCCTTCCTGCTCGCGGAACACATCAACCGACTCACCGACGACCGCGACTTCGCCACCCGCCTGATCACCGAGGCTCTGTCCAGTGCGGACGAAGGTTGAGGTACGTGCCTCTCCGCGTAATCCCTGCGCGGTACCGGGCGGCCAGCCGCTCGACCGGTTGAGGTGGCCGGTTGAGATGGTCCAGGCCCGGCGGCAGACGATCGCTTGCGCACCACGGTAACCCCTGCCGTCACTGCCGCTCACGTGGAGTGTCACCGCGCCCTGGCCCTCGGGAGCGTGCGGGGCGGCGCGTCGGACGAAGCGGATGCCAGCCCTCACGGCTTCCGGGGCATGGACGGAAACCGGACAGTGTCCTCAAGTCCGAATTGAAGGGTTGGCCGCACGTGAGGCACGCGAAAGCATGGTGTGCCGCACCAGACCGACCGCATTCTGGACACGAGGAGAAACATGGTTCGCAAAAACCTTGTTCGGCGGCTTGCCTGGGTGGCTTCCATTGCCGCGCTTACGACTCTCGGGCTTGTCGGCACCGCCGAGGCGAACGACGCCGGATCCTCGCTGCCGACCGCAACGCACTGGTACATGACGCCGAATCCCGGCAATGACTGCGCTCTCAACATCCGCAGCTCGGCAAGCACCAGCGGCACCATCGTCACCCATCTGTCGAGTTGCAGCCAGGGCGCCTGGTGTTGGTACCAGACGTCCGACTGCGGTTCAACGGTCACGGGCGGCTCCTACACGTGCAATTACGCAGACGGAAGCAGCGGACTGCACAGCAATGTGTGGGTGCGCGTGGCCGATAAGAACGGACGGCTCGCCTACGTGGCCAGGTGGTGTGGTTTCGCTCAGCAACTGTAGAGTCCCCCGGCCCGTACGCGGCCGCGGAAACTGCATTCCCGGATAGCAGAAATCAAGCGCTGACCAGGGCGGATGCCGACAGAAGAGGGCAGGAGTCGGTATCACTGACTCCCGCTCTTTGTCTCTCAGCGTTCGCGACACACCTCCGACACGTCCCTATGCCGGCTCAGCCCGCCTGGCTCGGACAAAAGCCGTCAGAATCGGCCTAGGTGAACCGCTGGAACCCATGGATGGGCTGGAGCCTGATCACCGCCGCGCTCCTGGCCGTGGCCCTCGCCCGCGGCCATGCCACCGGAGCATCACCCGCGCTGGAGATGATCCCACTCACCCGGCCCGAACTGCTCGTTCTACTCCGGGCATCGTGTCAGTGGCGGTTGCCTCGCTAAGGGATACAGCCCGGTGGGTCCTGGGGGCCCACGCACGGGTCGTTTGATGCCGCGCTTAGCGATTCCGCCGTGGCCTTCGTTGTCTGAGGCATCGCCGCAGCACTCGTCACGCCCGCCGTTCCTGCGAGCAGCGCAGCAATACAAAACGCACCGACGAGGTGCCGGATGCGCTTCCGGGCGCTTGTCGCCATCATGATCTCCCGTGGCTTGGGGTGATGAATTAGTCCTAGTTTGTCAGTTTAGTACTCGCGTTCGGCGCTACAGCCAAACCACTGCATTTTCCCTGGTCAACGGCCTGGAGGTGGGGACTCCAGCGGGGCCGGGGCGGTAATGGGGCAGGCTTTGCTTAGGTGCCGTCCCGGAGCATGGCGAAGAGCATGTCGATGCGGCGTCATGCAAGGCAGATGACTGCGGCGACGGGATGTTTGCCTTCCCGGCGCTTCTTGTCGTAGGGGGCGCGTCGGTCCGACTGCGACAGGGAGGCGAAGTCGGCGAGGTAGAAGGCCCGTTGAGCTGTCTGTTGCCTCGTCGAGAAGGGTGTGCACTGCGGATGGACGTGCCGGATCGGCGGGTGGCGGATCCGGGTAAGAGGGCGGCCCTCCAGCAGTGCCTCGATCCATGCGGCGAGGAGTTTGCGCTGGTCAAGGAGGGACACCAGCGAGCCGACAAGGCTCGGAATGATCAGTGCGGCAGCGGCTGGGCCCAGGACGACGACGGTCTGCTCGTCGAGCGCGTCGAAGATCTCCTCAACGAGACCTTCGGCGCAGGGTGTGGGGCATGGTGCGGGCGGTATCAGCGATCACTGCCACAACGCGGACCCTCTCACCCGCTGGAGTGACCGCGGTGCCGTGATGCTCGCCCTTGCCGACGTCCAGACCGAGGTAGACGTCGATCCCGATGCTAGAACTTGATCACCGACACGGAGGCCGAGCCCGCGTTGGCCGCGTAGGCCCGGCGACCGTCCTGGGAGACGGCCACCCACACCGGGTACCCGTCGACATTGATGGGGGTGCCCACGGTGCGGTTGGTGGCGGTGTCGATCACCGACACCGAATCCGAGCCGGCGTTGGCCGCGTAGGCCCGGCGACCGTCCTGGGAGACCGCCACCCCCACCGGGTTCTTGCCGACATTGATGGGGGTGCCCACGGTGCGGTTGGTAGCCGTGTCGATCACCGACACCGAATCCGAGCCGGCGTTCGCCGCGTAGGCCCGGCGACCGTCCTGGGAGACCGCCACCCCCACCGGGTTCTTGCCGACATTGATGGGGGTGCCCACGGTGCGGTTGGTGGCCGTGTCGATCACCGACACCGAATCCGAGCCGGCATCGGCCGCGTAGACCCGGCGACCGTCCGGGGAGACCGCCACCCCCTGTGGGTTGTCGCCGACGGAAATGGGGTTGCCCACGGTGCGGTCGGTGGCCGTGTCGATCACCGACACCGAATCCGAGCCCGCATTGGCCGCGTAGGCCCGGCGACCGTCCTGGGAGACCGCCAGCCTGATTGGGTTCTTGCCGACATCGATGGGGTTGCCCATCGTGCGATTGGTGGCGGTATCGATCACCGACACCGAATTCGAGCCGGAGTTGGCGACGTAGGCCCGGCGACCGTCCGGGGAGACCGCCACCCCCTGCGGCTTGCTGCCGACGGGAATGGGGTTGCCCACGGTGCGGTCGGTGGCGGTGTCGATCACCGACACCGAAGCCGGGTCGAAGTAGTTGGTCGCGTAGGCCCTGCGCCCATCGGGCGATACCGCCACCCCGCCCGGGGAGTTGCCGACCCGGATCGAGGACACGGACGGTGTGGTGGCTTCAGGACCCGAGGAACGGGACTCTGCCAGGTAGATGCCGCCGCCCGCCGCGGCGAGCGCCACCAGCGCCGCCCCCGCGATGAGCCTGGCCCGTCGGTTCCCGGGCCGCGGCGGGCGGAGCCGCTGCCGGGCCTCGTCCCGTTTGTGCGGCAGCGGTTCCGGTTTGTGCGGCAGCGCTTCCGGGGGCGGGCCGGTCGGTTCCTCCGGCTCGGCCGGCGACAGGATCTCGGTCGGCGGGGCCGGTTCCTGGGGGCGCGGCGGCTTCGAGGCCGGGGGTCGCTCGGGCGGCGGCACCTCCGGTGAGGGGGCCGGTTGCTGCGAAGGGGAGGGGTGGGGCTGGTCGGCGATGGAGGCGAGCCGCCGGGCGGCCTCCTCACCGTCCATCCTGTCCGCGGGGTCCTTGACGAGCAGCCCGACGAGGACCGGGGTCAGCTCCGTCGTCCGGCGCGGCGGGCTCGGGGACTCGAACAGCAGGGCGCTCAGCGAGGTGAGGGCGGTGTCGCGGTCGAAGGGACCAGTCCCCTCGAGGGCGTAGTACAGGGTGGCCCCGAGTGAGAACAGATCGGCGGCAGGGGTGGGCGGCTGGCTGTTGGCCCGCTCCGGGGCCATGAAGCGCGGCGTCCCGAGGATCTCCAGGGTGGCGGTCAGGCGGTCCTCCCCGGAGCTCGGCTCCAGCGCGATGCCGTAGTCGGTGAGCATCACCCGGCCGCCGCCCTCTGTCGGATAGGAGGGCTGGGGCCCCGGGTGGGTCAGCAGGATGTTGGCCGGTTTGACGTCCCGGTGCAGGACACCGAGCCGGTGTCCCTCCAGCAGGGCGTCGAGAACCGCCAGACCGATCCGGGCGACGTCACGGGGCGGCAGCGGCCCCCGCTCGCGCACCACCGCCTCCAGGTCCATGGCGTCGGGGACGTATTCCATGACGATCCACGGCAGGCCGTCCTCTTCCACGATGTCGTGCACGGTGACGACATGCGGATGGTTGCGCAGCCGGGCGGCGTGCCGGGCCTCGCCACGGGCCCTGGCGATCCGGGAGCTAACCTCGCATTCGGGGATGTCCGGCGGCAGAATGATCTCCTTGAGCGCGACCTCGCAGGCCAGTTCCTGGTCGTACGCCAGCCACACACGTCCCATGCCGCCGGTGCCGAGCCGACGCAGAAGCCGGTAACGTCCGGTGATCACGCGCCCGGCGGCCTCTTGCGCTCCTGTCATGGCACTCTTCTTCCAGGACGGCCAGCAGGGGTTCCTCGGCGAGCGCTGAAGGGGCCCTCTCCACGTATCGCACATCACCCGAAGAGCGGCAAGTCACCCAGAACGGGTGTAGCCCAGCTCGCGTATCGGGCCGGACGCCCCGCTTTGCGGGCCCCCTCAGGCGTCGCGTCGGCAAGCTGGGGTTTGGTGACGAAGGCGAGGTCGTCGGGGACGCCGGTCCACTCGCGGCGTTCGTCGTCGGCCTCCCAGTCCCGGGCCAGGTACAACGGCCCGGCCGATCAACGCGCCCCCGGGGGGTGACGTAGGTGAGGTGGGCTGCGGCCTGGCACAGCCCGACCCCGACCAGGGCGCCCGAGTACTGCGGTGCAGCGCCCACCGCGCCGGTGCACGACTTCTCCTCGGCGAGTCGAGCTGCGGTCCAACCGGCAAAAAGTGGTCGCGTACGGCGTCGCGGTCCCATACCGCCCCGGCCAGGACGTGCTGCAGCCGACGCGAGCGGCGGCCCCGCGCCTCAGCCAGCGTGGCCACCATCGGCTTCAGCGCTTCGCTGTCGTGGACGTTGGCGGCCGAGACGCCGACGAGGAGGGGCAGTCCATTCGCGTCCGACAGGACGTGCATCTCGAGATGCCGAAGCAGGGTGGCAGGGCGCGCCAGGCACAGCCGCTGACCGAGACATAGATGATGGCCGCGAACAGCGTCTCATCAGGCGTGTCCTGCGTTCCGCCGCCCTGCGGCCGCACCTTCGACGGCGGGATGAAATGGTCCGGATCTCGGGAGCTGGGGAGGGGCGCTGCCGTCGACGCCTGCCTCGGGGGCCGCCGTATCCGCGACATCGCCCGCGCCCACGGCGTCCCGGTCCGGTGTGGCGACCTGCTGGAGACCGGCATAGGCCGCGCCGCCCTCACGGCCCCGCCGGGCTTCGCTCTCGCCGGTGACACCTTGGCCTCCCACCGGCGCTCGCAGTGAAGTGCCACCGCAGTGGCGGCCCAGCACCTCGCGGGGAAGCGAAGGCCGGCCACCTCCCCGGCCGAGCCGCGCCCGGCGGTGTGCAGGGGACAGGCCGGGCGGGACGCCGGCCCGTCCGTTCCACCCGGTCGGCCGGACGGGCCGGCTACCGCGCTTCGCGCAATCGCAGTTACTCAGCGCGGCCGCCCCCGGGTGCCCAGGACGGGCGAGGAAGAGGATGCGACGCTGGAGTGAGGGGCCCGCGAGTGGAGGTCCGAGTGCGTCTCATCCGGTCCGGGCCCTCTCCTTCGGCCTGGCGACCATGTCCCGATGCGGCTCAATGGATGCGACGCAGAATCGTGCGGTCAGTCTGTGAGCCCGCCGGCCGGGCCACCACTCACCGAGCGTCGCCAGGCGGCCTTACCGCGTGGATCCGCCCGCCGGGACCAGGACCGCGCGACCAACCCGGAAGGCAGGTGCGTCCCATGCGCACGTCGTCCCGTATCGCCGGTGCCCTCACCGGCCTGACCCTCACCCTCGGCGGTTCGGTCCTCGCCGCTCCCGCGGTCCGGGCGGACATCCCCGCCTGCACACAGATGGCCGAACTGGCCGGTGCCACCGCTTCCGACTCCGTCACAGCGGCCTGCAGCCGTGGCGTGGTCGGAGACCTGCAAGGTTGTGTGACCGGGCTGACCGGGGCCGGAGTGGCGGGCGGCGCCGCGACCGGTGCCTGCCGGGCGGCGGCCCACGAACCGCGTTAGAGGACCGCGCGCGGCAGCCGCCCGCCGGCACCCGTCGGAGGCAGGTACCGCCCGTCTCCTCCTCAAACCCGGCCTGCCCGGACACAACGCGGCCCCGGTGGGCAGTCTCGACGCCAAGGACATCGGCGTCGACCGCTCCTACCGACGCGCACGCGCCGTACCGATGCGGCCGGTCGAGGTCGCCTGACGTCATGCCCCTCCAGAGCCGGGCAGTCACCGCCCGGGCGCGGCGGACAGCCTCGCCTCGCAGGCCTCATGCGGAGGACCATGCTGAGCAAGAGGGCGCCGCCGTCTTGAACTTGTCCTTCCCGAAGGCCCAACGAAGGCGCCTGAGAGGAGGAGCAAGTCATGCGCATACGCAGGATCCTGGGCCTCGCCCTGGCCGCGGCAACCCTTGCCGGCGTGAGCGCCGTCGGCGCTGTCAGCGCCGGCGCCGCCTCGTCTCCGAACATCTCCAGAGACGACTGCACGGCCGCCGGCGGACAGATCGTTTCACCCGCCTACGACGGCGAGTTCTGCGCGCTGCCTGACGGCACCACGCAGGCGATCACTTGACCGGTCGGCGCACGGCTGGGCAACCAGTCCGGCCGGTGCACCCGGTGCGGTGGGTATGGGGTGACGGCACCCGGTCCACAGTTGGGTGAATCGCCCGCGCCCGTCTCGGCACCGCGGCACTCGCGATGGTGGACGCCGACCGTCTCGAAGCCAAGGCCGTCACCGCTTCGAGACGGTCCGCGCCGTCCTGAACACCGCGCTCACCGCCGTTCGAACGGCCTCGGCCATGTCGTCATACAGTGAGCTCTTTCAGCGGGGCCACTGATCGGGTGACGGGATCGGTGCCCGCAACGCACGAGGCTCCCCTGCCGTTGGGTGAGGTGTTCGAAGTCTCAACCCACAGGCGCGGGAGCCGCGTTGGTTCCGTATTCTGCCGCGCTCGACCTGCCCCACGCCCTGGTCGAGTGGGTCACCATGCTCGTCGTCACCCGCGAGGGTGACCGCCGCTGCAAGCTCCCACCGCACCAGCGTGCCCTGGTCGGCCTGGTGTA
>NZ_JBITGJ010000131.1:0-16071 GCF_044456925.1 Streptomyces sp. NPDC050743
CCCGCGTGATGCTGGTCCGGGCAGGTTGGAACCCGGACGGTGCCGAGGGCGTAAGACCACCGGGGCCGCCGGCTCCGGCGGCGGCCTGAGCCGTAGATCCCCGCTCAGCCCTGGAGGGGCGACGCATCCCCTCCCTTCAGGGAGGGGAGCCTTCAAACCCGGTGTTCAACTGCCCGCCGGCCCGCTCTGAGTTCCTCGATTGCGCAATGTCTTAATCATGTAGCAGAACCTCGACGGGACATCACCAGAGGCCCGCCGGAGGCCAACGGCCCTTGTCAGGACGGCTCGACCCGCCCCTAGGCTTGCGCGAGCAGGCAGACGAAGTGTCGGTCTCCGGCGCACTCGGCGCGGATCCCGACCCGACAGGAGGAACAACACCATGGGCATCATCGGCTGGATCATCCTCGGCCTGTTCGCCGGAGCGATCGCCAAGATCCTGCTGCCCGGCCGCGACCCGGGCGGCCTGATCGGCACCACGCTCATCGGCGTCGCGGGATCCTTCATCGGCGGCTGGCTCTCCGCCCGCTTCCTGGACCGCCCGGTGGAGAAGCACTTCTTCGACCTCTACACCTGGGGCGCGGCGATCGCCGGCTCCCTGGTGCTGCTCATCGGTTACCGCCTCCTGTTCGGCAACTCCCGCGACTGACCCACCCGGTCGGCGTCGCACGAGACCGGGGGCGTCGTCCCCCTCGTCCTGCAGTTGACGGTCTGGCCTGCCGGACGCCTGGCCAACGGCCCGCCCGGGGCGGGCCGTTCACCCTCAGGGCAGTTTCACGAACGGTGCCAGGAAAGCTCGGGCTTCGGGTGTGTCGAGGCGGTAGGTGACGTTGGTGGCGTAGCAGGGGGTGTCGCCGGTGATGGTGGTGGAGGCGAGGATGTTCTTGCCGCCGACGACCGCAAAGTTGGGCCCGCCGGAGTCGCCGTAGCAGGCACCGCCGTTGCCCTGGGGAGCCGTCATGGCGAGCCGGACCCAGGCCGCGTTGAGGGCGTCGAAGGTCACGGGTGCCTTCATGCGGACGCCTCCGCCGGGATGCGTCTGCCCGCCCGGGCCCTTGGCGGCCTCCTGCGTGCCGTACCCGGCCACGAACCAGTCGGTGGAGTTCAGACCCTTGGGACCGAGCGCGCCCAGCTGGTTCTCGGTCGGCAGAGTGGCCGGAGTGAAGGACCAGCGGGAGGCGACCTTGGCGGCGGGCAGTTCGATCACCGCCATGTCGTGCGGGTCGGAGGCGGGGCCCGGATAGCCGGGGTGGGTGTGCGCGACGCCCTCGACGGCCACGGCGTTCGCCTGGGCGGCCGGGTCGCCCGGGTACTTCTTCGCGGCGGCGTCGAGTCCGGCCTGGACGTCCTGGTCGAGCGAGACGTAGAACCGGACGCCGGCCGGCCAGTCGCTGGTGCAGTGGGCCGCGGTCAGGAAGGTGTCGGCGTCGATCATCGTGCCCGAACACACCCAGTCCACACGGTCCGGGGTCGCCGGGTCGTCGTCGGCGTCCCAGGTGGCCACGAGCGCCCCGACCTCGGTGCGTTCGGGTGCGGGCGTGGCGTTGTACGAGTTGATCGCGGAGGAGGGCAGCGCGACGGCGAGCACGGTGGCGCAGGCCGCTGCGGTGACGGCGGTGACGCGTAGAGCGGTCAAGAAGAACCCCTTCACTTCGTGTGTGGGACAGGTGTTCTCCTGTGGGAGGTAGGAGCATTCAAGTGGGTGGGGCGACCCGGGACAAGACCGCGGCGGACTGATCGGCCTCCTCGATGTCCCGGTGCGCCGCGAGCGCCGTCAGGGCCTGCTGGGTGGCCGGATCGGCCGGCAGGAACGCCTCCAGTTTCAGCTCGGCGAGGGTCACGTCGACGGCGGTGGCGAAGGTCGTCACGGTCGTCGTCAGCCGTAGTTCGCCGTGCGAGGAGCGCAGGCGCAGCGGGACCGCGAACCCCAGGTGATCGGCGGACGGCTCTAACTCGGGCAGGTAGCCGCTGAGTTCGTCCCGCAGTTCGGGCAGGTGGCCGAGGCGGGCCAGGATGTGGCGGGACCACTCGGCGAGATTGCCGATGCGCGGGGCCAGGCCCTGCGGATGCAGTGCGAGCCGGTAGACGTTCGTGCCGGGGCCGACGAGTTCCGGGGCCGCGCCCTCGGTGAGCACGCCGAACGCCTCGTTCGCGGCGATCAGATCACCACCCCGGTCCACGACCAGCGCCGGATACGGCAGATGCCCGCGCAGGATGTGGTCGATCGCCGTGCGCACCGGGGCCAGCTCGGGGTCGTCGAGGGAGCTCTCGGGGTAGGCGGGCGCGTAACCGGCGGCCAGCAGCAGCTCGTTGCGTTCGCGCAGCGGCAGTTCCAGCGACTCGGCCAGGCGTACGACCATGGTGCGGCCGGGGGTGGATCTGCCGGACTCGATGAAGCTCAGGTGGCGCTGTGTGGTGCCCGCCCGCAGGGCGAGGTCGAGCTGGCTGAGGCGACGGCTGGTGCGGCGGGCGCGCAGGGCGCGGGGGAAGTCCACGCGCCCGTTCTAGCGCCCGGCGCGGCGTCCCGGCCATTCCCTGCGGGGAATTGCCGCGCCGCGAGCCCGCACCGGAGCATCGGCGGCATGGACATCGGCGTACTCCTTCCGACCGGCACCGCGCAGTGGGGTCCGGGCGACGACCCGCGGGAGCTGGTCGCCTTCGGCCGCAGGGCCGAGCGCTCGGGCTTCTCCTCCCTCTTCGTCAACGACTCCCTGATCAGTCCGCGCATCGAGGCGCTGACCATGCTGGCCGCGCTGGCCCCGGCGACCGAGAGCGTGACCCTGGGCACGGCGGCCCTGATGCCGTTCCTGCGTCGGCCGGTGCAGACCGCGCAGGCCCTGGCCTCCCTCGACCTGCTGTCCGGCGGCCGGCTCACCGTGGCCGTCGGCGCGGGTTTCCCCGGCCGTTTCGGACGGCCCCTCTACGACCTGTCCGAGGTGCCCTGGGAGCGCCGCTTCGCCCGGCTGGACGAGACCGTGGCGCTGTGGCGGGCCCTGTGGACCGGCGCGGACTCCTTCCACGGCGAGATCCTCCGGTTCGACGGCATCCCGCCCGCGACCGCGCCGTACCGTCCCGGTGGCCCGCCGGTCTGGCTCGGCGGCGGGACCCCGGCGGCGCAGGCCCGTACCGGCCGGCTGTACGACGGCTGGCTGCCGTACCCGCCCGACCCGGCCGACTACGCCTCCGGGCTGCTGAACGTGCGCGCGGCGGCGACCGGCGCCGGGCGCCCGGCGCAGGAGATCACGCCGGCGCTCTTCGTCTCCGTGCGGGTCACCGAGGACGGCGAGGACACGGACGGCGGCCGGCGTGAGCTGGACGCGTACGCGCGGGCCGTCTATGGCATGCCACTGGCGGAGCTGGAACGGATCCAGGCGGTCGTCACCGGCTCCGCCGAGCAGGTACGCGCACGGCTCACCCGGTTCGCCGAGGCCGGCGCCCGCCACCTCGTGATCCGCCTGGGCGTCCTGGGACTGCCCGCCCAGCGCGACCAGCTCGAACGGGTCGCCGGCCTGATCCCGGCCCTGAAGGCGGCGGCCGCGGCCGCCACACCGGCGGTGCCGCGCGTTCAGCGGGACACCGTGGCCTGAACTGCGCGCACGCTTTTGCACCCTTCGGACGGCCCGTGGGGACTGCCAGGCCACTTTTCATCCCTACGGGTGAATCAGCGGATGGACGTCCGGACTCCACCCGGCCTGTGCGGTGTGCTCAGCCGGCAACCGTGATGCCGTCACAGGCCCCCCCCGTATCCAGGACAGGGGGAGCGGAACGTATGGGAGTCTTCGTTCTGTGCGCGTGGCTGCTGACCGCCGGGCTCGGCGGATACCTCGGCACGGTGTGGGTCCGCCACGGCGGACTGCGGCAGCGCACGCCCGGGGTGACGCGGCTGCCGCTGTGGCTCGTGCTCGGGCATGTGGCCCTCGCCGTGGCCGGACTCGTCGCCTGGATCTCCTATGTGGTGGGAGGGGTGCGGAGTTCGGCCTGGGCGGCGTGCGCGGTCGTGCTGATCGTGGCCGCGTTCGGCTTCATGATGCTGCTGCGCTGGCTGCCCAGTTCCGGACGCCACTCCCACGGGGACGCCACGGCCGAGCGGCACTTCCCGCTCACGGCCGTGGTCGCCCACGGCACGACCGCCGGCGCCGCCGTGCTCCTGGTGCTCCTCGTGGTCCTGCACAAGGCTTGAGCGGTCGTGCCGCGCGCGGCCTCAGCCGTCGTGGCGCACGGTTCACTTCCCAGTGGGCCTGCGGCGTACGGCCGCCAGCACCAGACCGTCGGCCGCCGTCGCGGCCACCGCGCCCGCGGCCGGCATCGGCATGCCGTCGCCACCCGTGGCCGCGAGGCTGCCGCCGGTCCCGGCGGAACCGCCCGTCCCGGTCGCGCCCGACGTCGAGCCGGAGTTGCCCGACGTACCGGACACACCCGACGTGCCCGAGGTGCCGGTCGTACCCGAGGTGCCGGGCATGTCCCGGCCGGTCGGCCGGCTGATCATGTACTGGACACTCGGAAAGCCCTGGGGGTTGTACGGGCACCCGGGAGCCGAGAGGTCCGCCGAGGGCATGGATCCGCCCCGGTCAGGCGACCACGCCCGTCCCGGGTGCGCCGTCCGGGGCCCCGGCGGAGGCCGCTCCGCCCGGTGGGTGCCCGTGCGGAGCCGGGCGTCGTACGACGAGACTGCTCACCTCGAAGGACAACTCGGTCGTGGCCGCGGCGGGCGCCGGGTGATAACGGCCCGCGCAGACCGAGAGGTTGACGATGAGGAAGGCGTGCCAGCGGTGCCCCACTCCCCGCCGGTCCGCGAAGACCTGAACGCCGTTCACCGACCAGACGACCGAGCGTGCCCCGAACTCGGTGCGCAGGTCGACCCAGGCGCCGGGGCGGACCGCGTCGTCGCGGTAGCAGTGGCCGGCACCGCGGACATGGTTGCTGAACTCCAGGAGGTCCGGGTGTTCCGGGTGGTACTCGAACACGTCGATCTCCTGGTCGCCGTCGCGCCAGGTCCAGATCGCCGGCCAGGCCCCGATCTCGCCGGGCAGCCGTACCCGGGCCTCCAGCACGTCTCCCGAGCGGACCGTGAACGCCTCCTCGCTGCCCTCGGTCGTCAGCAGGCCGGTGTCCCAGTAGCCGTCGGGCCGGCGGGTGGCCCGGAAGACACCGGAGCGCGCGTAGGAGGCGTCGGGAACCAGGTGGTCCAGCTTGTCGTCGCCCGGGTTCACCGGGCCTCCGTCCGGATACGCCCAGGAACGGCCGGCCACCCATTGCCGGGCGGATCCGAAGTCGGCCGTGAACACAACCTCGTGCCGAGCCGGGGGGCGGGGACCCGGGAGCGGATTGCCGGGAGTCTGTCTCTCCATGAGCGATGTCTGACCGGCTCGGGTCCCGTCATGCGCCGGGAGGCCCATGAGGTGCGGGAACGACCCTTTCGGGTGACAGGGCGAACCGGGAGTGCGAAGGCGGAGGGCTGCGGGGCCTGGTGGGACGGCGGTTTCCGTGGTGTGCTGGGTAGTGGCGGGAAGGACCGAGAACAGACGCGGGGAAGCGGCCCGGAGCCGTGCACCGCGCAATCCGGATCCGCGAGAAGCGGATGGCCCTTCCCGCCCTGTCTTCTCCCCTCTCCTCGCACCGGCCGTCCTGCGACCGTGCGCAGGCACGTCCCGGAGCGTGTGTTCAGCCTCGTCCGCCGCTGAGGTTCCCCCAGCGGGGACCGATCTGCTTCCACTCCTCGTCCCACTCGGCCATGCGCCGCTTGATCAGCCGGCTGCGCACCACCCAGCCCGCGCCCCAGACCGCCGCGGCGGCCGACGGGGCGACGAGGACGCCGGTGAGGGCCGCCTGCAGATCGGCGGCGGCTCCCGTGACGGGCGCGGAGACCACGTGGCCCGCGCGGTTGGTCCACACGGTCACCTGGGATCCGGTGGGGGCGCCCGGCATGACCTTCGCCCGGTCGGTGTGGACGGTGCCGTGGGCGTCCGTCCAGCGCACGGTGGCCCACACCCGCCCGTCGTCGTAGCCGGTCCCGGAGGCCGGGGTCCGCGCACCGGCGTCGGTCAGCACGGCGGACACGGCGTGCACCTGGGCCTCCCGGGCGGAGAACGCCGCGCCGGCGGTCTGGGCCGCCACGAGACCGGCGGCGAATCCGCCGAGGACGGCGAGCACCCAGGTCGCAAGGACGATCCAGGCCTCGACGACGTCGCTGTGCCGCCTGAGCGGATTGCGTCGCCAGCGCCACAGCCGTACCTGGGTGACCGTCGTGGGAGGTGTCCGGTTCATCGTCACCGCCTCCTCTCGCGCACCGTCGGCCTCGCCGCGCCCACTCCACGTACCTCTCGCCGGGCAGGATCGCTCCGGGCGGGCGGCGAGCGGGCTCGGGGCGGTGTCCCGGACCCGGCCGTCGAGTGCCACCACACCATCGTGCACCTCAATCCGGATATCGGCGGGGTGAGAGGAGAACAGGCTCGTGAGGACTTCGCGCCGCACCCTGCCGACCGGCGGAATCGGGACGTCCGGCCCTCCCGCCGTGGGCCGAAGGACACTGGGGGGACGGCGTGGGACGCGCGAGAGTGGGGGGTCAGGAGCGGCGCCGATCCCCCGCGGTGTCGCTCCGCCCCCGGGGTCGCCGCCGCGCGCCGGGGGCCGGCCGGAGACGGGGGGCACGCACTCGCGAAGAAGCCAGCCATGATCCGTTACGGCAAGCCGGCGCACCGGCACATCGACCTGGACCCCGTGGAGGCGTTGCGGCTGCTGGACAGTGTGTCCCTCGGGCGGATCGTCTTCACCCGGCAGGCGCTGCCCACCGTCCGCCCGGTCAACCACGTCCTCGACGGCGGTGACATCGTGATCCGCACCCACGAGGGTGCCGCGCTGACCGCGCACACGCAGCAGGGCGGAGGCGAGGGCGTGGTGGTCGCCTACGAGGCCGACGCGATCGACCCGGACACACATCTCGGCTGGAGCGTGGTGGTCACGGGCTACGCCCGGCTCGTCACGGACCCCGCGGACCTGGCCCGGGTCCGGACGCTGCTCGCCCCCTGGGCGCCGGAGGAGGGCATGGACCAGGCCGTGCGCATCCGCCCCTCCCTGGTGACGGGCGTGCTCCTCACCGACGCACCGGCCGGTCCCGCGAAGGGCTCCGCGCGGCGGGCACGCCGGACGCCGGGTCGTTCCGGTACGAGGGCCAGGACGGTGTGAGCGGCAGGTCGTCGGTGTAGGCATTCACCGGCTGGCCGATGGGGCGGATGGCCTTGGCGACCAGTACCGCCCGCGCGGTCCTGGTGCCGAGGGTGCCCTGGTGCCGTGCACGCGGATCTCGGCGGTCTGCGGGTCCGCCGCACAGCACTTGAAGGCTCCCCTCCCTGAAGGGAGGGGATGCGTCGCCCTCCGGGGCTGAGCGGGGATCTACGGCTCAGGCCGCCACCGGAGCCGGCGGCTCGGGTGGTCCTACGCCCTCGGCACCGTCCGGGTTCCAACCTGCCCGGACCAGCATCACGCGGGCGGAGTTCTTGTCCCTGGGGGACACGGCTGCGCACGCGGTGCAGGCATACGTTCTCATCGACAGAGGCAGTGCGTGCTTGGTTCTCGCTCCGCACGTGGCACAGTCCATCGTGGTGTGCGCCGGGTGCACGAGACGGACCTCCCGCCCGTGCTTGCGGCCCATCTCGCACAGGGCACGCTTCGTCGCGGCGATGGCGGCATCGGCCGCCTTGCGGGCCATGGTGGTCTTCGCCAGGAACCTCGGCCTGAAGTCCTCCACCGCGACCCCGTCGTGGCCGCGCATCACGGACTTGGCCCACTTGCGGGCGGTGTCCTCCCGCTGCCGCGCCATCTTCTTGTGCAGCTTCGCCGCCCGGGCCTGCGCCTTCCGGTAGCCGGCGGATGCGGGCTGTCCCTTGGGAGGCCGGCGCCGGGCCATCATCCGCTGGTACCTCGCCAGCCGCTGCGCGGCCCGCTTGCCGTGCTCGGCATGGGGGAGATCGTAGGCGTCGTCGGTGGTGGTGGCGGTCTCCGTCACCCCCCAGTCCACCCCGAGGACGCGGCCGGTCTCAGAGAGCGGCTCAACCTGAGCCGGGACGACGAAGGACGCATACCAGTGGCCGAGGCTGTCCTGGTACACCCGCACACTCGACGGGTCGGCGGGCAGCTCCCGCGACCACACCACCCTCAGCACGATCCGGCCGGCGAGGTGCAGGCGGCCGTCCCTGAGGCGGAAACCGCGCCTGGTGTAGTTGAGGCTGGGCCGCGCCTGCCGCTTCTTCTTGAAGCGGGGCATCTGGGCCCGGCGGTGCGTCGGAAGCCGGTCCTTGATGTCCTTCAAGGCCTTGGCACGGGACGTGGCAAAGTCGCGTATCACCTGCTGCTGCGGCACCGACGCGCCCTCAGCGAGCCAGGGCGTCGCCCTGCGGGCCTCGGTCAGCATCCTGTCGAGCTGAGCCGGACCACACGTCAGCTTCTCGCCACCCGCTTTGCCCTGCACGTGGACCTGCCGGGACTTGGCCACGCACTCATTCCAGATCCAGCGGCAGCGATCCCACTCGGCTTCGAGCCGGCGCCTGGCCGTGTTCGACAGGCGCACACGGAAGGTGTACCGGGCATGCCCGGCGTCCTTCGTGGTCGCCTCTGTCGTCATGCATCCGAACCTACCTGAGGGCACTGACAGTTGAGAGTTCTTGATCATGGTGGGCGACGTCACCGCTGTGCGGGGTGGACGTCGGATCGCCCTGACGGCGATCCGGCTACCCCTGCCCCGCTCCGCAGGAGTCCGATTCCTCCCCGGCCTGAAGGCCGGGGCATCCTCGGAGGAACCCGGTGAACTCGGTGAGGGTCAGGGGCAGCGGCGAGGCGGCGGGCAGCGGGGCGAATCCCTTGTGCACGCCAACCTGCGGCGCTGGTGGCTCTTCTCACATTTCGCCGCGAACAGGCCCGAAGGTGACCGCCACCACGTCGCCCGGCGCACGCTTTGTCTACGTTCGGCGCCATGCCGTCTCACCCCTCCCCCACCACCGCACGCACACGGTCCGGCGCCCTGCTGGCCTCGGTCGCGGCCCTCGTCTCCGTCGGCGCGCTGCATCCGGCACCAGCCGCGGCGGCCCCCGCCCCGGCCCCCTCCCCGCACGCCACGGCCGCCGTGCTCGACCTGGACGGAACCGGCCGCATCCCGGTGCTGCACGGGCAGGACAGCGCGTACGACACCGCCAGCATCGTCAAGGTCGACATCCTCGCGGCGCTGCTGCTCCGGGCCCAGGACGCGGGACGCCAGCTCACCGCCGAGGAGCGGGGCCGAGCCGAGCCGATGATCGAGCGCAGCGACAACACGGCGGCCAACGCGCTCTGGCGCGAGATCGGCCAGGCCTCCGGGCTGGCGGCGGCCAACAAGCGGCTGGGGCTCACCTCGACGACGGGCGGGCCGGGCGTGAAGTGGGGGCTGACCCGGACCACCGCGAGCGACCAGATACGGCTGCTGCGGGCCGTGTTCGACGGCGACACGACGGCGAAGGCCGGCTCCGCCGCGAAGTCCGCCCTGAACGCGAAGTCCCGGACGTACATCCGCAGCCTCATGGGCAAGGTCATCGCCGAGCAGTCCTGGGGAGTCTCGGCCGCCGGCGGCTCCGGCGGCGCGTGGGCGCTGAAGAACGGCTGGCTGCAGCGCAACACCACCGGCCTCTGGGACGTCAACAGCGTCGGCCAGGTCACCGTGAAGGGACACCGCTACCTCGTGGCTGTCCTGTCGAACGGCAGCGCCTCGATGAGCGACGGGGTCTCCCTGGTGGAGCGGACGGCGCGCGCGGCCGTCGCGTAGCGCCTTAGGCGTTCCCCGTAGGCCACCAGGAGTCCGAGGCGGCGAGGACGTGCCCCTCGGCGTCGTAGGGGGTGCGGACGACGGGGACATAGCCGTCGGCGGGCGGGGAGCGCTCGGAACCTGGGAATGGGATGGGCCTGCTGGCAGGTCCATGAGCAGTGCCGCCGAGCGGCGGGCCTGCCGCTGGGCGGCGGCAATGGCGGCGGCCTCGTCCGGGGCCGGTGCCGTACGGGTTCCGTGTCGGGGGAGCCCGCACCGCCTCCCACCACTCAGTGGTTCAAACCATTCCCCCTTTCCCTGTGACGCCCCTGTGACAGTCGGCGGACACGGCCATGACGTCCGGCGAGCAATCTGAAGGAACAAGGGCAAATCGCCCTAAACGGTCAGATACCTCGCCGGAGGACAGCACCATGAGCGCCACTCTCGCCACTCCCCGCACCGAAGCCCCCGCCCCCGCGCTGGCTCCGCGCGAGCGCGAGACGCTCCGGCACATCGCCGCCGGCCGCACCTACCTCCAGACCGCCCGCCACATGGGCCTCTCCACCCACACCGTGGACGCCTACCTGCGCCGCATCCGGGCCAAGCTCAACATCACCAACACCGCCGAACTGACCCGCATGGCCATAGCCCTGGGCCTGTGAACCCAGTGGGGTCAGCCGACGGTCACGGAGAACGGTCCGGCGAGGACCGAGTAGCCGTCGTTGGCGAGGTAGTACACGTCGTACGTGCCCGCTCCGCTCAGCTTGCCGGTCGAGAAGGTCAGGGCACCGCTCGCGTTCGGCGCGTAGGACCAGGTCAGCGAGGACTGCTTGCCCGGGGTGACGCCCGCCGGGTAGATGCCGATCCAGTTCTTGGCGCTCACCTGGGCCGCCGACGGCACTGAGTAGCGGAAGGTGACGTTGCCGCCGTCGGAGACCGCGTTCAGGTCGCCGATGAGGGTCGGCGCGCTCGCGGTGGCCGGGGCGAACGCGGCATTGAGCGGTGTCGCGTGGGTGTCGTCGGCCGTGAGGCCGGGCAGGCCGAGGGCGGCCTCGATGGTGCGGCCGATGCCGTAGTGGTCGTAGTGGAGCGGGCTGCTGGTGCCGGCCGGGACGGTGCCCTGGGAGCCGACGACCGTGGTGACCACGTGGTTGTAGGCCTCGTTCTGGCTCTCGTCCCAGGTCAGGATCAGCAGCGAGCGCTGCTGGGTCCAGGCGGGGGAGGCGAGCACCGGGGCGAGGGTCTGCTTCAGCCAGCCGTCCTGGGTCTTCAGGCTGGTGGTGTTGCCGTTGCCGGAGGCCTCGCCGTCGTAGTAGTCGTCGGCGGCGATCCAGGAGAAGTTCGGGGTGGTGGCCGCGGACTTCAGGTCGGTGGTGAGCTGCGTGGTGTCGAACAGGTGGGCCGCACAGCGCTGGGCGTCGCCGCTGATGTCGGTGTAGTTGATGAAGGGCGCGTCGTCGGGCTCGTAGTAACTGTCGTAGTCGTTCTTGGTGTTGCAGGGGGTGCCCATGCCCTGCTCGTAGGCCTTCCAGGTCTTGCCGGCCGCCTCCAGGGTGTCGCCGAGGTTGCGCTCGGGAGAGTTGATGTTGGGGAAGTAGGTGGCGCCCTTGGCGTAGGTGTCGCCGCCGGCTATCGCGAGGTAGTTCTCGTCGCTCGGGTGGTAGACGCCGTGGAAGTCGGTGAGCGTGGCGCCCTGGCCCATGAGGCTGTGCATGTACGGCGTGTCCGCCGGGTCGTTCATGACCTCGGAGTAGTCCGTGTTCTCCATCATGACCATGAACACGTGGTCGTAGCCGGGGACCTTGGAGACCGGCGGGGTGAGCGGGGCCGGCGCGGTGACCGGGGTGTCCAGGGTGAGGGAGAGGTTGTCGAGGTAGCCGGTCTCGCTGCTCGTCGACAGGAACTGCACCTCGACCTGGATGGAGCGGGTACCGGCCGGCACCGCGCCGGTGGTGCTGCGCGAGAGGAACCTGGTGGCCAGACCCCGGTCGCTCGCGGAGACGGTGGGCAGCTTGACGGCGGCGCCGACAGGGCGGCCGTCGGCGTCGTGGAAGTGCAGGCCGACCGCGACGTAGCCGCCGTAGGTGGTCCAGCCGCCGAGCCAGCCGGAGAGGTTGTAGTGCACTCCCCCGCCGTCGATGGCCGAGGCGGCCGAGGAGACGTCGGCGGTCTGCGTCATCGCTCCGTCGCCGAAGTTGCCGGGCCCGAAGAACCCCTTGCCGGGTGTCCGGCCGTCGCTCGGCAGCCCGAAGGAGGCGACGCTGTGGCACATGACGTCCGGGCCGCCGGCCTCGGTGGTCCAGCCGGGGACCGTGGTGGCGGCCGCCCAGTCGGAGGTGCAGGAGCCGCCGCCCTCCGCGTCGCCGTTGACGATCAGGTTGCCGCTGCTCCCGGCCGCCCCGGCGGGCGCGGGGGCGGCGACGATCAGTGCGCCGAGGAGGGCGACGAGCCCGCCGAGGGATCTCCAGCGCAGTCGCATACGTGGTACCTCGTCCCGTTGGTGAGGATGCCGTGCAGGTCGGCGCCCGCACGGCCTGACTGTGCACAACGAACGGAACATGAGTACTGGTCATCGCTGTCCAGCGGAAGAACCACGACCAAACTTGACCAGACAAGTTCACGGCGGGCGAAGCCGGATCGCAGGGCGGGCCGGGGCGGGCTTTTCGGCCGCCGCGGAAGGGGCACGCGGTCGGGGTACGACTTCCGAGCGGAGGGCGGTATCACCATGACCGAGTACGAATGGTCCCGCACGATGCCCGCACAGCCCGAGCAGGTCTTCGACCAGGCGTCCAACCTGGGCCAGCTCGACGCATGGCTCCCGGCCGCCCTGCACGTGGAGGCCGAGGAACCGCCCGCCGTCACGGTGCACGAGGACCGCTCCGGCCAGGACATGGCCGCCCTGCTGCGGGCCCGGCCCGACCAGATGCGACTGGAGTGGGGCACGCGGGAACAGGGCAGCTACACCGGCTGGCTGCAGGTGTCCGGCATCGGCAGCGGGGCCAGCGAGGTGACCGTGCACCTGTCGTTCTTCGACCCCGGTGACGATCCCGGCGAGGAGGCGGTGTTCGACGCACTCGACGGCAGCCTGCGGCGCCTGGAGGCGCAGGTGCGCATGCGTGTCGACAACGCGGCCGGCTGACCTCCCGGGCCCTGGACGGGAAGCCCGGTTTGCCTCCGTGAAGCGCTAGGGACCCGGAGGTCTGGAGGTGATCGTCGTGCCCGAACCCGGCAGCAAGAAGTACGACACCCGCAGGGCGCGGCTGCGCAAGGACGCGGAAGACTCCGGTGTGTCCGACCAGGACGCGAACACCGCGGCCAACGAGTCCCTGTAGGAGGAGCCGCAGTGGCGGAGTCGGGGCCCGAAGACGGAACGGGGGCGCGGCCCCAAGGGCGAACGCCCAGGGAACGCCTAGGCGTGCGCGGGCCTCCCCGGACACACCGGGGAGGCCCGCGTGTCATGGGGGCCGCCGGCGGCGCAGGACCGCCGGATCTCGTGCCGACACGACCCGAGCCTGCCGCAGTCGGCCTACGCGGGTGAGAACAGGTGGTCGCTGATCAGCCGGGCCCCGCCGATCACGCCGGCGGTCGGGCCCAACTCACCGAGGACAATGGGCAGGTTGCCGGTCGCGAGCGGCAGCGACTGGCGGTAGACCTGGGTGCGGATCGCGGCGAGCAGGGTGTGGCCGAGGCCGGTCACCCCGCCGCCGATCACCACCAGGCCAGGGTTGAAGAAGGACACCAGTCCGGCGATGACCTGACCGACTCGGGTGCCACCCTCACGGATCAGGTCCAGCGCGGTGGCATCGCCGGCCGCGGCAGCGGCGGCCACGTCCACGGCGGTCAGCGTGCCGTTCGCCTCCAGCCGGGCGGCGAGTTCGGCGGACAGGCCCTGCGCGGCCGCCTGCACCGCGTCCCGGGCCAGTGCCGCACCGCTGAAGTGGGCTTCCAGACAGCCCCGGTTGCCGCAGGCGCAGGGGTGTCCGTCGGGCACGGCCTGGATGTGGCCGATGTCGCCGGCGCTGCCGGTGGTGCCCCGGTGGACATGGCCACCGACGACGATGCCGCAGCCGATACCGGTGCCGATCTTGACACAGAGGAAGTCGGCAGTGGTGCGGGCGACTCCGGCGTGCTGCTCCCCCATCGCCATGAGGTTCACGTCGTTGTCGACCATGACCGGGCAGCCGAGCTCCTGGCTGAGCGCCTCCCGCACGGGGAAGCCGTCCCAGCCGGGCATGATGGGCGGGGCCACCGGCACGCCCTCGGGGAAGCGGACCGGTCCGGGCACGCCGATGCCGGCGCCGTCGAAGCCCTCGGCCAGACCCGCGGCCTTCAACTTCCCTGCCATGTCCAGGACTTGCTCGAAGACGGCGACCGGGCCCTCACGGACGTCCATCGGCTGGTTGAGATGGCCGAGGATCTCCAGTTCGGGATTGGTGACGGCGACGTCGACCGAGGTCGCGCCGATGTCGACGCCGAGGAACCGGAGGTCCGGATTGAGCCGGACGTTGTGAGAACGGCGGCCGCCGCGCGAGGCGGCGAGCCCGTCGGCCACCACCAGTTCGGTCTCCAGAAGCCGGTCCACCTCCACGGCCAGCTTGGACCGGGACAAGTCGACCTGGTCGCCGAGCTGGGCGCGGGAGTTGGGGCCGCCGTCACGCAGCAGCTTCAGCAGGCGCGCCTGGTGCGCGTTCGCCGGTCGAGCCGTCATGCGTCTCACGTGTCCCTCCCCGTCGGTTTCGGCCACCAGTATCGGGCTTTCGACAGGGAACGTATCAGCGGCCGCCGAACCTGCGGAAGAAGCTGCGCACGCGCTCCCGACCCTTTCTCCGCTGACGGGACAAAGGGCGTGCCGGCCTCCGGTCAGTAACCGGCCCCGAGCGTCCGGGTCGTGTAGGCGCACTCCGTTTGAAGTTCTCCCCTCCCTTCGCAAGCTCGGGAAGGGGATTCCCGTCTACCTTTCGGCGACAGGCTTGACGGTTTTACCCGCCCTGCGACCGCGCCTTCCGGCGGCCGGGATCTCCGTGATGACGTGGCCGATCCGATACAGGTGCAGGATGTTCCGGGCCGCGTTCCAGTCGGCGTTTGCGGTCCATCCACACTCGGTGTTCTTGCACGCGAACAGCTCTTGGGTCTCTCGGCTGCCTGGCGTGATGAAGCCGCACGCTGAGCATCGCTGAGAGGTGTACGGGGCCGGTACCCTGACCAGCTCGCCGCCGCACCGGGCGAGCTTGTACGTCAGCATCGTGACCGTCCGCCCCCACGCCTCTTGTGTGAGGGAGCGGTTCGTCCCGGCCTTCGCCTTGGCCCCGTTGCGCAGGTAATTGCCTTCGTTGTCGGGGTCGGGCTTCGGCTTGGGGGCTTTGGTCATACCGAGGATGTTGAGCTGTTCGACCACGACCGTGCCGTAGGTGCGGGCGAGGTAGGCGGTCGTCTGGTGCTGCCAGTCCAAGGCTCGTCGCGTGGCTTTTGCTCGGAGCTGCTTGATCTGGTCGTAGGTGTGCTGCAAGCGGCGGGAGGTCTTCTGCCCCTTCGTGCGGAAAGACTTCCGGTGTGCGGCCTGCCGCTCCAGCGTGAGGAGCCTGGCCTTCTCCTTCTCGGTGAGCCACTTGTCCCGGTCAGCGGTGCCGTCCGGCAGGCGCGGGGGACGCCCGTGGTCCTGGTGGTCCTCGTTGGACAGGGCGAGGGGGATGTTCACTCCGGCGTCGATGCCGACCTCCGGGCCCTGGTGGGGTTGCGGCTTGGCTTCGAGGGTCTGGACGCGGAATGCGATGTGCCAGCCCAAAGCGTCCTTGACCAGCCGGGCGCCGGTGATCCGGTTCTCCTTGGTCGCTTTCTTGCCCACGGGGAGGTCTTTGGTCCAGCGGAAGCGAACCCGGCCGATCTTGGGGATGTTGGCCATGCCCCAGCGGCGGTGGACACGGACGATGTTCAGGTCCCGACCCTGCGGGATGTCCACGGACATCACCGTGCGGAAGCGGCCCTTGTAGTTCGGCTCGCCGGCGCGGCCTTCCCAGCGGTTCTTCCAGCTCTGGAAGTACGTCTTCAAGACAGCCTGCGCGGCCTGCGCGGGCAGCTTGCCGAGGTAATCGAGATCCTTACGCCCCTGCCGTATCGCTTCGTCGGCGGCGGCAAGGGTGCGCTTGCCCTTAGACGAGTCTTTCCGAACACGGTCAGTGGTCGTAGGCGGTCAGTGACCGGCTGACCGTCTGCCCGGTCTGGAAGTTGTGCCAAATCGCGGCGGCCAGTGCGAGCATGCGCTGGGCAACGCGCACAGAGACGCCTTCGATGGTGCGCCCGCCATGTTGTTC
>NZ_JBITGJ010000132.1:0-15972 GCF_044456925.1 Streptomyces sp. NPDC050743
TGAGAGCTCTCGATCATCGTGGGCGGCATCACCGCCGTGCGGGGTGGACGCCGGATCGCCCCGACGGCGATCCGGCTGTCCCTGCCCTGCTCCGCGGGAGTCCGATTCCTCCCCGGCCCGAAGGCCGGGCATCCTCGGAGGAACCCGGTGCACGTCAGCTCGAAGGGCCGAGCAGCCCGACCGTGGCCGGCACCCAGGAGTGCGGGGCCGAACGGCCCGTCCCCGCCGGAGGGCGCCAGCCACACCGCCAGGTGGACGAAGCCGTGCAGGACAGGAGGCCGAGGCCAGTGGGGTGGTCATGGCGCGGTACTCGGTTCGTCGCCGTCTTGGTCGAGCCGGAAGGGCGGGTAGACGTCGGTGAGCAGCGCCGTAGGCGGCCAACCGCTGGCGTCAGGCGCGGTCCCGTTCGTTCGTCTCCTCGATGGCTGCGGCCCGGGTGCGACGGCGGCCGAGCAAGGTGCATCCCAAAGTCACCAGGCCGATGGCCATGACCTTGGAGACCCCGTAGTAGCCGGACGCCGGTTCCTCCGGGGTGCCGGGCAGCCGGAGATGGACCCATGCCGCCGCGAGGCCCCCGAAGACGATCAGTGCGACAGCCCCCCACGTCCCGAGGTCCGCCCACCACGGCCCCGGGATGTAACCCCGCTCGTCGGTCTGTTCAACGTCCTTGTCGGCCACGGTCTGTTCTCCTGGGCATGTGGTGGCGGTCGCGGGGGAAGACGCGGGTCCGGCGCGGAAGGTTCACCGGGCCAAACGTTCTTTGTGGGGAGCGGGCGGAGGGGAGCGGCTTGGTCCAGGGCTCGGTGTGGGCGATGTCCGTTGTAGCAGGTGTCGAACTCGCGGAGCGCGTGGAATCGGGGCTGGCTGCCCGCGTCCCCGAGGTCCCTGAGGAGATTGCGTCCGAGCCGCACGATCCGGTCCGCGGTGGAGTGCGCGGTGGCATCCGGGATCCGGATGCGCCGCGTTCTCAGCCTGCCGGACGAACGCGGTGGCTGCGTCCTGTCGCCCTCCCGGACCGCACTCGACGCCGTCGCCGGCCGACTCTCCTCCCGTCTTGCCGGCGGCGCCGATCGTAGGAGCCGCAACGGCGGGCACCCCCAAGGAGGTCCCCGCAGCGGCCGAACGAGCCCGCCGCATCGCAGCCGTCGCGGACGAGACCGTGGTCGCCTCACTCGACTGCGACTTCGACCGGCGCCGTACGGCTCAGGCGCTCGACGTCGCCCCGACATGGTCGACAACCGCCTGGCCCGTGTCACCGAGCTGACCGGCGTGGGCCCGCACACCGCCCGCGGCGTCCGACTCTTCGGCGCCGCGCTCACCCTGCATCGGTTCGCCGGTCGGGACTGACGGTGACGCCTCCGGGCTCGGACAAGGCGCCGGGCACCGGACGGTCGTTGGCCCCCGTCGGCTGCGTCACCGCAGTACGTCGGTTACGTTGGTTGAGCACCTGGCCGCAGGGGGGTCACAAGCCGTAACCCACGGGGACGCTCCATGACCGGCGTGATCGTCGTCCTGCTGTTGGTGGTCCTGGCCACCGCCGTGGCGACGGGTGCCCGGCGCTGGAGCCTGCCGGCCCCCTCGCTCCTCGTTGTCGCGGGTCTGGTCGTGGGGCTGATTCCCTGGGTGCCCGAGGTCCGCCTGCCGCCTCACGTGATCAACGTGCTGGTGCTGCCGCCGCTGCTCTACGCCTCGGCCGGGGAAATCTCCGTCCGCGACCTGCGCACTGTATGGCGGCCCGTGACCGGTCTGGTATTCGGCCTGGTCCTCGCCTCGGCCCTCGCCGTCGGGTACGTGGCCCATGCGATCACGCCGCTCACTGCCGCGACCGCGTTCATCCTCGGCTCGGTCCTGGCCAGCACCGACCCCGTGGCCGTGACCGCGCTCGGCCGGCGCCTGTCTCTCCCATCGCGTGTGCAGGCCATGGTGCAGGCGGAAAGCCTGTTCAACGATGCCACCTCACTGGTCCTGTACAAGGTCGCCGTGGCCACCGTGGTGTCCGGCAGCGCCATCAGCGTGCCCGGGACCGTCGTGCAGTTCCTGATCCTCGCAGGCGGAGGAGCCCTCATCGGGGCGGCGGTCGCCGCAGTGGAGACGCTGATCCGCAGACGGACCGACGACCCCATGCTGGAGACCGTCATCGCGTTGGTCACTCCCTACGCCTCCTATGTCATCGCGGAGCAGTCGCACACCTCCGGCGTGACCGCCGTCATCGTGGCCGGGGTCGTCCTCGGCAGCACCGGCCACAAGCTCGGCGACGCCCCCGTCCGCCTCCAGGTGCACGCCGTCTACGACACCGTGGCCTTCCTGCTGGAGAGTGTCGTCTTCGCCCTGATCGGCCTCGAGCTCCCGTGGGCCGTCCGTCATCTCGCGCGCGACGAGCACGGCTGGCCGCTGTGGGTGCCGGCGATCGCCTTCACTCTGCTGGCGATCCGTCTGCTGTGGATCTTCCCGCTGTCCGCCCTGATCCACCACCGGCACATGGAGGGCGACAACCGCCTCTCCTGGCGGGTTCCGGCCGTCCTGTCCTGGGCGGGCACCCGAGGTGTCATGCCGCTGGCGGCCGCGCTCTCCATCCCCCTGGTCACCCACACAGGGGCGCCGCTGCCGCACCGGGCGCTCATTCTCACGCTCACCACCGGGACCGTCGCGCTCACTCTCGTCTTCCAGGGCTTCACTCTGGCTCCTGTCGTGCGCCGCTCCGGCATCGCTCTGGAACCGGAGCACACCGCCCGCGAGGAGGCCCGGACCCGCCGGCGCATCGCCCGCGCCGCTCTCGAGGAGCTCAAACTGCTGGGCGATCTGGATCAGCTGGCCGATCTGGGTACCGCCGCCGAGGCCGCCCTGAAACAGGCCCGTCGTCATCTGGAAGCGCGCATCCACCAGGTCGAGGACGCGCACTACACCGACCCGGACGCCCGCCCCGCCGACGCCTACCGCGAGATTCGCCGGACACTCATCGCGATCGAGGCGGCCGAGCTCCAGCGCCTCTACGAAGCGAACAAGATCAGCAACGCCACCCGGCGCCGGATCCAGCACGAACTCGACCTCGAAGAAGCCAGCCTCCGCCCCCGCGACTGACCGAAGTCCGGTTCGGCAGGTGGAAGTGCCGTTGTGCCACTACAACCGTGTCGTCGGCCCGTCGATTTCCCCTCGGACACACCTTCGCAAAGCCTGGTGAGTGCTCTGACCAGGCTTTGCGAAGGTGTGTCCGACTAGGGCCTGTGTGATGTCGTGATCTATTTTGCAGATTCGGATCCGGTAGGAAGGCGGATCCGGTAGGAACAAGACCGTGACGCGCAGGCAACTCACCGACGAGCAGTGGAAGTTGATCGAGCCGTTTTTGCCGATAGGTGAGTACGGTCCGTACCCTGAGCGGTTGCGGGATCAGTTTGAGGGGGTGATCTGGCGGTTCAGGGCGGGCGCGCAGTGGCGTGAGATGCCGGGCGAGTTCGGGCCCTGCCCGACCGTCTACGGGCGCTTCCGGGTGTGGCGGAATGCCGGTGTCTTCACCGCTCTGCTGGAGGGCCTGATCGCCGAAGCCGCCCGCCAGGGCAAGACAGACTTGTCCCTAGTCAGCGTGGACTCCACGACCGTCCGTGCTCACCACGACGCCGCCGGGATGATCGTCGGCAAGGACGTCCTGGAGGCTATCGAGGAAGCCGCCGCCGAGCAGGAAGAGGCCCGGCAAAAAGGAGGGACGAGAGGGAACAGAACGGGCGGGACGGAGGAAACGAGCCTGAGCGTGCCGAGCGCCGACGCGTCCGCCGCCAGCGCAGGCTCCGGTTGAAGGAAGCCCTGCTCGGAAGGTCCCGCGGTGGATTGACCAGCAAGATTCATCTCGCTGGCGACCGCAAGCGCCGCCCTTTGTCGTTCGTTCTGACCGCCGGGCAGGCCGCGGACGGCCCCCAATTCGTCCCCGTGCTGAAAAGGATCCGCGTCCGTCTGCCGGTCGGTCGGCCCCGCACCCGGCCGGGCGCGGTCGCTGCGGACAAGGCGTACTCGTCCCGCGCCAACCGCGCCCACTTGCGGAAATGCCACATCAGGGCTGTTATCCCGGAGAAGAAGGACCAGGCCGCCAACCGCAAGAAGAAGGGCAGCCGGGGCGGCCGTCCCGTCGCTTTCGACGCCGATCTTTACCGTGACCGCAACACCGTCGAGCGACTGATCAACCGGCTGAAGGACTGGCGCGGCATCGCCACACGCTTCGACAAGACGCCCGAGAGCTACCTCGCCGGCCTCGAACTGCGCGCCTCGATGATCTGGCTCGGAGATCTCTTGCAAGCAGCCGATTGATCACGACATCTCACGGGCCCTAGTAACCAGGTTTTCGGCACACGGGCACTGCGCGTCGTCAAACCGCGACCGGACGCCGGCGGCGACATCTCAGCTTGTCCGCAGGGTGAGCGCCCGGACCAACCGGTCCACTGATCGCCCGATCTTGGGCGTCAGTGCGATGATCAGCTCATCGACGTCGAGCAGGGCGTATTCATCGATGATGCGGGCCAGATCGTCAGGTGTGCCGGCGAACACGCCGTCGTTGTCGTCCACGCCCGGGTGGTCGGGATCCGCCACGGACACGCCCACCGTGACGTGTAGCGAGCCCACTTCCCGGTCCTCGTCGGCCAGCGCCCGCTCCATCGCGGCAAGCCGTGCACGCAGCCGGTCGTCGGGCGCGCCATGCCAGGCGGTGTTCCAGGCCTGGGCGTGACGTGCGGTCATCCGCAGCAGGCGTGGGCCGTCACCGGCGACCAGCAGTGGAATCCGTCGGTCGGGCGATGGCAGCAGCGACGCGTTCCGCAACTGGTAGAACTGACCGGGCGTGGTGACGACGGCGCCCCGCAGCAGCCCACCGACGATCTCCAACGTCTCCTCGAAGCGCGCGAGACGGTGATCGTTCGGGAAGCCGTACGCCTCGTACTCCAGGCCAGGGAATCCGGCGCCGAGCCCCAGCACAAGGCGTCCACCGCTGATCCCGTCGACCGTTGCTGCCATCTTCGCCAGCAGCGCCGGATGCCGAAACGAACTGCAGGTCACCAGCGTGCCCACCGTCACCCGCCGGGTGGACGCGGCCAACGCGGACAGGATGGTCCATGCCTCCAACACGCCTTCTGGCGGGTTACCTGGCGGCTCGCTCACGAGATGGTCACAGATCCACACTGAATCCAGCCCCGCCGATTCTGCGTGCAGGGCCAGCGCGCACACGTCGGGCCAGCCTGGCATCCGCCCCTGTCCGTCCGACTTGGACATCGGCAGCGTCACACCAATCCTCATGGGTGGACAGTCAACCAGGTTCGCAAGAGCGAGGCCTGGGCCGCGCAGGGAAAGTCGGCGTGACCGAACCGGTCTGCTACGCAGGGCGGTCCCGTTCAGCAATGCGTCGCTGCAGGTCGTAGGGCGTTGGGTGGTGCGCACGCGTCACACCAACGTCGTTCCGGACCGGGGCCCCACCACCGGGACTCGATCACAACTCAAGACAGACCCTAGGTGGTCGAAATGGGCTCGTGAACCCTCCGGCGGCGCCGGACGTGGGCGAGGGCGGGGCCGAGCCCGTGGACCGCCCGTGGAAACCCTGTGGAAGCGGTGTCGGTGGTGCCGCTTATGCTGCACCAAACGATCACGCGGGACCTGGGGAGGGCGCGGCATGTTCGGCAAGCTGTTCGGCAGGGGTGGGGACAGACCGGCGGCGGATCCGTACGCGCTTCCCGTCCCGCGCAAGCAGAAGGACGGGATGTACACGCTGCGCGCCCTCGGGGACGCTCGGGTGCTCGCGTTGGTGGAGGCGGCGGAGGCGGGTGACTGGGAGGCGGTCAAGGCGGCGTCGGCTCCCTTCGACCTCGGCCGCGACCACCAGGTCCTGGGCGAACTGGCCGACCTGGCCGGTGTGCAGGACTGGATCGGCCGGGCCGTCGAGGAGGACAAGGAGCACCAGGCGACGGCCCTGCTGATATCCGGGGCGCGCCACATCATCTGGGGCTGGGAGGCGCGCACCAGCGCGCGTGCCGTGGACGTCACGCAGGAGCAGTGGCGGGTCTTCCACGAGCGGCTCCACATCGCGGAGGAACAGCTGCTGGAGGCCGCCGAGTTGCGGCCGGAATGGGTCACGCCCTGGCGCCGTCTGCTCACCTCCGGCCGCGGCATGTCCCTGGGCCCGGCCGTCAACGAGACCCGGCTCGACGCCGCCCTGCGCCGCGACCCGCTGGACCTGGAGACCCACATCGAGTGGGTGTCGTACCTTCAGCCCCGCTGGAGCGGCGAGCCGGGCCAGGCACTCGCGTTCGCCCGCGAGGCGTTCGCCGGCGCGCCCGAGGGCCACCGTATCGGCTGTGTGATCGCCATGGCGCACATCGAGGACTGGGTGGAGTCGGACAGCAAGAACTGCCTCGTCACCCCTGAGATCCAGGACGAGTTGCTGGAGGCGGCCGAGCACAGCATCCTCCACCCCGCCTACGAGCGACGCCCTGGCTGGCAGGAGGACTTCAACATCTTCGCCATGGCGTTGTCGCTGGCCTCCGAGAGCATCGCGCTGCCGCGCGTCTTCCGAGAGCTCCAGGGCGCTTACACCTCGTGGCCGTGGAAGTACATGGCGCAGCCGGAAAAGATGTACGCCCGCGCCCGGCGCAACGCCTGAGCCCGCCACCCCCATCTGCCACTCCTCGAACACCCCGACCCCGGACTGCCCGATGACTCTGCCCGACACCCCGCCCCGCCCGGCCGGCACCGACCGCACCTTCCAGGTGGATCTGCGCGGCCTCGTCGATCTCCTCTCCCACCACCTCTACTCCAGCCCCCGCGTCTACCTGCGCGAACTGATGCAGAACGCGGTGGACGCGCTGACCGCGCGGCACGGCCTCGAACCGGGTGCCGCGGCCGGCGCCTTCGGTATCCGCCTGTACGCCGACGGTTCGGTGGTGCGCGTCGAGGACGACGGAGTCGGTCTCACCGAGGCCGACGTGCACACCTTCCTCGCCACGATCGGCCGCAGCAGCAAGCGCGCCGAGAAGATCGCCGAGCAACGCGCCGACTTCATCGGCCAGTTCGGCATCGGTCTGCTCTCCTGCTTCCTGGTCGCGGACGAGATCCATGTCCTGAGCCGTTCCGCGCGCACTGCCGATGCGCCCGTCGTGGAGTGGCGGGGACGCGGTGACGGCAGCTACTCCGTCCGGACCCTGCCCGCCTCCGCCCGCCCGCGGCCCGGCACCACCGTCACGCTGACGCCCCGCGCCGACGCGGGCGAGTGGACCCGGCCGGCCCAGGTGCACGCGCTGGCCCGGCACTTCGGCTCCCTGCTGCGCCACCCGGTGACCTTCGACGACGGCACGGGCGGCCCGGGCGCTCCCGTCAACCCCGAGCCTGCACCCTGGGCGCGTGCGTACGCCACGCCGGGAGCCCGCTCCCGCGCGCTGGCCGGGTACGGCGAGGACGTCTTCGGGTTCACGCCGCTGGACACCATCGAGCTGGACCTGCCGGCGGTGGGCCTGAAGGGCATCGCGTGCGTGCTGCCCGAGGCTGTGCCGGCCGGACGCCGCCACGGCCACCGCGTGCACGTCAAGGGCATGCTGCTGTCCGAGCAGGCCGAGGAGATCCTGCCCGAGTGGGCGTTCTTCGTCCGCTGCGTCGTCGACGCCGAGAGCCTGCGCCCCACCGCGTCCCGCGAGTCCCTGTACGAGGACGACACCCTCGCCGCCGTCCGCGACGCCCTCGCCGAACGGCTGCGCGCGTGGATCGCCCGGACCGCCGCCAGCGACCCGGACCTCCTCGGCCGCTTCCTCCAGGCCCACCACCTGGCCGTGAAGTCGCTGGCGGTGCACGACGACGAGATCCTGCGGATGCTGCTGCCGTGGCTGCCGTTCGAGACCACCGACGGACACGCCACGCTGGACGAGTTCGCGCGCACCCACCGCACCGTGCTCGTGACGTCCAGCGTGGAGGAGTTCCGGCAGGTCGCCGCGATCGCCTCGGCCGCCGGGCTCGGCGTCGTCAACGGCGGCTACACCTACGACCGCGAACTGGTCCACCGGCTGCCGGAGATCAGGCCGGAGGTCAGCGTCGCCGACCTCGACCCGGCCACGCTCACCGCCCACCTCGACCCGGTCGACCGGGAGACGGAACTGGCCGCAGCGGCCTACCTCGCCCTGGCCCGCGACGCCCTCGCCGTCTTCGACTGCGACGTCGCGCTGCGCACCTTCCAGCCCGCCTCCGCCCCCGCCCTGCTCCTCGACAGCCGCGAGGCCCGGCACGAGCGCACCCGTTCCCAGCTCGCCCGCGAGCAGCAGGGAGGCCTGTGGGGCGACATCCTCGGCCATCTGCGTCAGGAGGCTCCGCGGGCCCAGCTGATCCTCAACCAGCTCAACCCACTGGTCCGCACCGCCGTCACCATCGACGAACCCGAGCTGGCCCGCACCAGCGCCGAAGCCCTCTACGGGCAGGCCGCGATGCTGTCCCGGCGCCCGCTCAGGCCCGCCGAGTCGAGCCTCATCAACCGCTCCTTCCTCGACCTTCTCGCCCACGCCCTCCGCAAGGACAGCTGACGATGCCGACCGCACCCCAGACCATTGACGAGCTGTACCAGGCGCTCCAGGAGAACGACCGGCGCCCCTACGGCCGTACCCGCACCGTCACGGCCGAGGAACTGGTCGACGCCGCCGAGCAGTTCGCCGAGCCCCTCCCGCTCGTCCACGCGCTCCTCGAACTCCAGGAGGCGTACACCTACGGCTCCGAACCCCGCAAGTCGCCCGTCGTCTTCGCCCGCCTGCTCACGCTCTTCGACGAGCAGCCCGACGTCTTCGACGAGCGCCTGCGCCACATGCTGTTCTGGCGGTTCAAGTGGGTGGCCCACGCCCTGCGCCAGCTCCCCGAGATACCTCTGACCAGCCTGCGCCAGTGGCTGACGGAGATGCGCGACCGGTACGAGAAGGCCGGCCTCGGCCTCCAGCCCTACTACGGACAGGCGTACCAGCTCGCCGCCCACATCGGCGAGGACACCACCCCCGCCTACGAGCTGTGGGCGGGCCGCACCCGCACCAGGCTCAGCGACTGCGAGGCCTGCGAGATCTGCGAGCGCGCCCTGTACCACCTCACGGCCGGCGACGACGAGCGGGCGCTGCGCACCTGGGAGCCCGTCCTGGCCGGGAAGGAATCCTGCCAGGAGGAGCCCGCCCGCTCCGTCTCCTACGCGCTGCTTCCCCTGCTGCGCACCGGCCGCACAGACCGGGCCCGCGAGCTGCACCTCGCCGGGTACCGCGCCTGCCGCCGCAACCCCTCGATGTCCCAGGAGGTCGGCCGGCACCTGGAGTTCTGCGCGCTGACCGGCAACGAGGCACGCGGCCTGGAACTGCTCGCCGAGAACCGGAGCCTGTTCGACGAGGTCGACTCGCCGCTGGACCTGCTCGGTTTCCTCACCGGCGTGGAGGTCCTCCTCCAGCGCGTCGAGTCCCTGGGCCACGGCGAACTGCCCGCCGCCGGATACGCCGGCCGCACCTGGACGGTGGCAGCCTTGCGCGCCGAGGTGCGTGGCCGCGCCGACGACCTCGCCGCCCGCTTCGACGCCCGCAACGGAACCACGGCCCACACCGACCGGCGCAGGGCCCGCCTCGACCGGGCCCCCCTGCTGGACGCACTGGAACTGACCCTGCGCACCCGCGTTCTCGACGACGTGGCCCCGGCCATGCCGGCCACCCCGGCCACCGCGCCCGCCGCCCGCACGGCCGCCGCCGTCCCCGAGTCGCTGCCCGAACTCATCCTGCGGGCAAGGGCGCTGGACGAGCAGGGGCATCCGGACGCGGTGGCCTGCTGGGCACGGCTGCGCACGCTCGTCGCCGCCCCCGACTACGCCCACCCCGACGACCCGGCCGTGGGACCGCTCGTCCTGCTGCGCGCGGACCTGCTGGCCGACGAGGCGGGCCGGGTGGGCGAGAAGGACGAGTTCGAGGAAGCCGCCGCCCTGTACGAGGAGGCCGCGAGACTGTACGACGAGGCCGGAGCGCCGGGTCACGCGGCGCTCGCGCGCGCCTGCGCCCTGCTCCCCACCGGCGAGATCCCTGCGGAGCGTGCCGACGGCGCGGAAGCGAAGGCCGCCGCGCTGACCGCCGCCCACGCGGCACTCGTCCGTCTGCACGAGGAGACGACCGGCCTCGCCCCCTACCAGGAGGCCCGTCTGCTGCGGCTGCGGGCGAGCGCGCTCGGCCTGCGGCTGCAGACGTCGGGGAACGAAGAGCACATCGCGCCGGTCCTCGCCGAAGTGGCCCTGCTGCTCGCCTTCGCCACCCGGCACGACATCGCCGGACAGGTCTCCGGCGCCCTGCTGCTGCGGGCGAGCACATACGCCCTGTCCGGCGATCTGCCCGCCGCGGCCACGGAGATCGACGCCCTCCTCGACCGGCTGAAGGCGCACGGCCCCGCCTGGCACCTGCCCCGCACGCTCGGCCTGCGCGGCCGGATCCAGCTCGGCCTGAGGGACGCGCAGGCCGCGCACGCGGACCTGACCGAGAGCCTGCGCCTGGCCGCCGACTGGCCGTCCGACAGGGGCGACACCGCCCGCCTCCACGGTGATCTGGCACAGGTCTGCATGCACCTGGGCCGCCCCGACGAGGCACTGCGGCACCTGACGCGCTCCGCGGAGCTGGAACTGCGCCACGGCAGCCGGACGGACGCGTTCTGCACCTACAGCAACGCCGCGCAGCTCAGCCTCGACCTGGGCCGCGTCGAGGACAGCATCGCCCTGCTCGACTCCCTCCTGGCCGAACCGGACGTCGCCGCCGGAGAGCTGGACGACCGGCTCGTCGCCCAGCTGCGCCTGACCCGCGCCCGCGCGCTGCACGCGGGCGAGGACCTCAAGGCCGCCACGGTGGAGTTCGCCGCCCTCGCCGCCGAGTCGGCCGGCTGGGACGACGACCCCGGGAGCCACGCCATGATCGCCGCCGAGACCGCCGTACTCCTCGCCGAGTCCGGCGAGTTCGGCCGCGCCCGCGAGGCCGCGGACCAGGCCCTCGCCGCCCACGCCCGGGCCCCGCGCTACGAGCAGCTCAGCAACTGCCTGCGCGAACTCGCCCGCCTCCAGGCCCAGCAGCAGGGTCCCGAGGGCCTGGCCGACGCCCTCGCCTTCCTCGCCGACGCGGGCAGGATCGCCGACGAGGCCCGCGCCGCGGGGTACGAGGCCCGCGGCCGCGCCCTGGACCCCGCCCTGGCCTACGAACACGGACGGGTCAACGCCTACGCGCGTGAGTACGAGACCGCCCTGGCCGCCCTGGACGAGGCGCTCGGCCTGCTCGGCGAACCGGGATCCGACGAGGACCACGCCGGCGAGTGGGCCGAGTGCGTCCGGCTCGCGGGTGCCGTGGAGGGCATCTACCTGGAACGCCCCGCCCCCGCCCTCACCCGCCTCGACGCGGCGGTCTCCCGACTCACCGCCCTGGGCCACACCGAGGAGACCGAGCCGCTGACCTCCCTGGCGGCCCGGCTGCGCGCCAAGGGCTGATGCGGCGGCGCGGTGCCGGGGCGCCCGGCCCGCCCCGGCACCGTGGGCGCCGCCGTCCCGGCGCCCCACCTCGGCGCCGGGGCGGCCGTGGAGTCACCGGGATGCCGCGATCGATGCCGCCGTGAGCCTGTCCACGGCCGTCGCGACCGCCTCGGGGCTGGAGATCATCGTCAGGTGCCGGGCGCCCGGGATGAGCGTCGCCGGAGGTGCGCCGATGCGCCGGGCGGTCTCCTGCGGAGTCTGCCGGGTGAACACGTCGTCCTGGGCCCCGAACACCACCGACTTGGGCAGGCGCGCCCCGGCGAGCCGCGCCACCTGGTCCGCGGGCAGACCCGGCACCCCGGCGGCCAGCATGCTCCAGAGCGCGTCCTCCGCGCCCGGCACCCGGAGCGGGCGTCGCCACTGATCCAGGCCGGCGGCGTCCAGGCGCGGACAGGCGGGCCCGCACTGCGCGTCGTACACGCTGCGGATCAGCGCGTCGACGCCGAGCCCGATCCGCAGCAGGCTGGTGCGGTACGGCTCGATCAGCACGTGCTTGAAGGCCGGCGGCGGCCCGGCGCCCGTGTCGAGGGCGTCGCCGTCGAGGAGCATCACACCGCCCAGCCGGCCAGGGGACCGCAGGGCCGCCTCGGTGACCACGGCGGCTCCGCTGGAGTGCCCCACCAGCAGCGGGCGCTCGCCCGGACCGTCGAGGTGCATGGCGTCCAGGAAGCCCAGGAGCTGCCGGGTGAAGTGGTCGACGGTGTACGGGCCGTGGCGCTCGCTGTATCCGTCGCCCGTCAGGTCGAGGGCGTACACCCGGTGGTCGCGGGCGAGCAGCGGGGCAAGGCGCGACCAGGTGTCCACGGATTCGAAGGCGCCGTGCACCAGGACGACCGGTGGGCCCGCCGTACCCCAGGTCTGGTAGCGCGTGCGGATGTCGGCGGCCTGTACGTACCTGAGCCCCCGCGGCGGCGCGGCGCGCCCGGCGGTGACGCCGTTGTAGACGAACGAGGCCACTGTGACGACCACCAGCACGACGGCACAGCCCAGTGCGGTGCGCTGAAGCCACCGCCGCAGCCGGGAGCGGCGCGGCCGGTGCGCGCGCTCGGCAGGGGGCGAGGGCGGAGCGGATTCCGGACGGGCGCCCCCGTCCCCGCCCCCGTCTCCCTCCCCGTCTCCGTCTGCGGCTGTGGCTCGGCGAAGATCAGCTGTCACAGCGGACAGCATCGCCCATGCCGCATCCGCGGTCATCCTGCGGGGGGAGCCATCGTGACTACTCCGCCGGGTGTAGGGGAGTGCGTGATCGATGCCGGCCTACGGGTCCTGTCGCAGCGGTCGCAGGACCGCCTCGCCTGCGCGCACGAGCGCGGACAGCGGTTGTCCCGCCCAGCCGGTGAGGTCACGTGCGAAGGCGAGGTCCACTTCGACGGTCACCTTGAGGTAGCGGGTGTCCAGCCGGGTGACCTTGGTGGGAGCGGACGCGGGGGCCGTCGTGTCCGGTCGACGCCGCAGCGCGGCCCGATAGGTGTCCTTGCGCTGGTTCATACGCCGTCCTGACGGTTGATGAGCTCCTCGGCGAGGTCCATGTACGCCGTGCCCTTCACCTCGACGGGGCTGCCGAAGGACTGGGAGTACAGGTCGAGTCGCGGGATATGCGTGGACAGCACGTCGAAGCCCCGCTCGGTGAGGGCTTCGCGGGCGTCGGCGTCGGGACCGGTGCGCGTGGCGTCGGGGC
Organism: Streptomyces sp. NPDC050743; assembly: GCF_044456925.1. Taxonomy (NCBI): domain Bacteria; kingdom Bacillati; phylum Actinomycetota; class Actinomycetes; order Kitasatosporales; family Streptomycetaceae; genus Streptomyces; species Streptomyces sp. NPDC050743. The sequence continues at coordinate 13,191 of NZ_JBITGJ010000132.1, forward strand.
GGTTCGTGCGGTTCAGCAGGACGGCGGCGCGGGCCGGGTGGGAGCGCAGGGACTGCATGTCGTCCATTTCGCGGTCGATGGGCGCCATCCGGTCCAGCTCGATGGGGGCCGGGGTCACGGGCACGATCCACTCGCTCGCGTACCGCATGACGCCCCGGGCGATGTGGGCGTGGTCCTCCAGCTGCGGGGCGTCGAACACCACGGCCCGTCGGTTGTCGAGAAAGTCGTTCACCCGCCGGTGCACGTCGCCCACGGGAAGGGCGAGCACGGGGAACGGGAAACCGCCCGCCAGTTCGCTCCAGCGCAGCGCGGAAGAGGCGGGGTCGCTGTCCACGAGCAACGGAGACAGGCCCGATGCGTGCAGCGCGTGGGCCAGCCAGACCGCGCTGGTCGTCTTGCCCACTCCGGGTTTGAGGTTCACGAATGCATAGCTCAACGGCACAGGAGCCGACGCTAACGGCCGGGCACCGGCGCCGGCCGTCGGCGCGGAGCCACCGCGCACGGTTCACCCCGCGGCGCCGGTGAATCATTCCCGCGGGCTAACCTCCCGGTGACGTGGGGAGGGCGCCGATGCGCCAGGCCGGCGTACGGTCCCGGGGGCGGGTCGCGGCCTGGGCGGAGAGGCTGACGGCGGTCAGGTCGAGGACCGCCCGGGTGAGGCCGGCGGCCGAGTCGAGGGCGCCGGGGTCGGTGCGCCGGCGCTGCCGGGAGACGCTCGCGACCAGACGGCGGAACTGCTCGGCGACCGGTTCGCCGAGGGCGGCGTCGGGCAGCAGCACCGCCGGGGACCGTCCCTGCAGCCGGGCGACGGCCGCGCCGATCACGCCCGCGAACAGACCGCCGGGACCCAGTCCCAGGACGGCCCGTACCCGCAGTCCGCGGGCTCGTACGTCGTCGGTCCACGGCACCAGGTACGCGTCGAGGTCCAGCCCCGAGGGCCGGTGCCCGGCGGGGCCCGGCAGGGCCTGCCACACGGTGTGCTCGGTCTCCAGCAGCGGCGCCGCGTCCCGCAGGTCGGTGCCCGTCGGGCCGAGCAGGGGGCGGCACACCGCGAGGACCAGTTCGTGGGAGTCCCCACGGTGCAGTTCCTCCCAGCAGACGAGATCGTGCACGCGGCCTCCTTCGGACGGGGTGCGCGCAACGGCGCGGCGGGGAAAGGCTCGGCGTGGAAACACGCGGCGTGGGAAGGACGCGGCCGGCGAAGGCGGGGCGCGGAAACCGTGCGCCCGCCCTCTGCGGGGGATCAGAGGGCTGCCCACACGGTTTCCGCGCGTCGTGAGGCCGCCTTCGGGGTGGCCGTTCCCGTCAGGCGCGCTGGCCGGTGACGGCCATCCGGCCGAAGTTGCCGGCGACGGTCCCGCCGGTCAGCGCGTCACCGTCGATGATGAGGTCGAAGTCCATCTTCATGGGCATCGGGCGCACCATGTTGATGGTGAACTGCGCACGGTCGCCCTCCAGGCGGCCGTTCTCGATGCCGACCGTGCTGCCCATGGCGGTGGCGGTGCCGCTGAGCGCGGCCCCGTTCTGCTTGACGTCCACGGTGCCGTGCTGCGGGCCGATGGGAGAGGCGATGGTGATGGACCACGTGCCGTCGAAGGCGCTCATTGATTCTCCGTAGGTTGGTCGGTGGCCTGGATAGGCCGGGTGGGGCTTGCGGACCCGCCCGGGCGGCTCAGCGCTGGATCGCCCGCTGCGCCAGGGCCCCGGCGTCGATCTTCAGCTGTACGCCGGTGAGGTACCGCGATTCGTCCGAGGCCAGGTAGACCACGGCGTGCGAGATGTCGATCGGATCCAGCAGCGGAACGCCCAGGGCGTGGAAGTTCCTGAAGAGCACCTCGGCGTCCGCCTCGGTGGGGTGCTCCAGATCGGGACGGTAGGTGCGGTAGGTGGACTCGTTCTGCACCATCCGGGTGGCCACGTTGCCCGGATGGACCGCGTTGACGCGGGTGCCCTTGGGAGCCAGCTGCACGGCGAGCCAGTCGACGTAGTCGACGAGCGTCTTCTTGGAGAAGCTGTAGCCGTAGCCGCCGGGTCCGGCGACCGCGTTGCCGGCGAGCTCCGGGGCCAGGCCGGCGACCGAGCCCATCACGATGACGGAGCCGCCGTCGACGAGGTGGGGCAGGGCGGCGTGGACGGTGGAGATCGAGCCGAGCAGGTTGACGTCGATCGTCTCGGTGAAGGCGGACAGCGGCCGGTCCATGCCGACCGGGCTGATGCCCGCGTTGGCCACGACCACGTCGAGCCGGCCGAGTTCCTCGACCGCCTCGGCGAACGCGCGGTCGAGCGCGGGCCGGTCGCGGATGTCGAGCTCGCGGGTCACCGCCCGCCGTCCGAGCTTGCGGACCAGCTCCGCGGTCTCCTCCAGGTCCGTGGAGGTCGACATGCCGTAGTCGGCGACGGGAATCTCCTGGCAGATGTCGAGCGCGATGATGTCCGCGCCCTCCTCGGCCAGTCGCAGCGCGTGGCTGCGGCCCTGTCCGCGGGCGGCTCCGGTGATTGCGACGACCTTGCCCTCGACGCGGCCCATGATTCGCCTCCGTAGGCACTTGGAAGGATTGCGTGTGCGCGGGCTGCGGGCCCTGCGCGTCCGTCACGGCGTGGCCGCACCGGGTGCAGGCCGCCTGGGGCTTCTATATAGCCACGGCCCCGGAAGGCGTACGACCCCTAGATTCACGGTCGGTGCAGACCTAGAAGATCACTGAAAATCTCGGGTTCTGGCCTCGCGGGTGCTGGCGTGGGGTCAGACTGCTGTGTGTGCGGGGGGAATGGGCTGGGGAGACGG
>NZ_JBITGJ010000133.1:0-15823 GCF_044456925.1 Streptomyces sp. NPDC050743
GTCCTACATCCAGGGCCGACAACCACCCCACTCATCGCAGACCGTGACGGACAGTCAGCGGCCACCGACCCTGCACCGCTCAACTTCGAAGACCCAGCTTGCCCGCGTCCCGGAGCTTGCGCATCCCCCGGTACGGGGTCATGCCCGCGTCGGTCATGGGGGCGAGGAGCTCGGGTGCTTTCGCGGCCTCCTCGGAGACCGGGATCGCGTGGCGGCACTCCACGGCCATGTACTCGGCGAAGCCGCCCGGAGGGCCGAAGCCCACCCAGCGGCCGTTGCCGCTGCACAGCTGTTCGTTGCCTTCGCGGCACTGCCGGCATGTGCCGTCTCCCCAGCTGGGGTTTACCACGACCATGTCGCCCTCCGAGTAGCCCACCGTCGTGGGCACCGCGCTGCCCAGTCCCGCCACCCGGCCCGTGACCTCGTGACCGGGGATGTAGGGCAGATCCACCGGGAACGGGCCCTCGAAGTAGCCGGTGAGAAGCTGGTAGTCGCTTCGGCACATGCCGGTCGCGGCGACCTTGAGGAGTATCTCGTCCGGCCCGGGCTCGGGCACCGGGACCTCTTCGATCCGAAGGGGTTCCTTGTATCCGTACATCCGGGCTGCCTGCATATTCGCCATGGGAACCTCGATTTCGTGGGCAGGCGGAAAGCGGCCCGGGCCGGAGGGCGCGAGCACGCAGTCCCGGTGTCGGTCACCGCGGCCGCCGCTTCGGACCCGACCATGGTCGCGCGCCTGCGCTTGCGGTGCATCCCGTGTCGTGCTGGGTGAGTCGGTGCCGAGGGGGTGGCGTCCGGTTGGACGATGAGCATTGCCTCCGGAGGCAATAATGGGGCAAATGGGTGAATTGCCGACCCTGTGGGGTGGTCATACGGTGGATCCATGGCTATCGCAACGACGAGTCCTGTGACAGGTGAGGTCCTCAGGAGTTTCGACGAGCTGACCCCCGAGGAACTCGAAGACAAGCTCGCCAGGGCGGCGGCAGCAGCCGCCTCGTACCGGCTGACGGGCGTCGAGCAGCGGGCGGAGTGGCTCCAGCATGCCGCCGACCGTCTGGAGAAGGAGGTCGAGAGCGTCAGCGGGATGATCACCACCGAGATGGGCAAGACCTTCCGGGCGGCGGAGCAGGAAGTGGCCAAGTGCATTCATGGGCTGCGCTTCTACGCCGCCGAGGGCCCCGCGTTCCTGCGGGACCTGGAGGGCGACGGCCAACGCGTCGGCGCGAAGCAGACGTTCGTCACGTACCAGCCGATCGGTGTCGTGCTCGCGGTGATGCCGTGGAACCTGCCGCTGTGGCAGGCCATGCGGTTCGCCGCACCCGCGCTGATGGCGGGGAACGTGGGTCTGCTCAAGCACGCCTCGAACGTGCCGCAGTGCGCCCTGTACCTGGAGGAGCTCTTCCGTGACGCGGGCTTCCCGGACGACGTGTTCCAGACCCTGCTGATCTCCGCGAGAAGGGTGGAGCAGGTGCTGCGCGACCCGCGGGTGGCGGCCGCGACGCTCACGGGCAGCGAACCGGCCGGACGGTCGGTGGCCGCCATCGCCGGCGACGAGATCAAGAAGGTGGTCCTCGAACTCGGCGGCTCCGACCCGTTCATCGTCATGCCCTCCACGAACCTGGAGCAGGCCACCGATGTCGCGGTCAAGGCACGGACCCTGAACAACGGGCAGTCCTGCATCAACGGCAAGCGCTTCTTCGTGCACGAGGACATCGGTGACGCGTTCATCGAGATGTTCGTGGCGAAGATGGGCGCGCTGGTGATGGGCGACCCGATGGACGAGGGCACCGATGTCGGACCGCTGGCCACCGAGTCCGGCCGGCGGGACGTGGAGTCCTACGTCGACGACGCCGTCGCCAAGGGCGCGACGGTGCTGCTGGGCGGCGAACGCCCGGACGGGCCCGGCTGGTTCTACCCGCCCACCGTGCTGACCGGCATCACCCCGGAGATGCGGATGTACCACGAGGAGGTCTTCGGCCCGGTGGCGCAGGTGTGGACCGTCTCCTCCCTGGAGGAGGCCCTGCGGGAAGCCAACGGCCACCCCTACGGCCTCGGGTCGAATCTGTGGAGCGAGGACGAGGCCGAACGCGAACTCTTCGTCCGCGACGTCCAGTCGGGCATGGCGTTCATCAACGGCAACACGACCAGCTACCCCGAGATCCCCTTCGGCGGCGTCAAACGGAGCGGCTACGGACGTGAGTTGTCCGACCTCGGCATGCGCGAGTTCATGAACGCCAAGACCGTCTGGATCGGCCAGGACGCCTGAACCGGACAGGGAACGGGCGGCCTGTCGAGAACGGGGGCCTGCGCACCGCCCGCCGTTTGCCGCCGCGCGCGTGTCCGCCGAGCGTATGGAGGTCCCCCCGATGAGTGGTATGAACCAGACGGCGCCGTCTGATCAGGAAAGGGATCAGGGAGGGCCCGTGGTCGCGGTGCTCGGCACCGGCACCATGGGGGATGCCATGGCGCGCAACATCGCGGCGGCGGGACTGGGCCTGCGCGCGTGGAACCGCAACCGCGCCGCCGCCGAACCACTGGCCGCCGTCGGAGCCGCCGTGTGCGACACGCCGGCCGAGGCCTGCCGCGGCGCCGACGTCGTACTGACCGCGCTCGCGAACGAGAAGGTGGTCGCCGACGTGATGGACCAGGCCCACGAGGGCCTGGGCGGCCACACGGTGTGGGTGCAGACGTGCACGGTCTCCCCGGACGGGTCTCGCCGTCTCGCGGAACAGGCGACCCGCCTGAACGTCGCGTACGTCGAAGCCCCCCTCCTCGGCACCAAGGAACCGGCCGTGGCCGGCACTCTGACCATCCTGGCTGCCTCCCCCCAGCAGGAGGCACGGCAGGAGGTGCGACCGGTCCTGGAGGCGGTCGGCACACGCACCGTGTGGCTCGACGAGGTCGGCCAACCCAGCAGCCTCAAACTTGCCTACAACGCCTGGGTACTCGCTACCGTCGAGGGCATCGCGGAGTCCCTCACCCTCGCCGACGCCCTGGGGGTGGATCCACGCTTGGTCATCGACGTCCTCGACGGCAGCGGCCTCAACAGCTCGTACGTGCAGAGCAAGGGCCCGAAGATGATCGACGACGACCTCGACACGCCCTCCTTCCCCCTCGAAGCGGCGGCCAAGGACGCCGGCCTGATCACCGACACCGCCCGTGCCGCCGGCCTGCACCTGGGCATCGCGGAAGTCGTACGCGAACGCCTCCGTCTCGCGGCCGACGACGGACTCGGCCGCGCGGACGTCGCCGCGACCTACCGCATGTCCCGCCAGGCCGCATCCTGACCTGGCCGTCCCCTCGAGAGAGGCTGGAGAAACGATGACCCATGCCGGCCTGGCCGCCGCACGTTCGAGCACGGCACAACTCGCCGAAATCATCCCTCAGTTGGACGACGGACAGTGGGAGCTGCCGTCTGCGTGCGCCGGCTGGCGCGTCATCGACGTGGTGGCCCACCTCGCGGCCCTCGCCTCCGAGGCGGTGGACCCTCCACCGCCCGACCCCTCACTGCCGAAGAACCGCGAGCGCTACCACGACCTGCGCGTGGACGAACGCCGTGGCTGGAGCCATGCCGAAGTCCTCGACGAGTGGCGGCGCAGCACCCCCCGGCAGCTGGACCTGCTGGCAGCGGCCCAGGAACCACCCGGCGCGGACGAGCCCGTCGAGGTGGCCGGACTCGGGACGTATCCGCGCCATCTCCTGGCGAACACCATGGCGTTCAACGTCTTCTGCCACCTGCGCAACGACCTGCTCGCCCCGGACGGCCCGCTCCCGTTCACCCTGCCGGAACCGACCGACGACCAGGTCGCCCCCGCCATCGAGTTCATGCTCGCCGGCCTCCCCCAGATGCAGGGGCCCGAACTCACCGCCACCGTCAGCCGGCCCCTCGTCCTCGACCTGACGGGGCCGGGCGCCACCACCGTCACGATCCTCCCCGCGACCGCACCGGACGGACAGCTGACCGTGACACCCGGCGCGGACGCCGCCGCCCCCCGGATCCACAGCACCGCCCTCGACTTCATCGCCTGGGCCACCACCCGCAAACCCTGGCGCGACCACTGCCGCATCACGGGCGACGCGTCCGCCGCGACCCCGTTCCTCGACCACCTCGACATCATTTAGCGGATCTCCCGTGACGTCGGTCCCGGCCTGTTGGTCTCGGCGCGCCATTCGCAAGGCGCTGGTGTTCTATCCAGCTGGACACTCGCCGCCGCAGAATCAGGGCCATCCGCCCGGACCTTGGCGCGACTGAGTGCTGCACGTCCCTTGAGTTCTTGCACTTCGAGAAGGAATGGGACGAAGAGTGCAGCAGCGTGAAGTACGGCAGGATCCTCTCCGGGAAACCGGCAGAGCCCGGAAATCCCTTCCTTCGGGCATCGGCTGGACCGGCCTGCTGACTGCTCATATGCGGGCCGTCGAGAGCCGCAGGAAGGACCGTCTCTTCGACGATCCGCTGGCCGTTGCGACGGTCGACCTCGTGCACGGAACCATCCGTACAGATCCGGATGCCGCGCTCCCGACCGGGCCCGACCGGGACAGCGGTGACCTCACCGAGGCGTGGTACATGCTGGCGACCTACCTGGGAGTCCGCACCCGCTTCTACGACGAACGCGTTCTCGCCGCCGCTGCGGCAGGGATACGCCAAGTGGTCATCGTCGCGGCTGGATTCGACTCGCGAGCCGTCCGCCTGGGCCTGCCGGCCGACACCACGGTCTACGAGGTGGACACCGAGCCCGTGCTGCGGTTCAAGGAAGCGGTCATGGACGCCGCCCGGCTGGCGCCCAGCGGCGGACGGCGGCCGGTCGCCGCCGACCTGCGCGGCCCCTGGGCGGAAGCGCTGACCGCAAGTGGTTTCGATCCCCTCCGCCCCACCATGTGGCTCATCGAGGGGCTGTCCATGTACCTGTCACCCGAGGACTCCGACCGTCTGCTCGACACCGTGACGCGCCTGAGCGCCCACGGCAGCCGTCTGGCACTCGAATACTTCGACAGCACTCCCCGCCAGGACGACGTGGCCACTGTCGACGAGACCGAGTCCGCGGTCATCGGGCGCATCGTGAGCTTCTTCCAGGACGGGCCGGCCCTGCGCCCCGCCCCATGGCTGGAGGCGCACGGCTGGGAGCCGGACGTCACAACGATCGCCGACGAGATCGCCTCGCACGGCAGGGACGTACCACCGATGTTCCAGCGGGGCCGCCCGCGCGAGATCACCCTCTGGCTGGCGCACGGCCGGCTGCGCTGACCAAGGAAGGACATGACGTGAGCAACTGGGGAGCCGATGGTTGGGCGGTCGCGCCCGGCAAGGGCGTGCGAGTGGAGCCCGGCGGCAACCACTGGCTCGAGGTGATCGTGCGCGGCAAGGAGGTCGATGACGCCTTGAGGGTGTTCGTCTTCACCCATGACGTGATCACCGAGAACCCACCGCATGCTCACCACGACTTCATGAAGATCATCTACGTACTGGAGGGCCATTACGACTTCCGGGTCGGCGATGCGACCTTCTCCGGGGGGCCGGGCACCGTGGTCGTGGTACCCAAGGGGAGCTACCACACTTTCACGACTCCCATCGGCGGGCGGGCACTGTTCGTCTCGTCGCCGGCCGGCAACGAGGAGCTCTTCCTCGAAATGGGTGAGCTGGGCCCGCAGCCCACTCCGGAACAGTTGGCAGACCTCAATGCCCGGTTCCACACCACCGGATTGGGAGACGAAGAGGCTTCCTGGCGGCAGATGCACAGCGAGGGCTGATCAAACCGCGCCCGAGTGCAACGAATAGGCGCTCTCCGACAATAGCTTGTGCCCTTCGCTGGCTAGTATGGCTCCGTATTCGAAAGCGATCGAGGTCTGACTCCAAAGTGTTCCACAGGAAATCGGGCCGCCCCAGTCGCGATTTCGGGCACGACTTGTCCGGCAGGCGAAGAATGACTCCATCACAGCGATTCCGAGGTGCGTTATGCCTTTCGTGACCGTCGGCCAGGAGAACTCTGCACCGATCGAGCTGTATTACGAAGACCACGGGTCGGGCAGGCCCGTCGTACTGATCCACGGCTTCCCGCTCAGCGGCCGGGCCTGGGAGCGTCAGGAACGCGCCCTCCTGGCGGCCGGACGCCGGGTCGTCACCTACGACCGGCGTGGTTTCGGCCGCTCGAGCCAGCCCGTCACCGGCTACGACTACGACACCTTCGCCGCCGACCTGGACAAGCTTCTGACCGCCCTGGACCTGCGGGACCTCGATCTCGTCGGGCACTCCATGGGCGCCGGCGAGGTCGCCCGCTACCTGGGCACCTTCGGGTCCGGTCGGGTGCGGCGGGCCGCGATCATCTCCGGGGTGACGCCATACCTGCTCAAGACCCCCGAAACACGCGAGGGGGTGCCCCAGGAGGTCTTCGACCAGATCGCGGCGGCCCTGACCGCGGACCGGGCGGCGTACTTCACGGAGTGGAACAAGAACTTCTTCAACCTCGACGTGACACTCGGCAGCCGGATCAGCGCCGAGGCCGTGCAGGACGCGTGGAACACGGCGGTCGGCGCGTCACCCGTCGGAACCGTCGCCTGCATGGCCACGTGGCACACCGACTTCCGTGCAGACCTGTCGAAGATCGACATTCCGGTACTGATCCTGCACGGTACCGAGGACCGGGCCTTGCCGATCGAGGCCTGCGGTCCACGCTCGGCCGAGCTCATCCCTTCGAACGAGTACGTGGCCATCGAGGGAGCCGGCCACGGTCTGTGCTGGACGCACGCCGACGACGTCAACGCCCAGTTGCTCAGGTTCTTCGCCGATCAGGGGCGGCCTGATCACGGCGAACGGCCGAAGGCAAGCCATGGCTGAGGGAATGGGGCCAACCATCACTGGCCTTGACCACCGGTCCTTCACCGTCACGAACCTGGAAGACAGCCTGGAAACCTGGATGACGTGGCTGGACGAGTTTGGGGATCGAGCACACTCCGATCAGAGATGAAAAGGAACCGTTCGTGTACTCGGCGGCCGTATTCCGTGACTCGGACAAAATCCGACTCGAATTCGCCGCCGTCGGCTGGACGGGGAAACCGAAGGCACCGGGATAAAGCGGCGTCGAGGCCCGGCGACCTCCCGGGAATTCGGCGACGACGCTTTGTCCACCACAGCCCGCGGAGTGATGTCGCGAGATTCTGAGTTCACTCGAATGGCCCCTGCGCCAGGACGAGCCGTCAGGTGCCGTCGAATATGGAATCCCGGGCGTCGTCCGACGTCCCCGCACTGAAGGACCGGCATGCGAATATCCCGCGAGTCCCTCCGTATCGTGCACACGGCCCGTTGGGCTGCGGCTCTTCTGGCCGTATCGGGAATCACCTCCGCACTGACAGTCGAGACGGCGCAGGCCGGTGGTCCGGGCGGCGATCCCGGCCGGGAGAAGCCCACCATCGTGCTCGTGCACGGCGCCTTCGCCGACGCGTCCAGCTGGAACGGGGTCGTGCAGCGGCTCCAGCACAACGGCTACACGGTGGACGCGCCGGCCAACCCGCTCCGCGGCATTCCCCAGGACTCGGCCTACCTCGCGAGCTTCCTGAAGTCCGTCAAGGGACCGATCGTCCTGGTCGGCCACTCCTACGGCGGAGAGGTGATCTCCCAGGCCGCCACCGGAAACGACAACGTCAAGGCCCTCGTCTACATCAACGCGATCATGCCGGACACGGGAGAGTCCTTCTCCAGCCTGTCCGCGAAGTTCCCGGCCGCCCCGCTCGCCAAGGCCCTGAAGCAGGTGCCCTTCAGCAACGGTGACGGCACCACCGGCACGGACGTCTACGTACAGCCGGACAAACTGCACCAGGTCTTCGCCGCCGACCTGCCCACCAGCCAGACCAACCTCATGGGAGCCACCCAGCGCCCGATCGCGCTGTCGGCGTTCGCGGCCAAGCTCACCGGCGCCGCCTGGCGGAACAAGCCTGTGTACGTCCTCGTCGGCAGGCAGGACCAGGCGATCAACCCGGCCCTGGAGCTGTTCGAGGCGAAGCGCGCGAACGCCCGTAAGACAGTGGAGATCAACTCCTCGCACGTGTCCCTCGTTTCCCATCCGCAGGCGGTCAAGAACCTGATCGTCGACGCCGCCGAGGACTATATGCGGAAGAAGTGAAATGAGGTGGCTTTACGAGGGTCCATCGGCTTGCTGACGGGCCCTCATGCTCCTTCAGGCTAGGCCCGCTCAAAGGTGCCGTACAACGTCGCTCTCGCAATTCCGTGGCTGAATAGGAGGAACTCCAGGTAGGCAGGGGTCGTTGTCCCGGGCACCTCCAGTTCTTCCACGTCGACGGCGTGCACCACAAGGAAGTAGCGGTCCGGACCGTTGCCTGGAGGCGTTGCCGGTCCGAGGTATCTTCTGTAGCCGGCGTCGTTGGCCAGTGTCACCGCGCCACCCGGCAGATCCCTGCCGTCCCCCGCCCCGGCCGGAAGGTCGGTCACGGAGGCGGGCAGATTGGCCAGAGCCCAATGCCAGAAACCCGAAGCGGTAGGCACATCGGGGTCGAACATCGCCACCGTGAAGCTCCGGGTCTCCACGGGAAAACCGGACCAGCTGAGCTGCGGTGAGATGTCCGATCCGCCTGCTCCCAGGATGCCGCTCACCTGCTCACGGGCCAGTTGCTCGCCGTTGGCCACGGAATCGGAGGTCAATGAAAAGGTCCTGATCGGCGGCATGAAATCGTAGGGCCCATAGGGTTTGATCATGGCAATCCTCTGAAATATTCTACTGTCGGGGCCGCGTGTATCCTATTTCTCGGCGCCAGAATTCCATTATCCTTTTGACGCTCACATACGATACGCGTAAACCAATCGGTCGCAAGTTGCAGATTCCGAGTTTTCTGTTCACGCTTGTTATGTAAGTCTCAAACTGGCCATACTGCACCCTCCCCGGGTGGCATCTTCTAGAGGAGCACCCCATGGCCAAGATCTTGTGCGTGATGACCGGCGCAAGCTATTGGACCCTGAAGGACGGGCATCGGCACCCCACCGGCTACTGGGCCGAGGAGTTCGTGGCGCCTTACACCGTGTTCACCGATGCCGGACACGAGGTCACCGTGGCAACTCCGCGAGGTGTCATTCCCGTTGTGGACACGATGAGCCTGCGGCCCGGTATGGCGGGTGGCGAGGAGAACTCCCTCCGGGAGGAAGCCGTCATCGAGAAGGCCGAGGAGTTGCGGCACCCCATCTCCCTCAAAGACGTGCGTCTCGAGGACTATGACGCGGTCTACTACCCCGGAGGCCACGGCCCGATGGAAGACCTTTCGGTCGACCCGGACTCCGGGGCGCTCCTGCGGGAGGCACTCGCCTCCGGCAAACCCCTCGGCGTCGTGTGCCATGCCCCGGCCGCTTTCCTCGCGACCCGTGACGCGAACGGCGACACGCCCTTCGCAAACTACCGGGTGACGGGTTTCTGCAACGAGGAGGAGGCCGGTGTCGGTTTCGCCGACAAAGCAAAGTGGCTGCTGGAGGACGAGCTGAAGAAGCTGCCCACCGACTATTCGCGGGGCCCTGCCTGGGAGCCCTACACGGTCGCGGACCGCACCCTCATCACGGGCCAGAACCCGGCGTCCTCGGGCCCCCTCGCCAAGGAACTCGTCAAGGCTCTGCCCTCCTGAAAGGATCTACCGGCTCTCGGTCACAGGAGCCGCTGCCCCGCCGGGGTGAGGCCCGGCGGGGCTGACAGTGCTGAGCAAGAAGCGTCGGCGGGTGGTCGAGCTCAGCGTCCTGCCCTCTGTGACATCCGATCGCCGTAGAAGGCGCGTTCACTGCAGCCGATGACGAGCGCGTCGAAGTCCCGGTCGGAGTCGGCCATCGCGGCGAGCCCGGCGCGCCCAGGGGATGGCGCGGCTGCGCCCGGTGTCGAAGAACTCGGCGACGATCCGTCCGTGTCCGCAGACCAGGGCCTGGGCGCGTGGCAACGGCCAAGTCTGCGACGTGCCGGGGTCCTGATGGTCCTCGGTCGACACCCGGCCGTGGAGCGCAAACCGCAGGCCACTGGCGGGCGACATGTCGGGGGGAACAGGACACACCTCCAAGCGGATGTGTCGGTCCGCCCCGTCTACGGCGAGGTGGGCAGGTGCGGGGAGCGGAGCACGAGCAGGGTGATCTCGCTGGGGGCGAAGACACGGAACGGCGGGCCCCAGAAGCCGGTGCCGCGGCTGGTGTAGAGGAGGGTGCGGGGGCCGTGGTGGCTGAGGCCGGCGAGGGCGGGCTGGTCGATGCGGACCAGGTGGTGGAAGGGCCAGATCTGGCCGCCGTGGGTGTGGCCGGAGAGTTGGAGGTCGATGCCGGCGGCCGCTGCCCGGTCGATGAACTTCGGCTGGTGTGCCAGGAGCAGGACGGGCAGGTCGGGGTCGGCGCCGTTCAGGGCTCCGGCGAGGTGGGCGCGGTGGCCTGCCAGGCCGGAGGACTCGGCCGTGACGTCATCCACGCCGGCGACCACGAGGGTGTCACCCCCGCGTTCGAGCAGCAGATGGCGGTTGCGCAGCGGCTCCCAGCCCAGCTCGTCCATCAGGTCGACCCAGCCCTGGGCCTCGCTGTAGTACTCGTGGTTGCCGGTGACGTACACCCGGGCCCGGGTGGCCCGCACGGTACCTAGTGGGGCGGCCTGTGTGCGGCGGCGTTCGGCCGTGCCGTCCGCGATGTCGCCGGTGTGGCAGACCAGGTCGGCTTCCAGGGTGTTCACCGTCTCGCACACCCGTGCCGACCAGCGGGCGCGATCGAGGGGACCGTAGTGGGTGTCGGTGATGAGGACGACGCGGATGCCGTCCAACCCGGCACCCAGCCGCGGGAGTTGCACGTCGAGTCGGCGCACGCGTGGCACGCGGCGGGCTTCGGCGTACCCCCAGGCGAGTAGTACGGCGGTTACGCCGAGGACGGCCCAAGTGACGATTCGAGCCCGCTCCTGACTCTCGCCGACGCCGGCCACGGTCAGGGCGAGCCGCAACAGGACGCCGAGCAGAACGGACCAGGTGAACAGAACCCAGCTGGTGCCCAGCAGGGTGTCACCGACGATCGCCGCCCGGTCCTGCTGGCGCCGGCCGTGGCCGCGCACCATCGCGAGCGGCATACCGACGAGGCCGAGGACGAACAGGGCGGTGCCGAACAGCGTCACGGGCAGCGGCCAGTGCTGGCCGGTGTACAGGAGCACCCAGCAGGGCACGGCCCACAGCAGGACGGGGGCGATCAGGGGGATGTAGCGCATCAGGCGGTGCAGTCGGCTCGGCCGCGGCGCTTGCGCCTCACCCTCGGCGGGCCGGGCGTTGCTGGTGTCGGTCATGCTTCCCCTCCCTGACCAGGCTGCCGTCTCGCGCACTGTATCCGGTCGCCGCCTGAGACCCTGTCCCACATGGTCGTTGGTCGTTGAGCCGCACATGGGGCGGGGGGCGTGGAGTGGGATTGTTCCCGATGGCCTGGGGGAGCTTGCCAAGCCGTTGATTCCGGAGGACCGGGTACGGCCGCAGGGTGGCGGGAAGCAGAACACACCTGATGAGACGCTGTTCGCGGCCATCCTCTACGGTCGCGCGGTGCGTGGGGAGCCCGCTGAACGGTCCGACCAACGGCTTCCTGCCGGTGGATCCGGCGCGGTTATGAGCAGGGTCAGTCGGCGTCGGTGCGTGTCGATGTCCTCTGCGGCTCCCGTGGCCGGCGTGCTCGTCCGGTCGACTCACCACGGTATCGAGGATCCGATCGGCCTCACACTCAGCCCCGAGACGCAGGTCAGGCCTCGGACACCCTTCCCGTCCTTCTCGGCGACGGCCTTCAGCGCCGCGGACTCGGTCGCATCCTCGAGCGGTACACGGGCGACCTATATTGGACCGCATGAGCCGTTGGAAGGAGTTGACCGGGGGCACGTCCGGACAGGACTACGCCGCACGGTTCGCGGCCCTGGCCCGTAGCGGGAAGGATATGCACGGTGAGGCGCGGTTCTGCGCGTCACTCGTGCCCGCCGGAGCACGGGTGCTGGACGCCGGGTGCGGTACCGGCCGGGTCATGATCCGGCTCGCGCGTCTCGGGTACGAGTGTGTCGGGGTGGACCTCGATGCGTCGATGCTGGCAGTGGCCCGCAAGCAGGCGCCCGAGCTGCCCTGGTTCCAGGCCGACCTGGCCGAATTCGCGCCGGCCGCCCTCGGCGTCGCAGCCGACTTCGATCTCGTGGTCGCGGCGGGCAACATCTTCCCGCTGCTGGCCGCCGGCACCGAGGCCACGGTGGTCGAACGCCTGGCCGCGGCCCTGCGCCCGGGCGGTCTGCTGGTGGCCGGCTTCGGACTGGACGAAGCCCACCTGCCCGTGCCGCCCACCATCACGCTGGCCGAGTACGACGACTGCTGCGCCACGGCCGGCCTCACGCTCGTCGACCGCTTCGCCACCTGGGACGCCGACCCCTACGACGGCGGCGGCTACGCCGTCAGCGTCCACCGCCGCTGAGCTGCACCACGAGGCGTCCTTGCGCCACCACGGCCGTATCAGTCACTTGCGCGTAGTCGATCCACTCGATGACGACGGCCGGGTCGGCTCCGGAGCCGAGGGCGGCCTGGTAGCGAGCGAGGCGCCGCTCGCATTCCTTGATCGCCTGGCGGGCTCAACGCGTCGCAAGTGAAGCTCGGAAAGGGAGAGACGACGACGCTGGACGTCGCCCTGCGGAAGGTCTGGTTCCGCGCTGCCGAGAGGGCCCGGGCGGTCTCATCGCCGGGGCCCTCTCCCGTGTGCCGTCAGGTCTGTGCCCGACTTATGGGTAGCTGACCAGGTAGGCCACGTTGTTGCTGGGGGTGACCTGGCTGCCGGTGTTGTCGATGACGTGGTTGATGGTGCCGGCGCCGCCCAGGACCGTGGTAACCATGCTGTGGAACTTCACCGTGGACGTGGTGGGCACCTCGATGGCATGGCCGAGTACCACGGAGGGGTTGTCGCGGAGATAGGCGTAGACACCCACCCCCCATGCCTCGTGCGCAGCGACCGAGTTGGCCACCTTGTACGAGGCGTAGCCGAGGTCGCCTCCGCTGGTCGTCCAGCTGGACTGGTCGGGCACGTCGTAAGGGGTCTCGCTCTGGTAGAAGTACGTGCGGCCGCCGTTGCCGTTCCAGGTGGTCTGGTACCTCTGGTAGTGCTCGACCGCCAGGCCGTACATGGTGACGTTGTTGCCGTTGACGATCAGCCCGTTGACGGCCGGGTTGGTCGTCCAGCCGACGCCGTTGGTGTGGTCCGCCCGCCACAGCCACAGGTCGTCGCCGATGACGTCGTTGCTGTTGATCACCAATGTCTGGGTGGCCTTGCCGGCGATGTCGCCGCCGATGCGGAAGAACACGTCGTGGAGCACGATCGGGTCGGTGGTGTGAGCGGCGGTCGAGCCGGCCGGGCCGACCTGCATGAGCGTGCTGGAGTTGGTGGTGTTCGCGCTGATCAGCAGCCCGGCGATGTCGATGCCGTCGACGTCGGCGGTGGTGATCGCGGTGACGCCGTTGTCCGGCACGAGGGTGGCCAGGCCCAGTCCGAGGACCACGGTGTCGGGGCGAGTGATGTTGAGCGGGGAGGACAGGTGGTAGACGCCTGGGGTGACGATCAGGTTCTTGCCCGCGGCGAGCGCGTTGTTGATCGTCGTGGCGGTGTCACCGGGCTTGACGATGTAGAACTGGCTGATCGGCAGGGAGGTGCCCGGAGCGGTGCCGTTGATCCAGTCCGGGCCCTGGACATTGGTGCGCACCGAGGGGACGAACACCTGCCAGTTGCCCGAGCCGTCGACGTAGATGAACGGCTTCTCGCGCATCACGGGGCTCTGGGCGACGGTGGTGTACTGCGGGTTGGGGAAGCTGGTCGCCGGGGCGCCGGTGTCGCCGACGAAGACCATGTTCCAGTTGTGCCCGCTCCAGCCGCCGTCCATGGCGGTGTCCTGGGTGAGGAACTGCTGCTGGGTCCCGGAGTTGATCTGGCCGGAGATCCGGGAGTCGCCGATGTAGCCGCCACTGGACCAGTTGGTGCTGGTGCCGTGGGTGTCGTCCCACAGCTTCATGCTGCCGTGCACGTCCATGCGCCGGAACGGGTCGGCCTGCGAGACGGCCCACATGGTGCTTCCCGAGCTGGGACTCACCGACATGTTCTCGACATCGCGCCAGAAGTTCTGGGTGGCGTTGCCGTCGCTGAGGTGACCCTCGACGTGCACGCCGCCGCCCGTGATCGACACCTGGTCCGGTGACAGACCCAGCCCCGAGACCTGGGTGTAGTAGCCGACGGGTATGTCCACGTTGTACGTGCCGGGGGTGAACAGCAGGGCGTTGCGCTGGGTGCCGAACTCGTTGGTCTGCTGGGTGCTGTAGACCGAGTTGATCTTCGACTGGATGGTGGACGCCGGCATCGACGGATCGAACACGGTCACATTGGGGCCGAAGTCCGGTGTGTTGGGCGGCGGTGCGATGCCGTCGGAGATCGTGAAGGACTGAGCGCCGGTGCCGTTGCAGGTGTACTGCTGCAGCTGGACGCTGTCGGCGGTGGACGCCGCCGGCACATCGAGGCACTTGCCGCTGTTGCGGTTGACGAAGTGGTACGTCCCGGAGGCCTCGGCGACCGGCAGCCACTGCTGGTTGGCGCCGCCGCCGTAGGTCCACAGCTGGGTCAGCGCGCCGTCGGCCGTGGAGACGTCGGTCTCGTCCCAGACCTGATTCGGCGCGGAGGCCACGCCGATCCGGTAGTAGCCGCTGTCGGTCGCGGTGAACTGCCAGGACTGGGCGCCGGTGCCGTTGCAGGTGTACTGCTGCACGGCGGTTCCGTTGCCGGTGGCCGCGGCACGTGCGTCCACGCACTTGCCGCTGTTGGCGTTGACGACGGTGGTGGGGGTGGTGGGGATGGTCGCGGCGCTGGCACCGGGGGCGGAGACCAGCGCGATGCCGGCGGCGGCCGGCAGCAGGAGGGCGGTGGTGAGGGCGGCTGTGCGTCTGCGGTGACGGTGGGCTCGGACGAGCACAGCGAGAACGTTTGTCACGCGTGTCTCCTAGTTCGCCTGATGGGCGAGATGTTGATCGGACGTTAGGCGCCACCCGACGAGCCGTCAATATACGACGAAAGAAAAGCCGTGAACTATGTTCCGCGCAAGCAACGGCCAGTGTCCGCGGGCGCCGTGGCGCCCGCGGACCTTACGGCAACCGACCGCCGACCCTCGACGCCGTCGACCTCGCCCAGGCAAGCGGCAGCGTCCACGGCGCCGCCGTCGTCGGCACCCACCACACCGTCACCTTCAACGGCAGCGCCTCCGTCACCATCCCCAAGAGGCAGAGCTGAGTGAGTGAAGGTGTGGCCATTCCAGTGCCAGGTCAGGGTGCGGTGGATCGAGGGGCCGCTCGCGTGGGAGTCGGTCGGGGCGTAGTACGTCATGCCGGTTACCAAGGCGCCGCCGCGGATTGAGAAGTGGCTCGGGTCGTACTCAGGCGGGAGCGGTTGTCTGGGCTCGGCCGGCACCTGCGGGAGTACGCTCACGGCCTTTCCGCCAGATCCGAAGACCTGGACTTCTTCGACGCGGAAGTTGCTGGGCTGTGGTGTGCAGGACAGGAGCACAGCCGATTCGTCGGTGCCGTCACCGGTCAGGTCGCCGGTGGCGAGAGCCTCCACGGCTACATGGAAGCTATCGTAGTCGCTGATGCCCGTGTCCGGGGCCTCGCCCTTGCCGTTGCCGTTGCCGTTCTTGAGGGCCACGTTGAAGGCTCCCCTCCCTGAAGGGAGGGGATGCGTCGCCCTCCAGGGCTGAGCGGGGATTTACGGCTCAGGCCGCCACCGGAGCCGGCGGCTCAGGTGGTCTTACGCCCTCGGCACCGTCCGGGTTCCAACCTGCCCGGACCAGCA
>NZ_JBITGJ010000134.1:0-15693 GCF_044456925.1 Streptomyces sp. NPDC050743
GGTTGGAACCCGGACGGTGCCGAGGGCGTAAGACCACCCGAGCCGCCGGCTCCGGCGGCGGCCTGAGCCGTAAATCCCCGCTCAGCCCTGGAGGGCGACGCATTCCCCTCCCTCCAGGGAGGGGAGCCTTCAAGCAGACTGATAACAGTGGAGAGGCCATAGGGGGCCAGCTCCGACAACGGCCGACCGCCGTCGTCATGAGGGGTCCGTTCGCGTCGTGGTTCAACGTCGTGACCGGTACATCTGCAGCAGGTGCTTGGCTCCCGGCCGCACGAAGCGGGCGAGCATGGTGACGAACGGCTTGAGATCGTCCGCCGCCAGCCAGGCCAGTTCGGTGCCGGTGGCGCGGGCGGGTGCGTGCGGCGTGGTGTAGCCGCTGCGGCGGTAGGCGAGGAGCGCGGGCAAGTCGATGTTTTCGACGACGAGACGGCGCCCGTCCCGTTGCCCGGAGCGCGGGATCTCGCGCCCGGTGAGGTCGAGATGCTGGGCACGTACGACGTCGATCCCGGCTGCCGACTCAAAGAGCCGGAATTGGGCGCCCATGCGCGGGTTGAAGTCCAGCAGCTTGTAGCGGCTGTCCCGGCGGTCGTAGCGCCAGTCGAGGTCGGCGATGCCCTGGAAGCCGATGCTCTTGCAGAACCGGGATGTCAGTTCTGCGAGTTCGGGATTGGAAACGACATACGCGCAGGCCGTCATCCCAGCATGCGGTGGCCAGGAGCGGACCTTGACCCCGGTGAAGACCACTGGCTCGGCCGCGCCCGCGCCGAAGTACGCGTGGACGATCCAGTCCTCTGCCTCCTCCCGGGGCAGGTACTCCTGCAGGATCACCCCGGGCTTGGGCCCCCAGCCGTGCGCTAGCTCCAGCAGCTCTCGCGGTCCCTGGATCCGCGTGGTGCCCGGCACGGCCGGGTTCCGGCGCCGCTCGAATGCCTCCCGGTTCTTGGCGACGATCGGGAAGCAGGCGCCCGCGGCGAACTCCTCGATCGCCTCGTACGAGTCGGGGAAGGCCGCCTGCGGTGAGAGCACCCCGTACTGCACGCACAGCTCGTGCAACCCCTGCTTGCTGGCCAGCCGCCGGACCAGGCCGGGATCCTCCACACGCGGGAAGAGGAAGAACTCGGCCAGCTCGTCGGCGTGCTCGGAGACGAGCACGGCCGACTCCTCGTCGGTCGGGATCAGCACCGTGGGGCGCCCGATCCGGCGGCCGATCCTGCGCAGCTCCTCGATCAGCCGCTCCGCCGGCTCCTGCCCGGTAGTCGGCCAGACGAACCGCCCGTGCAGGTAGCGGGATGCGGCGGCGGGCGTCCAGCGGTCCTCGGTAATGGCGTACATGGGAACCCCGAGCCTCCCCAGGCTGCGGATGGCTCCCACCCCGCCATGGTGCAGCGGATAGTTCCCGATCTTCACGATCAGGGCCGGTACGGCAGGGTCGATCGCAAACCCGGACCCCACCGCGGAGTCGCCCCCGATGGTCCCGGCATTCAGGGCCCGCCTACCCAGGCCACGGCCTGAAAGGAACCTAAGAGGCCGCGCGGATACGTCGGCTGTCACGGGCGTCGTTTCCGGTGTCGCATACATTCCTCCATGCATGTTCGAGGCTCATCTGAGTACATGAAACGAATTGTTCGGAAATTTGCTTGTTGCGGCGTTCAGACACGCCGACGACCGGACGTCGGTGGCTTGTTGATCAGAAACCCAAAGCGTTCTCTTCGAAGATGTGGCGAACGTGCCGGCCGCCGAAGCAACCGCGGACGACGTGCGACTGGGGTTCGGCGGTGGAAGACCCTGCGAGCTTCGGCGGGGAGTTGGGCTTGGTCATGGGCTCGCCTGTGCACGGGCAGGCCGCGCTCGCGGTCGGCGTTCTACCGGCTGCTCGACGGCGTCATCATCGACGACGCCGGGAGGTCTTTAATGACAAGCTGCGCGAGTGGGAGGACTACTACAACTACCACCGCCGCCCAGAGACCTCGACGGCCAGATCCCCTACGAACGCCTCAAGCAGAGGACCACGACCGAGACGTAAGCGGTGATCGACACTGGCCCACCGTCAAGCTCTCAAGCCCATCGGTGTCTGTCAGGCCGGGCAACTCCACGCTGGTCCGGTCCTCCGACAAGACCGTCACCGAGGTGGCCCGGGAGATCGGGGTCAGCGCCGAGGAACTGCGGAACCGGGTCAGGCAGGACACGATCAACCGCGGCCAGGGGGCGCCGGGCGAGCTGACGAGCGCGGAGCGGGAAGAACTGCGTCGGCTGCGGCGGCAGAACCGTGAGCAGGCCGAGAAGATCGAGGTGCTGCGAAAAGCGGCGGTCTTCTTCGCGAAAGAGAGCGATCGATGAGCGAGGTGTACGCGTTCATCGAGGCGGAGAAGACCACCCACTGCGTTGCTCTTTTGTGCCGGCTGCTGATGGTGGCCCGGTCCTCCTCTTACGCCTGGCCGTGCCGCCCGCCGGGCCGCCGGGCCGCCGGGCCGCCGGGCCGCCGGGCCGCCGACGACGCCCTGGCCCACTGGGGTCCGTCTTCAAACGGATCTTGCCCAGAGCAGGAATGAGCGAGCGTGACCGCTGCCTCGTAGGAGGTGGCGGTCTTTTCGTATCGGGTGGCAATGCCGCGGAAGCCCTTGAGCCGGTTGAAGCAGCGCTCGATCATGTTGCGTCGGCGGTAGATCTGCCGGTCGAATCGTGGTGGTCTGCCGCCGTGGCGGCCGCGGTTGTAGCGATGCCGTTGTTGGTCCGCCTTCTCGGGGAGGGTGTGTGCGATGCCGCGTTTTCGCAGGTAGGAGCCGAAGCCACGGGAGCTGTAGGCCCTGTCTGCGATGACCTGGTCGGGCCTGCAGCGTGGTCGGCCCAGGCCGGTGCGGGGAACGCGGATGCGTTCGAGTAGCGGGCGTGCGCAGATGCTGTCGTGGCGTTGGCCGGGCGTCAGCAGGATCGCGAGCGGGCGTCCTTCGCCGTCGCAGGCGAGGTGGATTTTGGTGGTCAGTCCGCCTCGGGATCGACCGAGGGCGTGATCGTCCGGTTCGTCCTGGTGGTGCTGCCCCCTTTTCGGCCGGTGGCGGCGGCGTGCTGGTGGGCGCGGACGATGGTGGAGTCGATCTGGACCAGCCAGTCGATGTCGCCGGCCGCGTCCGCCTGGGCCTGGATCTGCTGCAGAGCCCGGGTCAAGACGCCGGCGAGGGCGTAGCGGCGGAAGCGGGTGTAGACCGTTTTCCACGACCCGTAGCGTTCCGGCAGGTCACGCCAGGAGACACCGGTCCGGATCTTGTAGACCATGCCGTTGACGACCTGCCGGTCCGCGACGCGTGGCCGCCCCGTGACGGCTCGTGGTATCAGCGGAGCGAGTAACTCCCACTCCTGGTTGGCGAGTTCATGACGACGTATCACCTGACCATGATCCACCACCCGATGATCTTTGAAGACGGACCCTAGATCACCGCGTTGCACATCGCCTCCCGGTGCGTGCACCCACGGGGTGCCGCGTATCCATGCCGAATTGTGCAGGGTGGACCGGCGGGTCAACCGCCGCGCCGACATGATCACATGCCACCAGGGACCTGACGACCCCATCAGCCCTCACGTCCGCAGCTTGACAAACATAGGGGCATCAAAGACAAGGCCCACGGCCTGCTCTTCCTCGCGCTCACCGACGACAGGAGCCGACTGCTGTGGCTGTCCGCAGCCCGCCCGGGACGCCCCTCGGAGATCACCACCGCCCGCTACAACGACCTCGTCGAGCGCCTGCGCCCCCATGAGTTGGGCGCTATCGGCGACCTTGGCTTCGTCGGCCCGGACGACGACCCGGACAACCCGGTGGTCATCACCGGCTACAAGGCCGCCCGCACCAAACCGCTCACCTCGGCGAAGAAGCAGGTCAACAAGCTGATCGCGTCCGTCCGCACGGCCTGCGAGCACGCCTTCGCCCACTCGAAGAACTGGCCATCCTCACCAAGCTCCGCCTGCACGTCCCCCACACCACCACGCTCCTGCGCGCCCTGCTCGTCCTGACCGACCTCGAAGTCACGTGCTGACAGACGATCTTGACGCCAGACAACCGCCCACGACCAGTACGAGGACACGAGCAACGACCCACACCAGCCCCGTGACCAGCAACTTCAAGATGGTGGATCTTCACTGCGATTACTCGCTGAATGTTTGCTCGCCATCCACGCCTGGAGAAATTGAGGCTCCCCTGTCGCTTCCGTGGGTCGCTGACCTGGCCTGACACGGAGAACACGCCGTACCCGGGATACGTTTCGACTTGCGAAAGAACGAAACGGATGAAGCTGGATACGGCGTTGAGCAACGGGCTCGTCGAGAGCATGAACACCAAGATCCGCCTGATCACACGCATCGCGTTCGGCAAGGACCCTACGGCGCTCATAGCCCTCGCCATGCTCAGCCTCGGCGGACACCGCCCACACCTACCAGGCCGTCACACCGCATGAACCCACCCACGGAAGCGACAGGAGAGCCGAAATTGAGAAGCGCTCTCCGCGAGTCGCTCTGTTGGGAACCACCCGCCCCACTAATGTCCGGAATGTCCAGAATGGTTGGACGGATCGTCCGGAGCGATTGGACGCTCCCTGCATCCGATTCTGCCCGTCCATGCCCTTCACGTCAGGAACCGCCATGCTCGGCACGCGCGAGCTGGACGCGGAGTCGCCAACCGGACGAGGAGCCGGACCGCCCAAGCATGGGCGGCCCATCACAAGAGAGGACGGTATCGTGAGTTCTGATGTTCGTTTGACGGCACCGGGCCAAGACCCGCCCATGCCGCCGCCCTCAGGCGGCAAGACTCCTGAGATCGCGAACGCACCTATTTCGGGGCAGTATCATCCGATCTCTTCCCACCTCGCGATTGCGCCGCCGGTGAGTGTGGTGATCCCTGCCATGAACGAGGCGGAGAATCTCCCGTACGTCTTCAAGAGACTTCCGAAGTGGATTCATGAAGTGGTGCTGGTGGACGGCAATTCCACCGACAGCACGGTTGAGGTAGCTCGAGAGCTATGGCCGGGTATCAAGGTAGTCCCCCAGATCGGCAAGGGGAAGGGCGACGCGCTGATTACCGGCTTCAAGGCCTGCACCGGCGACATCATCGTAATGGTCGACGCAGATGGCTCGGCAGACGGTCAGGAGATCGTGTCTTA
Organism: Streptomyces sp. NPDC050743; assembly: GCF_044456925.1. NCBI lineage: Bacteria > Bacillati > Actinomycetota > Actinomycetes > Kitasatosporales > Streptomycetaceae > Streptomyces > Streptomyces sp. NPDC050743. Next base: position 5,145 of record NZ_JBITGJ010000134.1, read on the forward strand.
TGTCTCCGCATTAGTCTCCGGTGCCGATTTCGCGAAGGGCTCGCGGTTCGCCAACGGTGGTGGCACCTCGGACATTACGCCGATCCGCAAGCTCGGAAACTGGGTGCTGTGCGCGATCGTCAACGCCAAGTTCGGCGCCCGCTACACCGATCTCTGCTACGGGTACAACGCCTTCTGGCGGCACTGCCTGGACAAGATCGACCTCGACTGCACGGGCTTCGAGGTGGAGACCCTGATGAACATCAGAGTTGTCAAGGCCGGGCTCAAGGTGCAGGAGATCCCCAGTCACGAGTACCTCCGCATCCACGGCGCCAGCAACCTGCGCGCGGCGCGCGACGGATTCCGGGTGCTGAACGTCATCCTCAAGGAACGCTCCAACCGGCGCGCGCTGCGCCGGCGGCCTCACGCCGTGGTACTCAATTCGCCTCCAGGAGAGGCGTCTTGAGTAACCCTGACATCTCCGTGGTGATCTGCGTGTACACCGAGGACCGCTGGGAGGACATCCTCGCGGCGGTCTCCTCGGTACGGGCGCAGTCCCGCCCGGCGCGCGAGACGCTGCTGGTCGTGGACCACAACGAGACCCTGCTGGAGCAGCTGACCAGGGAGTACAAGGAGGTCGAGGAAGTCCGCGTGCTCGCCAACGCGGGCCCCCGCGGCCTGTCCGCGGGCCGCAACACCGGGATCGCCGCCTCGCATGGCGAGATCATCGCGTTCCTCGACGACGACGCCATGGCCGAGCGCGACTGGCTGAAGCACTTCGCCGAAGGCTACGAGGACCCCCGTGTCATGGCAGTCGGCGGCCGAACGATGCCGATCTGGGCGTCGGGCCGCCGCCCGGCCTGGTTCCCGGAAGAGTTCGACTGGGTGGTGGGCTGCACCTACAAGGGGCTGCCGCCCGGCCGGGCGCGGGTGCGCAACGTCCTCGGCGGAAACGCCTCCTTCCGTCGTACGGCGTTCGAGGCGGCGGGCGGCTTCGCCACGGGCATCGGCCGCGACGGCAACAAGCGCCCGCTGGGCTGCGAGGAGACGGAGCTGTGCATCCGCCTCACCCGGGCCAGACCCGACGCGATCCTGCTCATCGACGACCGTGCGGTGATCCACCACCGGGTGCCCGAGCCGCGCGAGCACTTCGCGTACTTCCGCACCCGTACCTACGCCGAAGGCCTGTCCAAGGCGCTGGTGGCCCGCAGCGTCGGCTCCGACAAGGGCCTGGAGTCCGAACGCCGCTACACCACCCGGGTGCTGCCCGCCGGGGTGGCCCGCGGACTGCGGGACGCCCTGCTGACCCACCCCGCCGGCGCAGGACGGGCGGGAGCGATCGTGACCGGGGTTGCCTTGGCGGCTGGCGGATATGTGATCGGCAGCTTCCGCGCGCGCAAGAGTGGCGTCGCGTTCCGCGTCGCGGAGGCCGGGGAGAGCCCGGGCAGCAAGGGGGCAGCATGAGCAGGGTCAGACGCGCATCCAGCCGACCGTGGCCCGTGTCCGCGCGGGCTCAGTTCCGCGCCGCCACGCTCGAACGCCCCATCCAAGCCCGTTCGCACCGTCGGCCTACCAGGCCCGACCGTGGGACCGCACCTCGTGTCCCGCACAAAGGCGATGCCGCATGAACCTACCCGTGCCCATCCTCATGTACCACTCCATCGCGCACACGCCGAACCTCGCCACCCGCGCCTTGTCCGTGGCGCCCGAGGCGTTCGCCGAGCAGATGGCGCTGCTCGAGGACGGCCGGTTCACGCCGCTCACCACAGCGCAACTCGCCGCCGCCTGGCGGTCCTCGCGACCGCTGCCGCAGCGCCCAGTCCTGATCACCTTCGACGACGGCTACGAAGGCGTGCACCGGCACGCCCTGCCCGTGCTCGCCAAATGCGGCTTCGTCTCCACGCTGTTCCTCGCGACCGGCTGGATCCGGGGCGCCCACGACACCGGCGGCGGCCTCGACACCATGCTCGACTGGGACCAAGTCCGCGCACTCGCCGACTCCGGAGTGGAGGTCGGTGGGCACAGCCATACGCACCCGCAGCTGGACCAGCTCGGGGACGAGGCGCTTTGGTGGGAACTGCTGCGCTGCAAGGACATCGCAGCCGACGAACTCGGCACCCCGCCCGCCTCGTTTGCGTACCCGTACGGATATTCGAGCCGCAGGGTGCGCCGCGCCGTGCGCGAGGCCGGGTTCACGCAGTCCCTCGCGGTCGGCAATGCCCTGGCGCGGCGCCGTCAGGGACCGTACGCACTGCGGCGCGTGACCGTTCGCCGCACCACCACGATCAATGAGTTCGCACGGCTTGCCCACGGCCGGGCCATCACCAGTACGTTCGTCGGGGACCGTGCCCTCACCAAGGGGTACGCCGTGGTCCGCAGAGCCCGAAAGATTTACCGGAAGGCAACCTGGACCCGTGTCTGACGCGACCACCGCTCGGACTGATTCCTCCGATCCCTCCGTGGCCAACACGGCCGAGCCGCAGCCGACAGCCGGCCGGAAGCTGCCTCCGCTCGAACGGGGCGGGGGTTCTGGCGGCGGCAACCAACTGTTCCGCAACGCCTATGCGCTGATGCTCAACACCGGGATCAGTGCGGTGCTGGGCCTCGGCTTCTGGGTTGCCGCCGCGCGCTACTACACGGAGGACGCGGTCGGCCGGGGCTCCGCGGCAATCGCAGCAATGAAGCTCCTCGCGGGGCTCACCGCGACAACCCTCATGGGCGCGCTGACCCGCTTCCTTCCGGTGGCGGGCCGCACCGCGAGCCGTCTGATCTTCCGTACCTACGCGGCCAGTTCGGTGGTCGTGGCGCTGGCCGCAGCTGCCTTCCTGCTAACGCTCGACTTATGGGGCCCCTCGTACCGCTCCTTGCACGGGCTCCTCAGCGGCCTCGGCTTCATCGCCGCCGTGGTCGCATGGTCACTGCTTACGCTGCAGGACTCTGTGCTGACGGCGCTGCGCAGCGCGCTGTGGGTGCCGGTCGGCAACACTGTGTTTTCCGCGGTGAAGCTGGGGCTGCTAGTCGCCCTGGCGGTGGCCCTCCCCGCAACCGGTGTCTTCGTGTCGTGGGTGGCATCCATCGCCGCGTCCGCAGTGCCGCTCGGCTGGCTGGTGCTCCGGCGTCTTGTGCCGCAGCACATGAGGGCGACGCAGGGCCAGACCCAGCCGCCGACGCTGCGCGACATCGGCCGGTTCCTGGCCGGCGACTGCACCGGCTCGCTGTTCTCGCTCGCCGTGGTCTACCTGGTCCCGGTGATCGTCGCCGCCCAGGTGAGCTCGGCCGACAACGCGTACTGCTACATCGCCCTGACCATCAGCAGCACGGTCAACATGCTCGCCATCAACATGGGCGCCTCGCTCACCGTCGAGGGCTCTCACGCCCCGGCGCGGCTCGCCGCCAACACCCGGGCCGCGCTCAAGCGCATGGCCCGGATCATGCTGCCGGTGTGCGGGCTGCTGTTCCTCGGGGCCCCCTTCATCCTGCACGTCTTCGGTGACGGCTACGCCCACGCGGCGACCCCGCTGCTGCGCTGGTTCGCGGTCGGCGCGCTGCTGCGGGTCGTCATGGAGATCTACTTCGCAGTGCTGCGCGCACAGAGCCGCACCTCCGGACTCGCCTACCTCCAGGGCCTGCTGTGTGTGCTGGTGCTGGGGCTGACGCTGCTGCTGCTCCCCCGAATGGGCTTGACCGGTGCGGGTGTTGCGGAGGTCTGCAGCCTCTCGGTGATCGTGGCCATCGCAACGCCCGGGCTCTACCGGATCGTCCGGGCCGGCCCCTCCGCAACCGTTTCCGCGGCATTGGACGGGAAACTGGCCGACCTGGGCACCGCCGATGTGGCGACGCGGCCCCGTGAGGGAATGACGCACCGCGGACCAGCCCGCGCACTGCGCACCTCCCTCGACTCGACCACCCTGACGCTCGCTGTCCAGCCCGACGCTGACCACCTCGAGCACAGACCCGAGGCGCAGCCGAGGTCTGGCACGCCTGCTTTCAGGACGCCCTCGCCCAACGGCCCGCGGCGGGACACGGACGCCGCGGACCGCCGCCCGACGCGGACCGGCAGGCCTTCCCTCGCGCTGCCCGTGCCGCAGAACGAACCGCATGCGGCGTCCCCGCCCCTCGACAAGCCGGAAGGCGGGGAGGAGGGAACGGCACCGCCGGGACCAGGGAGTGTTCCTGCGGCGGAGGTGCCTTCCTATGCGAAGGAACCCCCACAGAATCGGCAATCCGGGCAAATCCCGCAGGCCAGGTGCACCCCAAAGGCCCGGCGGACTTGGCAGGTCCGCCGAGCGAAGAAGGGCCGGCATGCGAGGAAGGGCGAGCAGGCCCGGGGTGATGCGTCGCAAGATCCGTTCCCTCACAGCGCCGGGCACGCGCGCGTGACGGCGGGCGCCACCGTGGTGGCCGTGCTGCTGGCCACCGCGCTCGGGTTGTACTGGCTGCCCGCCCTAGGTCTGCACGACCGCGACCTTGACCGCATGGACGGGCTCGGGCTGGTATCTGTCCTGCCCGAACCCACCCTGCTGGGCGCCGCCCTGTTGACCGTCGTCTTCGCCTCGCTGTTGTGGATGGACCGGCAGCACCGGCTGCTGCTGCTGGCCGCGCTTCTTGCGACCGTGGTGTCGCTGCACGCGCTGCCCGCGGTCATTGAGACCGAGCCGCGGTTCGCGACGGCCTGGCAGCACCTCGGCTTCCTGGAATACATCGACAGGACGGGCTCCGCCCTGCCCTACCTGGACGCACGCTGGAGCTGGCCCGGCTTCTTCGCCGCGGCCGCCTTCGTCGCCCAGGCATGCGGCGTCACGGACATGACCGAGGTCATTCGCTGGTGGCCTGTCGTCATGCAACTCCTCTATCTGGCACCGATGTTCCTGCTGATGCGCTCCATCCGGGCAGGCTGGCGCGCCAAGTGGGCCGGCGCTTGGATCTTCGTCATGGGCAACTGGGTTGGCCAGGACTACTTTTCCCCCCAGGGCTTCACTTATCTGCTGTATCTGGTCTTCGTCGCGATGCTGCTGGTGTGGTTCCAGCCCCCGCGCGTGCTGGGGACCGGGCTGCGCCCGGGCGAGGTGGAGGTCAAGCCCGCCAACCGCCGCCAGCGCACGGTGCTGCTGCTCGTCGTGATCGGCCTGTTCGGGGCGACCGTCTCGGCCCACCAGCTCACGCCCTTCATGATGCTGGGCGTCCTCACCGCCCTTGTGCTGCTCGGCCGCTGCGAACTGCGCGGGCTTCCGATACTGTTCGCGGTGCTGGTCGCCGTGTGGGTGGGCTTCGTCGCCGAGCCGTACTGGTCGGGCCACTTCAACGAGCTGTTCGGCGGTTTCGGTGGCGTCGGCAGCAATGTGTCCTCATCGGTGTCCGGACGCATTAACGGCGGCAGCTCGGCCCACAAACGCGTGCTGTACGCACGCTTGGTGCTCGCCGGCGGTGTCATGGCGATGGCCTGCTGGGGCTGGTGGCGCCGACGCGGGGCCAAGTATCGCGAGCGGTCCCTACCCGTGCTCGCCTTCGCGCCGTTCCTCGGCTTCGGCATGCAGTCCTACGGCGGCGAAATGGCGCTGCGCGTCTTCATGTTCGCCCTGCCCGGCACCGCGCTGCTCGCCGGTCTCGCGCTGTTCCCGCACACGAGTGTCACCGCGGCGGAGCGGAACCGCGTCCGGGTCAGGCTGACCCCGCTGGCGGTGCTCCTGGTGGGCTTGTTGCTGATGGGTGGCTTTCTAGTGGTGCGGTGGGGCAACGAGTCCTTCGAGCGTGTGCAGACCGGCGAGGTCGCGGCGATGGACTACGTGTATGCCCGCGACGATCCGACGGTGCGTCTGTTGTGGATGAGCAAAGACACGGCGCACGACGTGACGCCCGCCCTGCCGTGGGGCGCGCGCGACATGGAGAAGGTGCACTACGTCCCGACCCCCGCGCCCACCGATCCGATGCTGGTGTCGAACCTGGTCAAGGCGCTCAAGGACGCAGGCCCACGCTCGTATCTGATGATCAACGAGAGCCAGGCGGTCCGTCTCGAACTGAACGCAGGCTACTCGGCGACCTGGAAGACCCGGCTCATCCGAACCCTGGACCAACGCCAGGAGCTGAAGAGGGCCTTCGCCAACGACGACGCGACGATCTATGCCCTGCGCAAGGAGCCGGACGGCAAGCCGGCGAACGCCGATCCGGGGCCGAACGGCCCGCGAGTGACATGGACGCCGTGGTCGGTGGTGGGTGCGCTGACGGCCGTGGCACTGATGCTCCTGCTGGCCGTGCGTGAGGTCGTGCGGGTGGCGGTGACGCCCGGAGCACGACAGCAGCGCTGGCTGCAGCGCAGCTTCCTCTTCTCGCTGCCGCTCCTCGTGGCGCTGGTGGTTTCGCTGGTGCAACGATTCTCAACCCTGGCCTGACATCAGCATCGCCCTCACCGGGCTTGCACACTGCAGCACCCCCATTACCTTCTTGATCGGCCCCGCAATGGGGTTCCCGGCCTCCGGGCCCGGCATGACTGGTCCCCCCTGTTGACCATGATCTGGGGGGTGGTGTCACCGGTCCCGGAGGCACTGGTAGACCGCTGATTAGCGCCTCTGTGTGTCAAGCGGCTGTGGCGAGTTGGGTTCTCTGATCGCGTTTCATGATCCGGTAGACGACGTTGGACAAGCGGCGCTTGAGCGCCCGACGGGCTTCGGCGGGCGTCTTCCCTTCGGCGATCTTGCGGAGGTAGTACGCCTGGCCGCGACCGCCATCGCGGATCTGACAGATGGCGATGATGTGAAGGGCGCTGTTCAGAGCCCTGTTGCCGCCTGTGTTGAGGCGATGGCGGACGTTCTTGCCGCTGGAGGCGTCCAGGGGCGCGCTTCCGACGTAGCTGGCGAAGTGGTGCTCGGTCGGGAAGCGGCTGATGTCGCCGATGTGGCCAAGGACCTTCGCGGCCAGCACCGTGCCGAGTCCGGGCAGCGACATGAGGCTGGTCCGGGAGGCGGCGAGAGCGTCGCGCATCTGAGCTTCGTTGTCCCCGACCTGACGGTCGAGTCGGCGCAGGTCGGCCAGTAGATCGCGGGCGATGTCGCGGCGGCAGCTGTCCGTCGCGGTGACCGGCCGGATGCCTTTCATCAAGGAGGCGGCCTTGTCGGCCGAGAGCCGGGTGGGGGGCGCCACCAGGCAGCAGGTCACGCAGGACCGCGTGGAGGCGGTTGATAGTGCGGGTGCGCTCGTTGACCAGGTCGTTGTGCCGCTCGGTCAGCAGGCGGAGGATCGTGGACTGATCCTCTGCGGTGACCTTGCGCAGGTCGGTGCGGAACAGCGCGACCTGGGCGACGTGAAGCGCATCGGCGGGGTCGGTCTTGCGGTCACCTCCAGTGGCCAGCAGCCGTGCCCTGGCTGACAAGGTCGAGGGCACGTCGACGACGTCCTCGCCCGCGGCGGCCAGCTGCTGGGCGAGCGTCCGTCCGAGGCCGCCGGCGCCTTCCACCGCGAACCGGCGTTCGGGCCACTGCTCGCACCACCGAACGAGCTGGCCGAAGGTTCCGGCATTGACGACGAACTTCCGCTGACCGATCTTGTGGCCTGCGGTGTCGATGGCGACGGCGGTGTGCGAGGACTTGTGGGGGTCGATCCCGATGGTGATCACGCGCATCCTGACCTGGTGCTTGATGGGACAGAGGTGTGCGGTGGGCACCCTGACTTGAAGTAGCGATCACGCACATTCATGCCTCTGTCGAGCCACACCGCGCGGGTGCCGGACGGCGGCGGCACGCTAATCAAGAGCCAGCCCACAAGGACGGCAAGGAGCTATGCGAGCCAGTGCCGACCGGCACCCTGGACGCTACGGCTGCAGACCGGGCGTCTGGGGTCGATTCAACAAGTCAGGGGCATGACCACCGGTTCCCGCAAGGGACTTGGGAGGCTCTTCGTAATGTGGATGCCGGCAGCTGGTGCCGCGGGTGAGGCCGGGACGCTCGACCGGAGGACGCACGTGATCGACACCAGTGACATCGGCGCCTTCCTGGGCCTGGACGTCGGCAAGGGCGAACACCACGCCACCGCCGTCACTCCGGCCGGGAAGAAAGCCTTCGACAAGCGGCTACCCAACAGCGAACCCAAGCTGCGGGAACTCTTCGAGAAACTGCAGGCCAAACACGGCACCGTGCTCGTGGTCGTCGACCAGCCTGCCTCCATCGGCGCCCTGCCCCTGACCGTCGCCCGAGCCACGGGCTGCCAGGTGGCCTATCTGCCGGGCCTGACCATGCGGCGGATCGCCGATCTCTACCCCGGTGAGGCCAAGACTGATGCCCGCGACGCGTTCATCATCGCGGACGCAGCCCGCGCCATGCCCCACACGCTCCGCGCCCTCGAGCTGGAAGACGAGACCGTCGCCGAGCTGGAAATGATCGTCGGCTTCGACGACGACCTCGCCGGCGAGGCGACCCGCATCAGCAACCGGCTGCGCGGCCTGCTCACCCAGATCCATCCCTCGCTGGAGCGGGTCCTGGGCCCGCGCATCCAGCATCCTGCTGTGCTGCTGATACTCGACCAGTTCGGCTCTCCCGCCCAGTTGAGGAAGGCCGGACGCCGCAGGCTGGTCAATCTGATACGCGCCAAAGCCCCGCGGATGGCCGAGCGCCTGGTCGACGACGTCTTCGCCGCGCTCGACGAACAAACCGTCGTCGTTCCCGGCACCCACGCCGCCGCGCTGATCGTCCCCAGCCTCGCCAACCAGCTGAAAACCGTGCTCGACCAGCGCAAACTCCTCGCCGCCCGGATCGAGGAACTGCTGGAGACCCACCCTCTATCCAAAGTCCTGGCCTCCATGCCCGGGATCGGGGTCAGGACCGGAGCCAGGATCCTCATCGACGTCGGCGACGGCAGCAGTTTCCCTACTGCCGCCCACCTCGCGGCCTACGCAGGACTCGCCCCGGCGACCCGAAGCTCCGGATCCTCAATCCGCGGAGAACAACCCTCCCGGAGAGGAAACAAGCAGCTCAAACGGGCCTTCTTCCTCTCCGCGTTCGCGGCCCTGGCCGACCCGGCCTCCCGCGCCTACTACGACAAGAAGATCGCCCAGGGAAAACACCACACCCAAGCCCTTCTCTGCCTCGCAAGACGCCGAGCCGACGTGCTCTACGCGATGCTCCGCGACGGCACCTTCTACGACCCCCAACCCGCCCCCACGGGTTGACGAAACCCATAGGGGCACCCCCCGGCGGCTTCTCCTTGAACCGATCTTCGAACCAGACCGCCTCGACATCCATCGACATGACCGACTTTGCAGCCTCTTTCGACTCTCCTTCTCAATTCCATGCGCGGATTACCGTGTTGACGAGTGTCAATCCCCTCGAACTGTGGGGTCCTTCCTATGCGCCAGTCCCATGGTGAGGCCAGCCCAGTACGCGTTCTCGTAGTCGATCGGGCTGGTGCCGCACAGGGCGGCGAAGGACGCCTCGCCGTCGAGGCGTTCGGGGTTGTCACCGGCCGCAGGTGTGTCGATTTAACGGCTGATCTTGGTTGTTGAGTGGTCAGAGGACATCTTGCTGGTCACGCATCCGTATCATCCGCTGTCGGGGCGCCGGTTGCGGGTGTGCCGCACGGTGCGTCGCTCCAGCGGTCTGGCCTTCATCTGCACTGCCGGTGACGGTGTGACGGTGACGCTCCCGCAGGCGTGGACAGACCGCGGCCCTGCTCCGGACGAGCACCGGCTTGCGACCGCCGGGCTCGGTGCGCTGTCTGCGCTGGTAGATGCCCTCACGAGGCGTGGCATCGAGCCGGGAGACGAAGGATCGTCGTGAAGGGCACCCGCCTTTTCGCGGCCTTGGGTGCCCGAGCATCGGTGACGGGCGGTGACTGCGGTGGAGGACTGGACGCGGACCGCCGCGCTGCTGGTGGCGAACATGGTCGACTCATGTGTGCGCGGTCAGGCGGGTGTCGATGAGCGGACTGCAGAAGATCACCCCCCTCGCACCGGTCGAGGCTGGCGCTGATCTATGTGCGGCAGTCGACCTTGCTGCAGGTGCGGGAGAACACCGAGTCGACCGCCCGCCAGTACGGGGGGCTGGCCGACCGGGCGAGGGAATTGCGCTGGGCAGAGTCCGACATCGGCGTCGTCGACGCCGACCTGGGCGCACCTCGGGCCGGTTCTCCGGGCTGCGGGTCGGATTCCAGCAACTGGTGGCCCGGGTCTGCCTCGGCGAGGCCGACGCGGCCTTCGGACTGGAGGTCTCCCGGCTGGCCCGCTCCTCTGCCGAGTTCGGCCGGCTGCTGGAGTTCGCGCCTGACCGACACCCTCCTGATCGACGCCGACGGCGTCTATGACCTGGGCGATTTCAACGACCGTCTCGTCCTCGGTTTGAAGTCCACGATGAGCGAGGCCGAGCTGCACATCCTGGCGGGACGCCTGCACGGCGCCCGCAAGGCCGCCGCCGAACGCGGTGACCTGAGGCTTCCGCTGCCCGTCGGCATGGTCTATGCCGACGACGGCACCATCACCTTGAAGCTCTCCCCTTCCCTCGGCAAGCCTCGGGAAGGAGATTCCTGCCTACATCGCTGCGGCAGGCTTGACGGTTTTACCCGCCCTGCGACCGCGCCTTCCGGCGGCCGG
>NZ_JBITGJ010000135.1:0-15563 GCF_044456925.1 Streptomyces sp. NPDC050743
CTGACGGCGATCCGGCTATCCCTGCCCTGCTCCGCAGGAGTCCGATTCCTCCCCGGCCTGAAGGCCGGGGCATCCTCGGAGGAACCCGGTGAACACGACCCACACCGCGCAGGCGCGGGAGGTCCTCGGGCCGGACGCCTTCCTGGCCGTCGAGCACGCCGTGCTGTTCGAGACCGACCCGGACCGGGCCCGCGCCCTCGCGCGCCGGCACCTGCAGGGCTACCTCGAAACCCCTTACAACATCGCCAAGTTCCGTCGGCTGGGCTACAGCGACGACGACCTCTCCGGCGGCGGCAGCGACCGGTTCGTGGACAACCTCGTGTTCTGGGGCGACCCGGACACGGTCGTACGGAAGCTGCACGGGCATGTGGAGGCGGGCGCCGATCACGTCGCCGTGCAGGTGATCGGCGTGGAGCCGGGCGAATCGGCGCTGCCCCAGTGGCGATTGCTGGCCGACGCCCTGCTGCCGTCGAAGACCGCCGACGGCCTCGGCTAGCCGCTGAAGCGGTCCCGCAGTTCGCGCTTGAGGATCTTCCCGCTGGCGTTGCGCGGCAACTCGTCCACGAACAGCACCCGTTTGGGCGCCTTGAAGGGTGCGAGCTTCTCCTTCACGTGGGCGATGAGCTGGTCCTCCGTCACCTCGCCGCGCAGGACGACTACCGCCGTGACGGCCTCGATCCACCGCTCGTCGGGCAGGCCGATCACAGCGGCCTCGGCCACCGCCTCGTGGGTGTACAGGGCGTCCTCGACCTGGCGTGAAGCCACCAGTACGCCACCGGAGTTGATGACGTCCTTCACGCGGTCCACGATCGTGAAGTAGCCGTCGGCGTCGCGCACCGCGAGGTCCCCGGAGTGGAACCAGCCGTCCCGGAAGGCCTCGGCGGTCTCCTCGGGCTTGTCCCAGTAGCCCTCGCACAACTGCGGTGAGCGGTAGACGATCTCGCCGGGCGTGCCGGCGGGCACGTCCTGGCCCTGCTCGTCCACGACCCGTGCGTCCACGAACAGCACGGTCCGTCCGCAGGAGTCCAGCCGGCCCGCGTGCTCGTCGGGGCCGAGGACCGTGGCCAGCGGGCCGATCTCGCTCTGCCCGAAGCAGTTGTAGAAGGCGAGCCGCGGCAGGCGCTCGCGCAGCCGCTGCAGCACTGGGACGGGCATGATCGACGCGCCGTAGTAGGCCTTGCCCAGTCCGTCGAGCCGGCGGGTGGCGAAGTCGGGCCGGCCCGCCAGCGCGATCCACACCGTGGGCGGCGCGAACAGGCTGTCGACGCGGCCCGCCTCGATCAGGTCGAGCAGCCGGTCCCCGTCGGGCGCGTCCAGGATGATGTTGGTCGCGCCGACGGCGAGGTACGGCAGCAGGAACACGTGCATCTGGGCCGAGTGGTACAGCGGCAGGGCGTGCACCGGACGGTCGCCGGCGCTCAGGTCCAGCGCGGTGATCGCGCTCAGGTACTCGTGGACGAGCGCCCGGTGGGTCATCATCGCGCCCTTGGGCAGGGCGGTCGTTCCGGAGGTGTACAGCAGTTGCACCAGGTCCTCGGTGCGCGGTTCGGGCCCGTCGTACGGCGGTGCGTCCGCCAGCCGGGCGAGGAGCGAGCCCTCGGCGTCCCTGAGCGGCACCACCCGTACGCCGTCCGGGAGTCGGCCGGCCAGGTCCGGGTCGGCGAGGACCAGGGTGCTGCCGGACTGGCCGACGAGGTAGGCCAGGTCGTCCCCGGTCAGGTTCTGGTTGACCGGCACATGGACCAGGCCCGCACGGGCGCAGGCCAGGAAGCCGATCAGGTAGGCGTCGGAGTTGTGGCCGTAGGCGCCGACCCGGTCGCCGGGTGTGAGGCCCTCCGCGAGGAGCACCGAGGCCGCGCGGGAGACGGCGTCGTCGAGTTCCTCGTACGTCCAGCGGCGCTCGCCGTACTCCACCGCGCGGCGGGCCGGGGTGCGCCGGGCGCTGCGGCGCAGCACCCCGTCGACCGTGCTGCCGTGTCCCTGGGTCATGGCTCATGATCCTGGGTCCGCCGCGGAGACAGGTCAAGGTCCCCGCCGGCGCAGACCACATGGAGTCGCCGGCGGACCGGTGGCACTCGACCTGTACGCGGAGACCGCCGGTCCCGTGACGGTGGCCGCCAAGGAGATACACCTCACCGGCACCGTGTCGCGCCCAGGTCACACCGGCCGCATGCGCCCCTCCCAGTACGGGTCCCGCAACCGCCGCTTGTAGAGCTTGCCGTTGGGGTCGCGGGGCATCTCGGCGATGAAGTCGACGCTCTTGGGCCGCTTGTAGCCGGCGAGCCGCTCGGCGCAGTGGTCGAGGAGGGCGGCGGCGAGGGCCGGGCCCGGCTCGTGCCCGGGGGCCGGTTCGACCACGGCCTTGACCTCCTCGCCCCAGTCGTCGTGCGGGATGCCGAAGGCGGCCGCGTCGGCGACGGCCGGGTGGGACAGCAGCACGGACTCGATCTCGGCCGGGTAGATGTTCACCCCGCCGGAGATGATCATGTCGATCTTGCGGTCGCGGAGGAAGAGATAGCCGTCCTCGTCGAGGTAGCCGAGGTCGCCGACGGTGAAGAAGTCGCCGATGCGGTTCTTGCGGGTCTTGGCCTCGTCCTTGTGGTACGAGAAGCCGCCGGTGGTCATCTTCATGTAGACGGTGCCGAGTCGGCCGGGCGGGAGCCGGTTGCCGTCGTCGTCGTAGACCGCCAGTTCGCTGATGGGCCAGGCCTTGCCGACCGTACCGGGCTTCTTCAGCCAGTCCTCGGCGGTGGCGAAGGCGCCGCCGCCCTCGCTGGCCGCGTAGTACTCCTCCACACAGTGCCCCCACCAGTCGATCATCGCCCGTTTGACGTGGTCCGGGCAGGGTGCGGCGCCGTGGATGGCGTGCCGCATGGATGTGACGTCGTAGCGGTCCTTCACCTCGTCCGGGAGGGCCAGCAGCCGATGGAACTGGGTCGGGACCATATGGGTGTGCGTGCACCGGTGGGTCTGGATGCGGCGGAGCATCTCCTCGGGGGTCCACTTGTCCATCAGGACCAGGCGGTGGCCTATGTGCAGGGACGCGCCCGCGAACTGCAGGACGGCCGTGTGGTACAGCGGTGAGCAGACGAGGTGGACGTTGTCGTCGAACGGCTTGATGCCGAAGATCCCGAGGAAGCCGCCCAGATAGGCCTCCTCGGGGGCCCTGCCGGGCAGCGGGCGGCGGATGCCGCGCGGGCGTCCCGTCGTACCGGAGGTGTAGTTCATGACCCAGCCGAGTTCCCGGCCCTCGGGCGCGAACCCCGGTCGCCCGTCGAGCAGTTGGGTGTACGGTCGAAAGCCCTCGGCCTCGCCGACCGCGTACCGGTGGGTGGCGGGCAGTCCCGCCTCGTCGGCGGCGGAGCGCGCGGCGGCGGCGAACCGCTCGTGGGCGATGAGCACCTTGGCGCCGGAATCGGCGACGATCCAGGCGATCTCGGGGCCGACCAGGTGGTGGTTGACCGGGACCAGGTAGAGGCCGGCCTGGGTGGCGGCCAGGTAGGCGGTGACGAACTCGACGCCGCCCGGCAGGACGACGGCGAAGGCGTCGCCGCGCTCCAGGCCGGCCGCGCGCAGCCCGTGGACGAGCCGGTTGGCGGCGCCGAGCAGCCGTCCGGCGGTCCACTCCTCGCCGTCGGGCGCGACGAGGACCGGGCGGTCGGGGTTCTGCGCGGCCTGCGCCCAGAATCCGGCGGGAGGCGTGCTGGTCACGTGCCGCTCCTTCCAGCGATGCGGTTGATGCGGTCCACGGCCTTCTCGAAGCCGCGGGTGAGGTCGTCGAAGACGGCCTCGACGCTGCGTTCGCTGCTCATCCGGCCGACGATCTGCCCGACCGGCGTACCGAGCAGCGGTTCGACCTCGTACTTCTGGATCCGGGAGACCGCCTCGGCCACGAGCAGCCCCTGCAGCGGCATGGGCAGGGTGCCGGGTCCGGCCGGGTCGTCCCAGGCGTCGGTCCACTCGGTGCGGAGCTGGCGTGCGGGCTTGCCCGTGAGGGCACGGGAGCGGACGGTGTCGCCGGACCCGGCGGCGAGCAGCTTGCGGGTCAGGGCGGTCGAGTGCAGGTCCGCTTCTGTGGTGGTCAGCCATACAGAGCCCAGCCACACACCCTGAGCGCCGAGTGCGAGGGCCGCCGCCACCTGCTGTCCGCTGCCGATGCCACCCGCGGCCAGGACGGGCAGCGGGTCGACGGCCTCGACGATCTCGGGGGTGAGCACCATGGTGGCGATCTCGCCGGTGTGGCCGCCGGCCTCGTAGCCCTGGGCGACGACGATGTCGATGCCCGCCTCCCGGTGCTTGCGGGCGTGCCGGGCGCTGCCCGCGAGCGCGGCGACCAGCACGCCCCGGTCGTGGGCGCGGGCGACGACGTCGGCGGGCGGGGAGCCGAGGGCGTTGGCCAGCAGCTTGATCGGATATCCGAAGGCGACGTCGAGCTGGGAGCGGGCGACCTGCTCCATCCAGCCGGTGATACGCCACCCGGACGCCTCTCCCTCGGCCGGCTCGGGGACGCCGTAGCGGGCGAGGGTGTCCCGCACGAACCGCCGGTGCTCCTCCGGGATCATCGCCTCGACGTCCGCCTCGGTCACTCCCTCGACCTTCTTCGCGGGCATGACGACATCGAGCCCGTAGGGCAGGCCGCCGGCGTGCGCGTCGAGCCAGTCGAGGTCGCGTTTGAGGTCGTCGGGGGCGGTGTAGCGGACCGCGCCGAGCACACCGAAGCCGCCGGCCCGGCTGATGGCCGCGGCGACGGCGGGGAACGGCGTGAAGCCGAAGACGGCGTGCTCGACTCCCAGTTTCCTGCTCAGCTCCGTCTGCATGGGCGCAGGATGCCGCAGCCGGCCGGACGACGGAAGAGCTTTTCTGACGTCCCGTCAGATTCTTTGCGGGCTTCGGCGTCGGTTACGCGGTGGCCTCCAGCACCGCCATCGCCGCGTTGTGTCCCGGCACCCCGCTCACCCCTCCCCCGCGCACCGCGCCCGCGCCGCACAGCAGGACGTTCGCGTGCGGGGTCTCCACGCCCCAACGGCCCGTGCCCTCCTGGGTGTACGGCCAGGACAGGGCCCGGTGGAAGATGTTGCCGCCGGGCAGCCTGAGGTCCCTCTCCAGGTCGAGCGGGGTCTTCGCCTCGATGCAGGGGCGGCCGTCGGCGTCGGTGGCCAGGCAGTCGCCGAGGGGTTCGGCGAGGTGGGCGTCGAGCTGGTCGAGGGTGGACTTCAGCAGCTCCTCGCGTACGGCGTCGTTGTCCCGGTCGAAGAGCCGGGCCGGCGTGTGCAGACCGAACAACGTAAGGGTCTGGTAGCCGCGCTCGGCGAGGTCGGGGCCGAGGATGGTGGGGTCGGTCAGGGAGTGGCAGTAGATCTCCGAGGGCGGTACGGCGGGTAGTTCACCGGCGGCGGCCTGGGCGTGGGCGGTGGCGAGCTGCCGGTAGCTCTCGGCGATGTGGAAGGTGCCGGCGAAGGCCTCGCGCGGGTCGACGGCCGGGTCGCGCAGCCTGGGCAGCCGGGTGAGCAGCATGTTGACCTTGAGCTGGGCGCCTTCGGCGGGCTCGGGCGACGGGTCGCCGGTGAGGGCGGCCAGTTCCTGCGGGGAGGCGTTCACCAGGACGTGCCGGGCGGCGGCGACGCCCTCGCCGTCGGCCGTGCGGTAGGTGACCTCGGCGGTGTGTCCGTCGGTGGCGATCCGGACCGCCTCGTGCCCGGTCGCGAGGACCGCGCCCGCCGAACGGGCCGCGGCGGCCAGGGCGTCGGTGAGGGCGCCCATGCCGCCGACGGGCACGTCCCAGGCGCCGGTGCCGCCGCCGATGACGTGGTAGAGGAAGCAGCGGTTCTGCGCGAGGGAGGGGTCGTGGGCGTCGGCGAAGGTGCCGATCAGGGCGTCGGTGAGCACCACGCCCCGGACCAGGTCGTCCGTGAAGTTCTCCTCGACGGCGACGCCGATCGGCTCCTCGAACAGGGCCCGCCAGGCGGTCTCGTCGTCGATGCGGCGGCGCAGTTCGTCGCGGCTGGGCAGGGGCTCGGTGAGGGTCGGGAAGACGCGTTCGGCGACGCGCGTGGTCATGCCGTAGAAGCGCTGCCAGGCCTGGTACTCGCGCTCGCCGCCGGTCAGCCGGGCGAAGGCCTCCCTGGTGCGCTCCTCCCCGCCGCCGACGAGGAGTCCGGTGGGCCGGCCGTCCCGCTCCGCCGGGGTGTACGAGGAGATGGTGCGCGAGCGGACGCGGAACTCCAGGCCGAGGTCGCGCACGATCTTCTGCGGCAGCAGGCTGACCAGGTAGGAGTAGCGCGAGAGCCGGGCGTCGACGCCGGCGAAGGGGCGGGTGGAGATCGCGGCACCGCCGGTGTGGTCCAGCCGCTCCAGCACCAGCACCGAACGGCCGGCCCGGGCCAGATAGGCGGCGGCGACCAGGCCGTTGTGTCCTCCGCCGACGATGACGGCGTCGTATGTGCGGGTGTGCTCGTTGGCAGGCATGGTTCTTCGTAACACGTGGTGATCCATGACGGCCAGAGGTACGCCCCCGGCCGGGGGCGGGTGGCGTCCGGCGGTCGGGGGGTGTCGGCTGGAGGTGGGGGCCTTGGGGGCCGGGAGGCTTGGGGGCCGGCCTCGGGCGGGGCCAGGCGGCATCGGGCAGAGGCACGGGCCGGGGCATCGAGCAGAGGCTGGCGGCCTCGGGCGGGGCCAGTCGCGTCGCCGACGGGCGGGGCGGCGTCGGGTGGGGGCGCCCGGGGCAGGCGGCCTCCGGACCCGGGCGAAGGCCGGGGGGCTGCGCGTGGGCGGCTCGGATCGCGCGGTCTTGATCATGGACCGAAGGCGGACGGTCCCTCACACGCCCTTGTGCATCGTCTTGTGCCGGCACCCTCGCTCACACGCCCGAATCAGCGACGCCGACCCGCCACCCCACCTCACACGACCCAGGTCAGGTAGCCGCCGGCGGGCGTCCTCCCTCAGCCCGCGCCGGACGCATGCCGTCGGTGGACCGCCGCGACCCTGCGGTACAGCTCGCCGGCCTCGGTGCTGCGGCCGAGGCGCTCCAGGCAGTGGGCCTCGTCGCCGCGCGCGGTGAGGGTGTCGGGGTGGTCGGGGCCGAGGGTCTGCTCACGGGTGGCGGCGACCTGCCGGTACTCGGTGAGGGCCTGCGCCCAGCGGCCCAGCCACCCGAGGGCGACCGCGATCTCGCGGCGGCTGACGAGGGTGTCGGGGTGCGCGGGCCCGAGGACCTGCTCGCGCAGCAGACAGACGTCCCGGGCCTCGGTCAGGGCGTCCTCCCAGCGGCCGAGCCGGCCGAGGTTGACCCCGAGGCCGTGCCGGGCGCGCAGGGTCTCGGGGTGGGTGGGGCCCTGGACGCGGGTGCGGTCCACGATCAGCTCGCGGTACAGGCGCAGGGCGTCCGCGCTGCGGCCGAGGCGGCCGAGGCTGAGGGCGGTCTCGTAGCGGGCGGCGAGGGTGTCGGGATGGTCGGCGCCGAGCACGCGCGCTCTGGCCTCGGCGACCTCGCGGTAGAGGCGCAGCGCCTCCTGCCACCGGCCCGACTGGCCCTGGACGTAGGCGACTTCGCAGCGCGAGACCAGGGTGTCCGGGTGGTCGGCACCGAGCACCCGGGCCCGGGCGGCGGCCACCTCCAGCGCCGTACGGCGGGCGTCGTCCAGACGGCCGAGCCGGCCGAGGGTGCAGGCGAGGTTGTGGCGGCAGCGCAGGGTGTCGGGGTGGTCGGGGCCCATGGTGCGCACCCGGGCGGCCAGCACCTCCGCGTAGACCTGGTGGGCCTCGAAGTGGCGGCCCAGCCGGCTCAGCGCGTAGGCCGTCTCCTGGCGGGCGGCGAGGGTGTCGAGATGGTCGGCGCCGAGCACGCGCGCTCTGGCCTCGGCGACGTCCGTGTAGGCGGCCAGCGCCTCGGCGACCCGGCCGGCGCGGACGAGGGCGAAGGCCGCCTCGTAGCGGCCGGCCAGGGTCTCGGGGTGGTCGGGGCCGAGGAGGGCGGCCCGTTCGGCGGCCACGGCCCGGTGCGCCTCGCCCGCCTCGGCCCACCGGCCGAGCCCGGCGAGCCGGACGGCCTCGCGGTGCCGCGCGCTGCGCTCCGCAGGGGGTGCGGCAGCCCACCGGCACGACAGCATCGCCCCCGACACCGGCGGCAGCGCTCCGAGGCCGGTGCCGAGCGCCTTGGGGCCGGTGGTCATGCCGTGAGTCCAGGCCGGCGGCCGGCTCCGGCCCCCGGCGTCCGGGAGCGGGGATTCGACGGTCCCCGGAAGGGCGCCCGTGGTGCGCCCGCCTCGGAGCCGGCGGACCAACTCCCCCGCGTCGTACGGCCGTTCCTCGGGCCGTTTGGCCAGCAGGTCGAGGATGATCCGCTCCAGGTGACCGGGCAGTTCCGGGCGGTGTTCGCGTGGGGGCCGCGGTGGGGTGTCGCGGTGGCCGATGAGGATCGCCCAGGCGTCCTCCAGATCGAACGGCGGTGCCCCGGTGGCGATTTCGTACAGCACGCAGCCCAGCGAGTACAGGTCGCTGCGCTGGTCCACCGCGTCGCCGCCGATCTGTTCCGGGGACATGTAGTGCGGGGTGCCCAGCGCGACGCCGGTGCCGGTCAGCCGGGCGGTGAAGCCGATGTCGTGGCCGAGGCGGGCGATGCCGAAGTCACAGATCTTCACGGTCCCGTCGGTCAGCCGGACAACGTTGGCGGGTTTCAGGTCACGGTGGACGACGCCCTGTCGATGGGTGTAGGCGAGAGCGGCGGCGACCTGTGCGGCGATGTCCTCCACGTCCTCAACCGGCAGCGGATGACCCTTGTTGTCCTGCAGCAGCCTGCTGAGGTCGCGGCCCTCCAGGAACTCCATCACCAGATACGGGACCCCGTCGGACTCGCCGAAGTCGTGGACGACGGTCACCCCGCGGTGCGAGAGGCCGGCGGCCACCCGGGCCTCGCGGCGGAAGCGCTCGCGCAGGACACGGGCGAGGGACGGATCGTGGTACGGGCCGAGCGGTTTGAGGCACTTCACGGCGACCTGCCGCCCCAGGGGCTCGTCCCGGGCCCGCCACACCTCGCCCATTCCGCCCCGCCCGATCACGTCGAGCAGCCGGTACCGGCCCTGAACCAGCCTGTTCTCCCCCATAGCGATCCGCCGCCCCCGTCGCCGTCCGCCCCGCCGCCGGAAGGCCGGCTCGGGACCGCGCCCCACCGCGCCGACCCGATCCACGCCACACCCCCCTGCTCGTCCAGTATGGCGGCCTATCGCCCGACTTTGTACGGTGCCGGACGCGCCCCCGGTCCGAGCCGCGCCATGGCCCGCAGGATGTGTTTGGGCGGCAGTTGCCAGCGCACACGTGCGGGAACGCACCGCAGCAGCGCGCCCGTCGCCCGCAGCCGGCGTGTGACGACGGCGGGTGCGGGAGCCGGTCTGCCGTACAACTCGTGGGCGTACGGCGGCAGAGCGGCGTACGCCAGGTGCGCCACGCGCCGCCACAGCACCTCGCGCGCCGGGACCAGAAGGGGGTGCGTCGGAGGTCGGAGCAGGAAGTCGTCCACCTCGCGTGCCTCGGGTCCCGCCGCCAACTCCGGCCGCACTTTTTCGAAGTACGCGGCGAGTTGGTCCCGGCTCGCCGGCACGGTCTGCGGGTCGAGGCCCACCAGACGGGCACTGACCCGGTGTTCGGCTATGTAACGGTCGGCCTGCGTATCGGTGAGCGGGAAGCCGGAGCGGCGCAGGACGTGCAGATAGGAGTCGATCTCCGCGCAGTGCACCCAGAGCAGCAGCGCGGGTTCGTCGACGCCGTATCGCTCGCCGGTGTCCGGGTCGGTCGCCGTCAGCATGCTGTGGATCTTCCGCACCCGGGCGCCGGCTCTCTCGGCCGCCTCGGTCGTGCCGTACGTCGTCGTCCCGACGAAGTTCGCGGTGCGCATCAGCCGGCCCCAGGCGTCGCGCCGGAAGTCGGAGTTCTGCATGACGCCGCGAACGGCGCGGGGATGCAGGGCCTGGAGGTACAGCGCGCGGACGCCGGCGACCCACATCATGGGGTCGCCGTGCATCTGCCAGGTCACGGAGTTCGGCGTGAACAGCCCGGGTTCGCCCATGCCCGCAGTGTGACCAGGATTGCTGGTCGGCGCCAGGCCCACGTTCACGACCTGCACCGATGCCTTGGCCGCCAGGCACGCCGGACCCGGAACCGAGGGCTCGACGGCTGATGACCGTGCGCCCGCGGAAGGCCGCGCTCGCCGCGCACGCCATGCGGCACATCGAGCCCGGCATGGCGGTCCTCCTCGACGACTCACCACCGTCCTGGAGATGGCCCGCCGGCTGCGGCTCGCGAGATCACGCCGCTGACGGTCGTCACCAGCTTCCTGGAGGCGGTCAACCTCCTCGCCGGGCAGCGCGGCATCCATCTGATGGCGCTGGGCGGCCACTACGACCCGCTGCGCCGAGGTGAGCGAGGCCGGCGACATCGAGGACGAGCTGGTCACGGCGCTCGACAGTGCCGAGGTGCTGGTCGCCCGGATGGGCCCGGTCACCGCGCCCGCGCGCCCGGCCGACGGCCACCGCTGCCGGCCGGAGTGCCCGAGCTCTGGGCAGGTCCAGCCCGCTCGGCGGGCGCTCCACCCTGAGGCGGATCGACATGCTGCGCCGCGCACCCGCTGCGGTGCGGGGCGTACCGTCCCCCGCGCCTCGACCCGGCCTCGGCGGGCGGTCTCGCACACCGGCCGCCGCGGTGGCGTCAGGGCGCCCTGGAGGTCGAGATCGCCGATAGCGTCTCTACCGGGTGGAAGCGGGCGGAAGCCCACCCAGCGCTCGCATGAGGGCGATCTGCGCCCGGTCCCGGTGAGCGGCGAGTTCCTCGATGGGGCGGTCACCGAGGTAGGCCTCGGCCTGCTCGCTCAGGAGCTTGACCGTGGCCTCGTCGAACGTCGGGTTTCCCAGGTACTTCCAGCTCTGCTCCATCGCGGGCGCGAGATGCGAGAGGAAGTGAGCGAACCCGCCGGATCCACCGCCGAGATGAAAGCTCTGGAAGGGCCCGGCAACCGCCCAGCGCGGGCCGATCGAGGAGGTGACCAGCTCGTCGAGTTCCTGCTCGGTCACGACTCCCTCGGCTACCAGATGGACGCACTCGCGGAAGAAGGCCGCCTGCAGACGGTTCGCGACGAAACCCGGAACTTCCTTGCGCAGGACCTGGGGCTTCTTGCCCAGCGCACTGTAGAAGGCGCGTGCCCTCTCAATGGTCTCCTCGGAGGTGCGCTTGCCCGGAACGATCTCGACAAGCGGCACCAGGTGCGGCGGGTTGAACGGGTGGCCGACGATCAGGCGCTCGGGCCGCTTGAGGACCGTGGCGATCTCGCCGGCCGGAAGACCGGAGGTCGAGGTGGCGAAGAGCGCATGGGCGGGAGCGTTCTCCTCGATGGTGGCCCATATCTGGTGCTTGATTTCCAGGCGCTCCGGACCGTTCTCCTGCACTACGTCGGCGTCGGCCACCGCGGCGGCCAGATCGGCCTCGAAACGCAGACGGGCAGTCAGATCGGCGGTCCTCCTACCGAGCTCTTCCAGCGTGGAGGCGATGTCGGCCAGGCCTACACACACCTGGCTCTCCGTTGTGGGGGCCGGGTCGCTGATAATGACCTCGCATCCGTGGGCGAGGCACAGGGCGGCCCAGGACATGCCGATGACGCCTGCGCCGACGATGGTCACGTTGCGGAACGATTCCGCGTCCACGGTGTTCATGGTGTGCAATTCCCTGGGGGTGGTGTGCATCGCTCCGGACGATGCATGAAGGATTGAAAGCCGGCGTCCGGGCCTGCCATGCGGGCAACGGCACGGTTGACGTCTGTCACCGAGACGACGCGGCGCCGGTAGCTACATTCGCCGACTGGCGTCGATCACGGCGTCGCCGTGATCCTTCTCGACCTCCACCTCGAGAACGGTGCAAACCCGCCCGAAGGACCAGTAGAAGCCGGTCACCTGCATGATCTCGAGAATCTCGCGTGAAGTGAGGCGCTCTTCGACGGCGGAGAGGATCTCGCCGGAAACGGTCGGAGCGGCGACGACGGCGGCCACAAAGCGAATGATGGCGCGATCGTCGTCGGGGAGCTCCGGAGCGTTGAAGTCCTTGCGCTTGATCGCATCCCGTACGGCGTCCGGCACGCCGACGGATGCTGAGATCGGCACGTGCTGCGTGAATTCGTATGCGCAGTCCGTTGCGCTGGCTGTGGTCAGAATGGCCAGTTCGCGGTTTCGTGGGGAGAGTGCCAGCTGGGTGAATTGCGCCTGGCCCTGCCGGAGGAAGACCTCAACGGTGGCCTGCGAGTGCGACAGCATGTCGAATGCTGCGTGCTGCGGCAACTGGTCGAGGAAGTCGCGCAGTTCCTTGGGGAATGCCTGCCGGTCGGGGTAGGGAAGTCGAGACACAACGGCTCCTTGTGAGAATGCGACGGCGAAGTGCCGCTCGGCGACGGCAGTGGATAGCGAGGACCAGACCATCTGGAAACGGCCGGCCACCTTCGCTGGACTGCGGGTCGATTACCTACATGTGCCAATCTAGGTTCGGGCGACGACGGCCCAGCGGTGCCCGACTACAAGTTCTCGTAGTCTTTCTCCTGATGGGCGCGGTGCCGCATTCCGGACAAAGTGCTACGGCGGCCTGACACGGGTAACCGAGGATGACGTACCCGTGACGCGACACGGCGCCATCACCAGGGCGCCGCACCCACCGATCAGCCGCGTCAGCAACGCCTCAGGTCAATTCAGCTAGGTCGTGGGATAGAGGCGGAGCGCGACCAGGGATGCGACGAGTCCGTCGCCCGTGCGCGGATCGAATCCGGTGAGTTCGTGCCACCGGCTGAGCCGGTAAGCCAGCGAGTTCGGGTGCAAGTGCAGTCCGCGGGCCGCGGCGGCCACCGACAGACCGTGGTCTGCGAATGCGACCACGGCCTGGGCCAGGTGGGGGTCCGTGCGCGAGGTGGACACGGCCTTGGTGAACAGCGGGGCCAAGCGAGTGGCCTGCTCGCCGAGGCTGGCGGCGAGCCAAGCGTCGGCGAAGTGCACGACGCCGGACTGCCCGCCCGCCCGGGACAGCGCCCGGGTCGCGTCGATGATGCTGTCCGCCGCCCCGGCCAGGCCGGGCCGGGGCATGCCGGTGCCGATCGCGCCGGCGTCCCGCCGTGACGGGATTGCGGCGGCGGCCGCGGTGACGGCGTCCGGGTCGTGCCGCTGGCCCAGGACCAGGAGGCGGGTGCCGGCGGTGGCGCAGTGGAGTTCGCCGGGCAGAGCGGTCAGTCGATTGCGCAGTTGTTCGGTGCGGTCGTCCGGCCAGTCCTCGGCGGGGAGGCACAGCGCCTGGAACTCGCCGTCGGGTTGGTAGCCGAGCGCCTGGGCCGGCGGGGCCGCCTGCTCCAACTGGACGGGGTCGGCGGTGAGCGCTGCGAGCAGCCGGTGGGCGAGTGTGGCGCGGGTGACCTGGGCGCGCTGGAGTTCCTCGCTGTAGGCCTCGGAGGCGTTGCCAGTGAGGATCCGGATCCAGGTCCAGATGAGGGTGACCAGATGCGTCAGGTCGCCGACGTGCTCGGGGTGGTCGGTCGTGGCCTGCCGCAGGATCGTGTTCCAGGCCTCGCGAAAGGTGATGTGGTAGGCGCCGAGCATCAGTTCCAGAGGCAGGCCCTGCTGGGCACGCCGTCGGCCGAGTTCCCGGGCGTGCGCGATCTCCTCGTCCCCCGGCAGGCTCTGCTCGGCGATGCCGGCCAGCAGCATGCGACCCTCGTGGACCACGAACTCGCGGTGTTCCTCCGTCGACACGACGGCGTATTCGGGAATCTCGGCCCGGATTCCCCGGACGACATCGTGACTGATCTCCGGCAGGTCCTCGGTGATGCGCGCGCAGATCAGGGCGACGGCCTCCCGGGCCCCATTCGAGAGCCGCACCGGTGGAGCAGGGTTCGCGGATTCCACAAGGCCGACCCTAACATTTGCCTCTTTTCGTCAGGAAACAGTACCTCTTGTAGTGGGAAGCGCAAAGTGCCGGACGGACAGCTCGGCCGGCGCCACCCGGGTGTCCTTGCCGCGTCGCTCATGACAGGGCTTCGTGGATACCACAAACCGGCACCCGATATTTCCATGCTTTCGCCGTAGTTTTGCCGGTTCTGCGGTGAAATGCTCGAAGCATCCGGCAAACGGGTGAAAACCAGCGGTCTCGTCGCGGCCACGTACGACACCGCGACAAGCAGCACCTGACGTCATCGAGATGCCCCACCGGCGGAACAGCGATATGGATCATTTTCTCCTCGGCATGCGCCGTGGAATCGCAGGAGCAACACCACAGACCTGGACGACCGCACTGCGCGGGATGAGCACGATCCGCGCGAGCAGGGGTGGGTACGTCCTGAGTCATGGCGTGAAGAGCCTGATCGCAGCGGTGCTCACATGGCGGCTCATCGCCTTGTGGCTACCAGGGCAGCAACAGTTCCTGGGCGTGGGCACGGCGTTGGTCATGGCCAATGCGTCCACGGTCTACAGTTCGGTGGTCCATGCTGTGCGCCGGGTGGCGATCCAGGTATCAGGCGTGTCCCTGGCCGTCGCCGCCGCCTGGTTGCTCGGCGCCACCGCTGGAGCCATCGTGGCCGTCCTGATGGTGGTGCTGGTCAGCGGTGGACGTCGCAACGGCGAGGACCGCCTCCAAGTCGCCTCGACCGCGGTGATCAGCCTGACGGCTGCCGCTGCCGCTCCGGTGGGACATGTGGTCGTCCCCGTTGTCTCCACCCTTGGCGGCGCCATGGTGGGAATCGCGATAAACGCCCTGGTCTTTCCGCCGACGTACCTCGGTCAGTCCGACACCGCTGTGCGCAGTCTGGCCCGCTGCATGGGCACGCTGTTGCAGGACATGGGCCGTGGCTTGACGGAAGGCCGGTCTCCAAGTCGCGCGCACATCTGGCTGGAGAGGACGCGAGAGCTGGAGCAGCAAGTCGCGGAAGCCCGCGACGAGGTGCGGAAGGCAGCCGAAAGCCTTCGCTGGAACGCCCGTGCAGCCGCCCGCCGGCACCACATGTCCGATGTCCACGCGTACGCCCTGGAGGTTCTCCATACGGCGTCGTTCCAGGTTCGAGGCATCGCCAGGACTCTGGCCGACAACATCGACCAGGACACCGGCCACGGCCTGAAGCAGGAGTTCGCTGTCCGGTACGGGGAAGCACTCGAGTTGGCGGGGCAGGTGTTCACCACATATGCCGCTGTCGGGGTGGCGGCCGACGCAAACCAAGGCGACGCCCAAAGGCAGTTGCGCACAGTGATCGATCGCATGTTGACCTGGCATGCCGCGGTGACCGGTCTGATCGAGCGCGGGGCATTGAGCAATCTGAACGCATGGCATGTCTATGGATCGCTCGTGGCCGACGTTGAGCGACTCCTCACCGACCTGGACAGCATCGAGCAGCCTGAAGAAGCAGGAGCGGCTCAGGTTCAGGAACGGCTGAAGTCGTCGACATCCTTGGCGTACTGAGCCCGGATCCACCGGCTTGATTCCGGTGTGATCGTTTCGGGGTCGGGCAGGCGGTGTCGGGGTTGAGTTGCGGATTCGGGCGTGGCGTGGCCGCTGGTCTACCCAGC
>NZ_JBITGJ010000136.1:0-15477 GCF_044456925.1 Streptomyces sp. NPDC050743
ACCGGTGACCTCGAAGGTGGTTGAGCCGATGAAGGTGCGGGGGGTGCCGGAGAGCAAGGGAACTCCTCGAGGTGGTGGTGGCGGTGCGGTCAGGTGGAAGAGTCGCCGGGCGGTGGGTGCGTCTCACCGGGAAAATCGCCGGGATCGGCCATGTCAGTGGCCCTGCTCGCGGGACCGTGCCCGGTGGCGCCCGTGCCGGGCTTACCGGGAACGGCGAGGTGGGATGGGTGGCCGCAGGCCTTCAACCGCTGGCTCCGTCGGCAGGCCGGGCGCGGGGGTCGGGCAGTGGTGGGCGTCGACATGCTCTTGGGTGGGGCGGCGAGGCCGTCCAGGTTGTGTCTCCTTGGTCGGCGCCGTGCCCGGATGAGGATGGCGGCGAGGTGGAGTGCGGCCTGGTAGGCGATCGCGAGTTTGTCGGTTCATGCGGCCAGGGCGCGTCACTGCTTGAGGCGGTCGATGCACCGTTCAACGGTGTTGCGCTGCTTGGAGGCATCCGCATCGAAGCCGGGCGGGCGCCCACCTTGTCGGCCCCGGCGCAGGTGGCCGCGGATCGCGCGGGATGAGTAGGCCCGGGCGGCCAGGACCATGGTGGGGCGGGTCCGGGGCCGGCCAGGGCCGGGTCGCGGCACCCGGATGCGGGCCGTCACCGTCTCGAAGGCGGGCGCGTCACCGGCCTGGTCGCTGTGACGGCCGGAGCCAGAGGCTGTGCATGGCCGTCTGCGGCCAGGTGGATCTTGGTGCTCGCCGCGAGAGCGTCTGAGCGCGTGGTCGGCCGGCTCGTTTCGGCCTTCGGCCCCTTGTGAGTGCTCCGGCGGCGTACTGGTGGGTCCGGACGACGGTGGAGTGGACCGACACGGTCCAGCCGATGTCGTCGACGGCATCCGCCGCCCTGAGGACGGCGACGAAGATCTTCTCCCACGTGCCGTCGACGGTCCACCTGATCAGCCGCTTGTGAGCGGTCCGGAACGAGCCGAGCTCGTCGGGGAGGTCCCGTCAGGGCGAGTTGGTGCGGTACTCCCACGCGATGGCCTCGAGCGTGCGGCGGTGGCCGGACCACCGTCGTCCGCGAACCGGATCGGCCGGCATCAGCGGCACGATCCGGTCCCACATCGCATCAGTGATCACTGATCAGACAGGCATTTCGACGTCGCGGTAAGCCGCCCCATGTGACGGCCGCTGCGCTCCGCGGCTGGTCGAAGGCAGGGTGTCGGATCAGCCGCAGGTGCTGTGCAGGGTGTTGTGGCTGGGACCGATGGTCGGCCACGCGTCGGCGCGGCCCGGTGATGTCGAAGGTGACCAGCGCCCGTCCAGGCCTTCATCGACCGAGCGACGAGGCCTCCGAGTCCTGCATCCGCCAGGCGACCACGACCAGCCAGATCATCCACGACACGTCAAGGACGAAGGCCAGCACGATTGCGATCGACTCCGCTCGAGAGAAGCCCACTGAGCCGACGACCCAGCCCTGCACCAGGTAGCTGAGGCCGGAAAGCCCCATCAGGTGGACTATCGGCCGCGGCATCCAAGCTGTTCGCACGGCGGCGACTGCGAACAGGAGCAAAGCAAGGCCCAGGGCGAAGTCCTGGTAGCTCCTCACCCCCCACTCGAGCCAGCGGATGACCTCGGCGCTCGCGAAGCGCGCCGCCTTCTCGGCGGCCGGGGCGCTCGCCCACGCATTCACGGCCTGCTTGAGGGCGACCCCGTCCACTGCCTGGAGGACGCCGTACAACGCCAACGTCACCGCCGCGGAAGCGGCACCGAACCGGCCCGCCCATCTCGCCGTCCTGCTTTGACCATCCAGAGCGAAAGACAGGGCGAGCAGCCCTGCGAGGAGGATCGCCATCCCTGCGAATTGGCCGAGGTGCACGAGTGTCCAGAATCCGCTGTCTGCGTAAGCGGCGAACACGGCGTGGTGGTCATTTGCGTCCCCACCGGTGTGGAGCTGGGTGACCGCGATGTACAGGAGTTGCCCCACGAGAAGCAGCACGGCGGACAGCCGCAGCGACGTGCGACGCGCCAGGGGTTCGGTGCGCACGGGGGTGGCGCTCGGAGAGGGCGATGTGCTGGGCACGGCAGGCCTCCGGGTGGAGTGCGGGAGGGACGGTGTCATGGGACGAGGACGATTCCTCGTCGACGACGGCGGTGATGTCGGAGTGGTCCATGGGGCGAGAGGCGCTGACGGTGACCGTCGCGGAGGACCGGTCGGCGGTGACGGAGCCGACGTTGTGGACGTCGGCGATCTGCTCGGTGACCGCGTGCCGGCAGTGCGCGCAGTCCATGCCCTCGACCTTGAAGGTGGTCGAACCGATGAAGGTGCTGTCGGCAAGGGGAACTCCGTGAGGTGCTGGTGGTGCCGGTCAGGTAGAAGAGTCGGCGCGGGAGTGGGTGCGTCTCACCGGGGAAATTGCCGGGTGTTCCGCCAGGCTCGGGCCAAGGGACGCCTACGGTGGCGGCGAAGGCCCCGTCGTAGGTCTCGATCAGCCCGGCATGGAGCGAGGTCGCCTGTGATTGCGGTGATCCCGGCGGCGCCGATCTCGTGGTGGGGCGGCAGCGGCCCGAGGCCAGTCAGGAGCTCCAGGCGGGCACGTCGCTCATCGTAGGAAGCCGGGCGGCACGTCGGCGGCGTCGGATGACCCGCCCGACGCCAGAGACCAGCAGCACACCTGCGGCCGTGACGACCAGGCCGCCCACATGGCTCCCCTTCGGACGTGCGGTGATGGTCTGCGAGGCTCGCCACTTGTCTGATCACGCACGCGGTGATGTTGCCGGATCTTGGTCCGGGAGCGCGTTCGGTACCGTGGGGCTCGTGCTGGCAGGACGGGATCCCGAACGCGCGGCGATCGCCGCGTTGCTCGACGCTGCCCGCGCTGGCAACGGCGGCGCGCTGGTGGTGCGCGGGGTCGCCGGGGTGGGCAAATCGACGCTGCTGGACGACGCGCTGGCAACCGCGCGGGATCTGCGAGTGCTGCGTACCTCCGGTGTGGAGTCCGAATCGCCACTGGCCTTTGCCGCGCTGCAACGGCTGCTGTGGCCGCTGCGCACCCAAATCGACGCCCTGCCGGCACCGCAGGCTGTAGCGCTGCGCGCGGCGATGGGTGAGGCCGAGGGCGAGGGTGACCGCTTCATGGCGTTCCTCGGCACGCTGAACCTGCTCGCCGACGCTGCCGAAGGGGCGCCGCTTCTGGTCGTCGTCGACGACGCGCACTGGCTCGACGAGGCGTCGGCCGCAGCGCTGCTGTTCGCCGCCCGTCGGCTGCAGGCCGAGCGCGTGGCGCTGCTGTTCGCCGCCCGCGACGGCGATGCCCGGCGCTTCGACGCCGGGGACCTGCCCACCATCGTGCTCGGCGGCGTGACCGGCGCCGACGCCGACGCGATGCTGTCCGCCCGCGCCGGGACCGACATCGATCCAGCGGTGTGCGACCAGCTGGTCGCGGGCACCGGCGGCAACCCGCTCGCGCTGGTCGAGCTGGCCGGGGTGCTCACCGCCGACCAACTGGCCGGCCGGGCGCCGCTGCCCACCCCGTTGCCGCTGACCGGCGGCGTGGAGCGCGCCTTCCTCGACCGCTACCGCCGCCTCGACGAGGCCGCGCAGCGGTTTCTGCTGGTCGCCGCGACCGACGACACCGCCCGGCTGACCGTGATCCGCGATGCCGCCGAGCGCCTCGACGCCGCTGATGCCGCCCTGGATGCGGTGGAGCGGTCCGCGTTGCTGCGCGTGGACGGCGATGCTGTCGCCTTCTACCACCCGCTGGTGCGCTCGGCGGTCTACCGGGCGGCCACCAGCGCGCAGCGCCGAGCCGCGCACCGTGTGCTCGCCGACGTGCTGACCGGAGACCCCGAGCGGCGGGCCTGGCACCTGGCCGCCGCCGTCGACCGGCCCGACGTGGACGTCGTCGCCGCCCTCGACGGGGTCGCTGAGCGCGCCGCGGCCCGCGGTGGCCACGAGGCTGCGGCCGCCTCGTGGGCCCGCGCCGCCGAGCTCACCCCGGGTGGTGAGGCCCGCGGCCGGCGGCTGTACCTGGCCGCGTCCTCGGCCTGGCTGGGCGCGCACCCGTCGCGCGCCTCAGCACTCGCCCAGGCCGCCGCGGCAGACGTGACGGAACCGCTGCTGCGGGCGCAACTGCTCGCGCTGCAGGGGAAGATCGAGTGGAACACCCGCTCGCTGAGCGACGGATACGACCTCATCCTGCAGGCCGCCGAGGTCGCCGCCGACGTCGATGCGGCGCTGGCAGCTGAGCTGGCGATGCTCGCAGCGTCGCTCGCGGCGTTCGGCGCCCGATCCCTGAGCGCGGTGGAGCCGACCGCGCTGGTGGCAAAGCCTGCGCCGGATGCGCCGTCCCGGGTGCGGGCCGCCTGGGCCCTGCTGCATGGCTTCGGGGCTGTGGCCCGCAGCGACTGGGCGGCCGCCGCGGAGTCCTTCGGGAGCGCATTCATCCTCACCGACGCCGACCCGGTCGACGACCACGTGCTGCAGCCCAACCTGGGCATCGCGGCGATGCTGATCGACGACGACGAGCGCGGACTGCGGCTGCACGAGCAGCAGCTGTCCGCCGCCCGCCGCGTCGGCGCGCTGAACATGGTCGCGCACGCCCTCACCCGCGGCGTCCACTTCCAGATCGCGACCGGCGCCTGGTCGAAGGCCGCCGGCGCCGCCGCCGAGGCGCTGCCACTGACCGTCAGCACCGGTCACCCGGGGCTGACCGCGCTGCCCACCGCGCAACTCGCCTTGGTCGCGGCGCTGCGCGGAGACGACGCCGCCGACCGTCACCTGGACAGGGTCACCGAGATCCGGGACAAGCACCCCGTCGGCATTACCGACGGCCTCGTCGCCGACTTGACGTATTGGACCCGCGGGTTGCGCGCGGCCACGCAGCCGGTGGCCGCGCTGCACCACCTCAAGCAGATCGAAGGGCCGGCGTGGCGCCGCCTGGCCGCGCTCGACCTGTTCGACGCTGCCGTCCGCGGCGACCACCCCGACCTCGCCCGTACCTGGCTGGCCGAGCTGGAGCAGTTTGCCACGGGCACCGGCCTGCCGGCCGCGACCGCGGTTGTCGAGCACGGCCGCGCCCTGCTCGTCGGCGACGGCGACGCCGAGACCCACTTCCAGCGGGCACTCGCCGCGCACGCCAACTCGGTGCGGCTGCCCAACCGGGCCCGCACCCATCTGGCCTTCGGCGAGTACCTGCGCCGTGCCCGGCGCCGGGTCGACGCCCGAGAGCACCTGCGCACAGCGCTGGCGCTGTTCGAGGACCTCGGCGCCACCCCGTGGGCCGAGCGGGCCGCGCAGGAGCTGCGAGCCTGCGGGGAGACTGCCCGCCGCCGCGACGTCACCACCGCCACCGAGCTCACCCCGCAGGAACGCCAGGTCGCCGCCCTGGTCCGGCAAGGCCTGTCGAACCGGGACGTGGCCGCGCAGCTGTTCGTCAGTTCACGCACGGTCGACTTTCACTTGAGAAACTGTTACTCGAAGTTGGGCGTCAGCTCCCGCGCCGAGCTCACCGCTCTTCCGCTCGACCTGTAACCGGCATGGCCTCGCACCTGGAGACCGAAACTCGGGCGTCGGCCTCTTGAGGGATCAGGCAGTCGAAGCTCCTGACCGAGGTCACGCGCTGGTCGGCTGAACGGCGCCGCATGGCCGGCCCCGGAGCCGGCGCAGTCGGCAGCAGGGCGATCTCAGCCGTCGACTTCTCGCGCCACGCGCTCCAGTCGGCTCCGGTGGCCCTCCCACCACGCCTGATCCTCTGGGGGCATGTTGTCCTTGCCTTGCAGATATCCGACGGATCCGTCGATGAGCTCTCGCACGATGTCGGCGTGGCCGGCATGCCGCTGCGTATCGGAGATCACGCGCACGAGGATGTGGTGCAGCGTCACCTGCCGACGCTCCTCCGGCCACCACGGGACGTGACCGATCGCGTCAAGCGTCAGCGCCGCGATCGTGCAGTCGGAGTGCTCCCACGCCTGGCGATACAGCCCAACGATCTGTTCCCGTGATTCGTCCGCGGTGGCCCACATGTCCGAGTTGGGCTCTGACTCCTCGGTATACCACCAGGACGGCGGCTCCGCGTCGAAGAACGGCCGTCCGAACGTGTCACCGAAGTACGACAGCTCCACACCGGCGACATGCTTGACCAGCCCCAACAGGTTCGTTCCCGTGGGAGTCAGCGGACGGCGGATGTCGTACTCCGAGAGCCCATCGAGCTTCCACAGCAGGGCATCACGCGCCTCCTGCAGGTATCGGAGAAGGTCCGCTTTCGGGTTCGGTTCGATCACGCCGGGCAGTCTTCCACCCGGCACTGACAGCCGGGGGTGACATCAAGAGTCACTGACGCTTTCTCCGCGGTGGTCGTTTCCGGACGCCGTTGAGGTTGGAGTCGGTGTCCGCTCGGGTGGCGGGCCGCTTTGCCCGGGATCTGCGCCCTGAGGTCGTGGTGTACGTCCCGGATTTCGGGGCATCCGACCCGTGAGCCGTCCTAGGCCTCCCCCCGGCCCTGGACGCGGCATCTCCGCCGGTGACCCACCCCCCGGGCCGCTGGCGGAGCCGTGCCCGGCGCGGGGGCGCGCCGCGTTCGGGTAACGTGCCGATGTGTAAGCCCAGGTCGACACGGAGGCGAGGAGAGGGGCACGTGGCCGGCCGACCGGACGGGGACCCGCCGTTCCAGCAGCCGTACGGCGGGGACGGCGCCTGGGCGCAGGAGTTGCTGGACCAGCTGCGGCCCGCCGGGCGTGATCTTCGCCGGCTCGCCGACTGGCTCGCCCGGACCGTGAGCGCGGCGGTGTGCCTCCAGGACGACCGCGGGGGCCTGCTGGCCGGTGAGCGGCTGCCGCTCGACTCCGCCGTCGTCGCCGACGTCGCCACCGGCCGGGTCTCCGCCGCGTCCCTCGACGACGGGGCACGGCATGTGCGGCTGGTCGGGATACGGCATCCGGGGCCCGGCCCGGCGCCGCGAGCCGTCCTCGCGGTGGCCCGCCCCGAGCCCTTCGACCGGCGCACCACCGAGATCCTCGGCCACACCGTCGCCGTACTGGAACTCCTGCTCGGGGAACGGGAGTCGGCCGAGTCCCGGCGGCGGCTGCGGCGGGCCACGGCTGATCTGCGGCTGGCGATCCTGCAACTGCTCATGGTGGAGGACACCGTCTCCGCCCGCCGGGTCGCCGCCGGGCTGTGGCCGGGCCTGCTGGAACAGGACACCGCCCGTGTCTACGTCCTCGAGGACACCGCCGTGGAACGCGACCGGCTCGCCGACGCGTGCCTGGACGCCACCGACGGCCGGGCACTCGTCGTGCGGTGCCCCGCGGTGGACGAACACGTCATCGTCGTGGGCCCGTCCGCCGAGGTGGAGGAGCGGCTGCGCTCCCTCGTCGCCGACCGGGCCGGCACCTTCCTCGGCGGCAGCCCGCGGCAGCGCCTCGCCCTGACCGCCACGGCCTACGGCCAGGCCGTCACCGCGCTCGCCGTGGCCCGTTTCCGGCCCGGCCGGTACGCCGTCTACGCCGCCCGCACCCGCCCCGCACAGCTCATGGACCCCGCCGCGCTGCGGGCCTGGGCCGCCGCGGTGCTGCGCCCGCTCGACACGCTGCCGCACCATGTGCGCGCCGAACTGCTCGCCACCACCCGGCTGGGCCTGGAGTTCACCGCCGTGAGCGCGGCGAAGGTGCTCGGCGTCAGCCGCAACACCGTCCGGGCCCGGATGGACCGGGTCGCAGCCCTGCTCGGCGCCGACCTCTCCCGGCTGCCCGTGCGCGCCCTCGCCCACGCCGCCCTCAACACCGAGGCCGCACACGGCCCCTACGACCTCTCCGGCGGGGCACCCCGCCCGCCGGTCCGGACCCGGCTCACCGAACTGCTCGGGACGAGCGCGCTGCGCTCCTGGGCGCAGGGGCTGCTCGGCCGGCTCGACGAGGAGGGCCGGGATCTGCGCGGCACCCTGCGCGCCTGGACCGCCGCGGACGCGCACGCCGAACGCGCCGCCCAGGCCCTCGGCGTACACGCCCAGACCGTGCGCGAACACGTCCGGGCCGCCGAACCCGTCCTGGAACGCCGGCTGACGGCCGGCGGCACCGACCTGTACGAGGTCGTCCTCGCCCACCTCGCCACCGGCGAGCTGCCCGTGCCCGACCTCGGCATACCCGGCCGCGGCGCGGCGAACCCGGACCAACCGGACTCGTCTGTGCAGCGGTGAGTGCCGTGCGGACTCCGCCTGGCACCGGTGCACTACCCGGGGTTCGGCACTGCACGTACCTTCGGCAGTCCGCGGGGCACGACCGGAACGGGGGACCGGTCGCGGTCCCGCGTTCCGGCTCGGGCACCCCCGGCCGGAGCGGGTTCCTGGCGGCGGCGCGCGACGACCGACGGCACGTGCCGCCTCATCCGGTGCGCGAGACCGGCAGGTTGTAGACGTGCGCAGGAGAGATGATCTTGGTGATCGCCTCGACCAGGACGGTGCTGGGCTCCTGGGACCGGTAGTCGGTGTCGGTGTTCAGCAGTGCGACGAGTGTCGTCCGCGTCGACGGCAAATAGACGGTCACCGTCTCGTAGCCCGGCAGGGAGCCGTTGTGGCCGATCCATCCCCGCACGTCGAAGATGCCCAGACCGTATCCGGCGCCCTTGATCGAGCCGGTTTCCGGGGTGATCAGCCGCTGCTTCTGGGTGGCGGCACCGATCATCCGCCTCCCGTCGGGGAACCGGCCCGTGGCGACCGTGGGCGCCCAGGTCCGCAGGTCCCGGAGGTTCGAGATCATCGCGCCGGCCGCCCAGCCCCAGGAGGGATTCCAGTCGGCCGCGTCCGCTTCCTTGCCGTCCGCCGTCTGCACGGTGTAGCCCTGCGCGTGCGGGGCGGGGAACTCGTTGCCGGTCGGGAAGAGCGTGTGCTTCATACCGGCCGGATCGAGGACGTGCTGCTTGATGTAGTCACCGAGGTGCTGCCCGCTCTCCTTCTCCACCACCAGTCCGAGCAGGATCAGGTTGGTGTTGCTGTAGGAGAACTTCTGCCCCGGCGGGAACAGCACCGGATGCTTGAAGGAGTAGGCGAGCAACTGCTCGGGGGTGAAGGACCGTTGCGGGTGCGAGGTGAGCGCCTTGTCGAAGTCGGAGTCCTCGGAGTAGTTGTACAGTCCGCTGCGCATGCCGGCGAGCTGACGCAGGGTGATCTCGTTCCCGTTGGGCACGCCGCCGATGTACTTGGCGATCGGATCGTCCAGGCCGACCTTCTTCCGGTCCACCAACTGCAGCAGCGCGGTCACGGTGAACGTCTTGGTCTCGCTGCCGATGCGTACGTACAGGTCCGGCGTCATCCTCCGGCCGGTGCTCTTGTCGGCGACCCCGAACGACCGGACGTAACTCGACCGTCCCGGCGTCCAGATGCCGACGGTCACGCCGGGTATGTTCGCCTCGTGCATCACCTTCCGCACGGCGGCGTCCAGTTGGCGCGCCACGCCGGGGGTCAGGTCACGGACGGCCGGTCCCGAGGGAGTCGGGCTGGGCGAGCCGACGGCGACGGCGGCCGGCACGGAGGCCGGTGACGCCAGGACCGGGCCGGCGGCGCAGGGTGTCAACAGCGTACCCACCGCGACGGCGACCGCGGCCCCCCTCAGCAGGCGTGCGGACGTATGCGACATGGGCTGACTCCAAGCACGTGAGTGGCGAGCGTGCGATGAGCGGGACGTCGGAGCCCTGACCGTCCCAGGATAGGAGCGCACCAGCTGCCGCGCCCGTCGGGCGGCCGCCCGGTTCACGCCCGCCGGCGGGATGCTTGTCCGACGAGTGGAAGGCCACGTTCCGGCGATGACCTCACCCGACCCGGTGAGCCTTCGGCGCGTGGCGTACCGGTGACGGCCCACGGGCGTTGCCCCGGCATGAACCGCTTGGACCCGGCGAACCGCTTGGACTGGCTGGACCGGATCGAACGGCTGGACCGGATGCGCCGGTCGGGCCGGCCGGCGCAGGTGGATCGTGCCCGGGAGCCGATCTACGCCCGTCTCGTCGCCGAGTGGCGGGCGCAGGGACGCACCGTGCCCGCGGAACCCGAGGCGCGGTCCGCCGCCCGCCCGGGGACCGGCTCGGGCGGGCGGCCCGCGCCCGAGCGCGCCTGAACCGTCACTGCCCGCACAGCGGCGCGAGGACGGCGAGGGTGCCGTTGGCCTGCCGCAGCGCCTCCTCCAGGGCGCTGGGCAGATGGAGCGCGCCGGAGCCGTCCGGGGGTACGAGCCACTCCAGGAATCGCGCGGGCCGGTACGGCGGCGGTACGGCGACCCAGGCCCCCTTGGTCGCGTACCGCAGGCCGGCTCCCACCCAGCCCCCGGAGGGGTCCGGCGGCAGGAAGAAGCCGACCCGGCCCGCCGCCGTGTCGACCAGCGTCGGCCCCGGCACGGGCATCCCGGGCCGCCACAGCAGGTCGAGCGTGAGCAGACCCAGCCGCTCGGGAACGCTCAGCACGTCCCAGAAGCGTCCCGCCTCCAGCAGCGCGATGCCCTGGCCGTGATCCCACTCCCATTTGCACGAGCGCGGGTCCACCGACGCCGCGGCCAGCCACTCCACGCCCCGCATCCACATCGTGTTCGTCATGCACTGCTCCGGGTGTCCTCGTCCGCGTGTCCTCGTCCGCCTGCCCTCGGCATATGCATGCTCGTAGATATTTCTACATGGCGGAAAGGGTGGCGAACCCTGGCGTTTGAGTCGGAACGTTCGAACTCCGGCTGTGGGTTCGTCAGTTGGGGGAGGGGGATGCGTCACCCTCCCGGTGGTCGTACCCCGGATAACACGCTCGATCCGATCGTCGGAACAATTGATTCGCGCGCGAGATGTTGAGTTGGTCGCCGTTTCGATCGTAGAGTCACCGCATTCATCACCGTCTCCAGTGAGGTACTCCATGGACCGCACGCGTCTGCACGCCCTCCTGGCCCGCGAGAGCGCCGAGGCCGAGCGCCGCAACCCCCGCTCCCGCGCGGCCTATGCGGGGGCCGACCACCTCTTCGGCCGGGTGCCGATGACCTGGATGAACAAGACGGCCGGGGCCTTTCCCCGCTATCTGGCCGGTGCGCGCGGCGCCCGGGTCACCGATGTGGACGGGCACGAGTACATCGACTTCTGCCTCGGCGACACCGGTGCGATGGCCGGCCATTCGCCCGCCCCGGTCACGGAGGCCGTGCGGCTGCGCTTCGCCGAGCTGGGCGGGGCCACGGCGATGCTGCCGACGGAGGACGCGGAGTGGGTCGGCGCCGAGCTGACCCGCCGGTTCGGCCTGGCGCGCTGGAGCTTCTCGCTCACCGCGACCGACGCCAACCGCTGGGCGATCCGGCTCGCCCGGGCCGTCACCGGCCGCCCGAAGATCCTCGTGAACAGCTACTGCTACCACGGCAGCGTCGACGAGTCCCTGATCGTCGTCGGCCCGGACGGCGCGGGCACCCCCCGCCCCGGCAACGTCGGCGCCCCCTGCGACGTGACCCTGACCAGCCGGGTGGCCGAGTTCAACGACCTCGCCGGACTGGAGCGCGAACTCGCCCACGGTGACGTCGCCGCCGTCCTGATGGAACCCGCCCTCACCAACATCGGCATCGTCCTGCCCGAACCGGGCTACCTCGCCGGCGTCCGCGAGCTGACCAGGCGCTACGGCAGCCTGCTCATCAACGACGAGACCCACACCCTCTCCGCGGGCCCCGGCGGCTGCACCGCCGCATGGGACCTGGAACCCGACCTGCTGACCATCGGCAAGGCCATCGGCGGCGGCATCCCGGCCGGCGCCTACGGGCTGTCCGCCGAACTCGCCGAGCGGCTGCTGGCCCGCGCCGACCTGGACCTCGTCGACATGGGCGGCGTCGGCGGCACCCTCGCCGGCAACGCGCTCTCGGTCGCCGCGATGCGCGCCACCCTCGAACACGTTCTCACCGACGAGGCGTTCGCCCGGATGACCAAGCTCTCCGAGCGCTTCGAGGCGGGTGCCCGGGCGGGCATCGAGGCACACCGGCTGCCGTGGTCCGTGAGCCGGCTCGGCGCCCGCACCGAGTACCGTTTCACCAGCCCGGCGCCGCGCACCGGCACCGAGTCCGCGGCCGTATCCGACCCGGAGCTGGAGGACTTCCTGCACCTCTACCTCGCCAACCGGGGCATCCTGCTCACCCCGTTCCACAACATGGCGCTCATGTGCCCCGACACCACCGAGCAGGACGTCGACACCCACACCGAGGTCTTCGCCGCCGCCCTCGCCGAACTGGCGGACCGATAGCCGGGGCCGTACCCGCACGAAAGGACACGCGTGGACGAGATCGACCGGGCCATCCTGCGCGAGCTGCAGACCGACGGCCGCATCGCCTACGCCGACCTCGGCCCGAAGGTCGGCCTGTCGGCCTCGGCGGCGCGGCAGCGGCTGCAACGCCTGCTGGACTCCAAGGCCGTCCAGGTCGTCGGGGTCACCGACCCGATGGCCATGGGCGGGCAGGCCATGGCCCTGCTCGGCATCGGCGTCGACGGCGACCCCCGCGCCGTCGCCGACGCCCTCGCCGAACGCCCGGAGGTCGTCTACTCGGTGCTGACCTCGGGCGGATTCGATCTGTTCGCCGAGGTGGTCGCCCCCGGCCCGAAGGCCCTGCTGGACTTCGTCAACGACGTGGTACGACCCCTGGAAGGCGTCCGCGAGATCCAGTCCTTCCCGTACTTCGGCATCCACACCCACCGCTTCCTGTGGGACGTGGGCTGACCGGCGGGGCGGTCAGGCCGCCGGGGGCGCGGGCGCCAGCACCAGCATGGTGACGTCGTCCCGGACCTCGTAGCGCCGCTTCACCAGCTCCGTCCACACCGCCCCGGGCAGCTCGGCGGACTCCGTGCCGGTCAGGGCGGCGAGGCGCGCGGGCAGCGGATAGAAGGCGTCGTCGGTGTCCCGCGCCTCCCACACCCCGTCGGAGGCCAGGAAGAGCCGGTCGCCCGGCCCGAGCGTCACGGTGACCTCCTTCGGCGGGCCGACACCGACCAGCCCGATCCCCAGCGGCGGTCCCGGCACGACCGTCAGCTCCAGGGCGTCCTCCTCGTGCAGCAGCACGGGCGCCGGATGACCGCAGGTCACCACCCGCACGGCCCGCCCGTCCGGGGAGAACTCCAGCAGGACCCCCGTGGCGAACAGCTCCGCATGCCGCACGGCCGCCGAGTCCACCGCCAGCCTGCGGTCCATCCGCGCGGCGACCGACTCCAGGTCCGGCTCGTCCAGCACCGCCTCGCGGAACGCGCCCAGCAACAACACCACCGTCGAGACAGCCGACAGCCCGTGCCCCTGCACGTCCCCCATCACCGCGCGCACACCGTACGGCCCGTCCCGTACGTCGAAGAAGTCCCCGCCCACCAGCGTCCCGTCCTGCGCGGCCCGGTAGAAGCCCGCGCAGCCCACGTTCCCGACCCGCTCCGGCAACAGCGGCATCACGGCCCGCTGCACGGCCTCGCCGATGGCCCGCTCCGTGTCCAGCTGGGCGTCCCGGCGGCTGCGCACATAGGACACGAACACACTGAGGACAGCCACGAACACGATCGTGAGCAGATCGGTGTTGCCAGGGCGGTTGAGATGGGTGGCCGGGACGTTCAGCACCGCGACCACACCGGCGCCGAGGAGTGCGGTGGCCAGCGGGCCGTACGACAGAACGGCCAGAGGTGGAATCGCGCCCAGCACGAAACCGGCGTCCCGCGCGTCGGGAGTGACCACCGTGGCCGCGGTGACGCCCCCGAGCAGCAGCACGGGCAGCACCCGTACCCACCACGGCGGTGGCGCGCCCCGCAACCAGCCGCGATTTTCGAGCTCCCGATGCGACAACCCGCCGCGCACCGATCTCACATCCCCAAGCTACGCCGCCCTCCGCGCCCGGGCCTCCCGCCGGATATGCCCGGTCTACGCGGATCGGCGCCGACGGGAGAGCAGCGGGCGGCGAACGTCCCGGGCGCCGTCGGCGAAAAGCGGTGGACGCCCCGTGCGCCGCCCCGATAGCCTCAGCCGGCACGCCCGAGACGGACGGAAGGAGGCGAGCGTCATGGCCACTGTCATCCTGCGCTCCCACCTCCCCGTCACCCGGGTGTGCCACGCCTGACCGGGAGCGCATCACCGCCGCCGCAGTGCGGCACGCCTCCCGGAGGAATCCATGACCACCCTGGTCTTCCGCGCTCTCGACGAGAGCACCGCACACCTTTTCGACACCATGCCCGACCCGCTGGGACTCCGCGACAAGCACCGCGACACCCGCTACCGACCCGACTGGCAGCGCATCGCCGTACGCGACGGCCGCACCGTGGCCCGGGCCGCCTGGTGGGGCCGCCCCGAGGACCCCGAGCCGCTCGTGATCAACTGGTTCGACGTGGCCGAGGGCGAGGAGGAGGCCGGAGCCGAACTCCTGCGGACGGCGCCCTGGCAGACCGACGAACTCGAACTCGACCTGCCCTCCGGCTGGCGCGACGAACCGGCAATGCGCGCCGCCGTCGACCTGCGGACCGCCGCCGCACGCGCGGCCGGCTACGCACCGCTGGTGGAGCGATTCCTGTACCGCTGGACCCCGGACCGGGGCCTGCCCGAGCGCCCCGGCCGCCTCGTCTTCGCCGCCGAGCCGGACGACGCCGTGTTCTACGACCTGCTGCGCCGCATCCACTCGGTCACCCTCGACGCCCACGCCCGCCGGGCCGCCGCACAGGGCGGGCCGGACCTGGCCGCGCAGCAGGAACTGGACGTCTTCCACTGGTTTCCGTCCCCGCGTGCCTGGTGGCGGATCGCCCACACCCCCGAGGGCGAGCCGGTCGGTATCCACATCCCCGCCCGCAATCCGTCCGGACCCTGTGTCGGCTTCATCGGCGTCGTGCCGGAACAGCGCGGTCACGGCTACGCCTACGACCTGCTCACCGACTGCACCCACTTCCTGGCAGCCCAGGGCGCCGACTTCATCGCCGCGGCCACCGACCGGACCAACTTCCCCATGGCCGCACACTTCACCAGGGCCGGCTATCCCGTCGTACGGGAGCGCATCAACTTCTGGGCCGATGGCGCCGTCAGTGCCGGGTGACATGCTGGGCGTGGGTGGTGATCGGCCTTGAAGGCTCCCCTCCCTGAAGGGAGGCGATGCCTCACCCTCCAGGGCTGAGCGGGGATTTACGGCTCAGGCCGCCACCGGAGCCGGCGGCTCAGGTGGTCTTACGCCCTCGACACCGTCCGGGTTCCAACCTGCCCGGACCAGCATCACGCGGGCGGAGTTCTTGTCCCTGGGGGACACGGCTCCGCACACGGTGCAGGTATACGTTCTCATCGACAGAGGCAGTGCGTGCTTGGTTCTCGCTCCGCACGTGGCACAGTCCCTCGTGGTGTGCGCCGGGTGCACGAGACGGACGTCCCGTGCGTGCTTGCGGCCCATCTCGACCAGGGCACGCTTCGTGGCGGCGATGGCGGCATCGGCCGCCTTGCGGGCCATGGTGGTCTTCGCCAGGAATCTCGGCCTGAAGTCCTCCACCGCGACCCCGTCGTGGCCGCG
>NZ_JBITGJ010000137.1:0-15472 GCF_044456925.1 Streptomyces sp. NPDC050743
GGCGTCCCGGACGGAGCGCGCCCACATTTTCCCGCCTCCACGGCGGCCAGCGCAGCGGCCTGGACTACTGAGCCGTAAATCCCCGCTCAGCCCTGAAGGGCGACGCATCCCCTCCCTTCAGGGAGGGGAGCCTTCAAGGAATTGCGGGTCGGACTCCAGGGAACGCCGCATGCGCCGGAAACTCGCTGCAGGAAGGGACGAGGCTAGAAGGGAGGCTGCCAGGCGCCCCAGGGCGTCTTGTGGCCGGGCGGGGGCCAGGTTTGTGTTCCGCCTGGATGGGGCCACTGGCGGCCCACCCATTCGCACTCCGGGATCGCGCCTTCCCAGTCGTCGGTGCACCGGTCGGTCCAGGTCCGGCCCACCATGACCGGCCGGGTCACCGCGCCGCCGGCGACCTCCTGCACCCGCGTCACCAGACCGAGCCCATTGACTCCGGGGTTCCCCCGCGGACCGTAGGACACATCGAGCACCTCACACCGGTGAGTGTGCAAGAGGAACCCCTCCAGATCGGCGGGGACGCAGGCGGTCAACTCCCGTCTCCAGAGCTTCACCTGGGGTCCGTGGACCGGGTCGAGCGCGACGCAGAACAACCGGCCGTGGACGAAGTAGGCGTACACGGCAGGCTCCGCACGTCCCATGCCGAACTCCACGCCGAGGGTCTCCCGAAACGGGTCAGCCTGGAACCGACGCAGCTCGGTCATGCCCTCGTGCTGGTCGTGTGCGGGTGTCTTGGGTGTAGATCGTTCGTCAGGGTGGTTCGTGGGCTGTTCCGGCTCGTGGTGGCCGGTGCGGTTCCTGCGCTGGAGTGTCATGACGGATGAGGGGATGCTGGAGCGGATCGCCACGCGACGTGCCGAGCTGGACCTGCTGGAAGAGGAGCTGGTCACGCAGCTGGCCGAGGTGCGGGTCGAGCGTGATGAGCTGGTGGTGGCCGGGCGGGTCGTGCAGCGGATCAGCGAGCAGGGCTTCGGGGAGTACCTGTCGCTCGCGCCGCCGGCGCCGGAGGTCCAGGTGGGCGGCCGGTCGGTGCTGCTGATCCCGGCCCGCGCCGCCGGTATCGACCCCGACGTACTGCCGCAGGACTATCAGCGGCTGGTGGCCATCGTGCGGGAGGCGGCCGTTTCCATAAACTATGAATATAAAAATGTTATGCTTCGAGCGTGAGTCGTCAAGACACCGCTCCTGGCGAGTCCGCCGCCATCGGGGCAGCCCTCTACGGCCTGGCCACCAGGGCCGCGAGACGCCTGCCCCGGGACATGAGCCTGACGTCCGCCGCCACCCTGGCCACCCTGGACCGGACCGGCCCGCGGCGCATCACCGATCTGGCCGCGGTCGAGGGCGTCACCCAGCCCGCGATGACCGCCCTGGTCCGGGTGATGGAGGAGTCCGGCCTGGTCGAGCGGCGGGGCGACGCGTCCGACAAGCGGGTCACGCTGGTGTGCCTGACCGAGGCCGGCGCCTCCTATGTCCGGACGCGGCGTCAGGCGGGCGTCCACGCGTTCGAGCGGTTGATCGGCGAGCTCACCGGCGACGAGGTCGAGGCGCTGGTGGCGGCCCTTCCGGCGCTGAAGCATCTGGCAGAGCTCGAAAGCCAGGACCGCGAAGGGCCGAAGCAGTGACCGGGCAGCCGGTCGGCGGGGTCGCGGTGAAGGCGTTCCCGGTGGCGCGTTCCGAGGCGCGGCTGCTGGTCCCCGCCCTGATGTTCATCGCTCTGGTCGTGGCGGCGGTCGCCAGCCTCGGGACGCCGCTCATCACCAGTGTGGCGACCTCGTTCCACGTCTCGCTCGGCAGCGCGCAGTGGACGCTGACCGTCGCGCTGCTCAGCGGCGCCGTCGCCACGCCGGTCCTGGGCCGGCTCGGAGCCGGCCCGCACCGGCGGGCCACGATCCTCGCCACGCTGGCGGTCGTCGTCGCCGGCAGCGCGCTCACCGTGCTGCCGCTGCCGTTCGCGTGGCTGCTGGCCGGCAGGGCGGCCCAGGGCGTCGGGCTCGGGCTGACGGCGCTGATGATGGGCGTGGCCCGGGACCACCTCCCCGAGGAGCGCAGCGCGGCCGTGATCGCCCTGATCTCGGTGGTCTCGATCATCGGGGCCGGCGTCGGCTACCCGCTGGCCGCACTGCTCGCCGAGCTCGGCGGGGTACGGGCCGCCTACGGCCTCGGCCTGGTCGTCACCGCCGCCGCCCTCCTGACCGCGTGGCGCTCCATGCCCGAAGCCCCCGAAGGCCGCTCCGCCCACGTGGATGTGGCAGGCGCGGTCGTCCTGGCCGCTGCGCTGGTCCTGGTGCTGTTCCTCGCCGGCGAACGGAATCTGTGGAGCCGGCACCTCGCCGTGGCGGCGGGCCTCGCCGTCGTCGCGGTGGTGCTGCTCTGCGTCTGGGCCGTCATCGAGCTGCGCAGCACGACGCCCCTGGTCGATGTGCGGGCGGTGCGGCACCCGGCGGTCGCCGGGGCGAACCTCGCCATGTTCGTCGGCGGGATCGGCATGTACCTCCTGCTCACGCTCATCACCCGGTACGCGCAGACGCCGCACGGCGCCGGCTACGGCTTCGGGCTGACGACCTTCGTCGCCGGGCTGGTCCTCATCCCGTTCTCGGTGCTGGGGTTCGTCGCCGGCAAGCTCACGCCGCGGGTCCGGACGTGGATCGCCGACCCCCTGCTCCTGGCCGGCAGCGCCGTCGTGGTCGGCGGCGGGTTCGCCCTGTTCGCGGCGGCCCGGTCGGACCTGGCCGAACTGTTCGCGGCGATGGGCGTGCTCGGCTTCGGCGTCGGCGGCTTCTCGGCCGCGATGCCCGGCGTCATCCTGGCCGTCACCCACAGGAGCGAGACGTCGAGCGCCATGAGCTTCAACTACGTCGTCCGCAGCGTCGGGTACTCCCTGGGCAGCGCCGTCGGCGGCCTGATCCTCGCCGCGGGCACCGGCCCCGGCCACCTCTTCCCCGACGACGCCGCCTACACCACCGCGGCGCTGGTCGGCATCGGCGCCATGGCGATCACGACGCTGACAGGCCTCGCCCTCGCCCGCCGACGCTCGTCCGAGACCAACTCGTAAGCTGAATACACTTATTACAACACTGGAGGT
The DNA here is from genome assembly GCF_044456925.1 of Streptomyces sp. NPDC050743. Taxonomy (NCBI): domain Bacteria; kingdom Bacillati; phylum Actinomycetota; class Actinomycetes; order Kitasatosporales; family Streptomycetaceae; genus Streptomyces; species Streptomyces sp. NPDC050743. Next base: position 3,080 of record NZ_JBITGJ010000137.1, read on the forward strand.
GCCATGCCCAAGGGCTACTGGGTCAGCGTCTACCGCACCATTTCAGACCCTGAGAAGCTGGCTGCTTACAACAAGCTGGCCGGTCCGGCCGTCAAGGCCGCAGGCGGTCGGACCTTCGTCCGTGGCGGTCGGGTCGCGGCGCATGACGCCGGAATCGCCGAGCGCACCGTCCTGGTCGAGTTCGACAGCTTCGAGCAGGCCGTCGCGGCGCGCGAGAGTGCGGCCTACCAGGAGGCGCTGGTCGCCCTCTCCGACGGCGTCGAGCGCGACTTCCGCGTCGTCGAAGGCATCGACTGACCGAGGCTCCCACTCCAATCGCGCCGGCACCTCCACGGCACCCCGAAGCTCCGCTGTCGCCATCTCTCCACCCGCCCCCGCCCACACACCGAGCCGCCACGGTTCCCGGCGCCCAGCATCACTCTGACATCGGGACGTGCCCCTAGTGATCATCGCGGTCAGGAGACGGCCGTATCAAGGATCCCGGCAAGTTCGGTGGGTGCCGACAACATCGGCCAGTGCCCGGTGGCCAGGTCGAAGCGCCGCCACGGCGGCTGGCTCAGGAAGGCCAGCATCGGCACCCCGGCGTCCAGCAGGCTGGTGAAGTCATGGCAGGCGATCAAGACCCGGTCCACACCGGGCCCGAGCTCGGTCGAGCCGGCGAGCCGCTGGGTGTAGGTGCCGAACGGCTGAGGGGTGGCACGCGCACGCAGAAGGTCCAGTCGGCCCTCGTCGAGCCCGTTGAGGCTGCTGGACAAGCCCAGGACCTCCAAGGGCGGCATCGGCAGCCGCCACCCGTCGTCGGAAGCGGAGACCTGGTGGCGCAGCTGGTCCGCTGCCTCGGGTGGCATGAGGTCGAGCATGCGCATGCCCGCGGCGAACGGGGCGCTGTCCACGTAGATCACGCGCTCCAGCCGGTTGCCGAGACGTCCGGCCGCCCCGGTCACCGGGGCAGCCGCGTAGCTGTGGGCGACCAACGTGACGTCGCGCAGATCGTTCCGCTCGACGAATTCGGTGATATCCGCGATGTGCGCGTCCAGATCCGTCTGTGGCCCGCCCTGTTCGGCCTTCTCGGCCAGGCCGGTCAGTGTCAGCGGCAGCGCGGTGTGGCCGCGCTCCCGCAGCGCGCGGACGGTGTCTTCCCAGGCCCATGCCCCGAGCCAGGCGCCGGGAACGAGTACAAAGGTGGCCATGTGATCTCCCATGAGTGAGGTGCTGCCGGGAGCGTAGAGTCAATACAGGACACATTCCGCCCTGAAATGCCGAGAGATCCATGTCGCATCCCCTGACGCGTGTGCTGACCCTGCTGGAACTCCTGCAGTCACACAGCCGGCTCACCGGGGCGGAGCTGGCAGACCGCCTGGACACCGACGTCCGCACCGTGCGCCGCTACACCGCCCACCTGCGGGAACTGGGCATTCCCGTGGAGGCCGAACGCGGCCGCTACGGCGGCTACCGACTGGCCCGCGGCTACCGGATGCCACCCCTGGTCCTCACCAACGACGAGGCTCTCGCCGTCGTCCTGGGCCTACTCGCCGCGGAACGTCTGGGCATGGGCACCGCCGCACCGGCCAGTGCCGGTGCCCTGGCCAAGATCGAGCGGGTGCTCCCGAACGCCCTGCGCGAACCGCTCGCCGCCATGCGGGAGACTCTCTCGTTCACCGCCAACGCCGTGGCCGGACAGGCACCCGGCACCGGCGTCCTGCTGGGCCTGGCCCAGGCCTCTCGCGCCCGCGAGACCGTCGGCATCAGCCACCGGTCCTGGCGCCAGGAGCACACTGAACGCGACATCGACCCCTACGGCGTGGTCTTCCACACCGGCCGCTGGTACGTCGTCGGCCACGACCACCTCCGCGACAGTCTGCGGACCTTCCGCATCGACCGCATCGCCTCCGTCACCGCCAACGGCCGCCACTTCACGGCCCCCGACGGCTTCGACCCCGTAGCCCACCTGACCTCGACCCTGGCACAGGGGCCCTACCGCTGGCGGGTCGAGGTGACGATCCATGGCCCCCTCGATGAGATCGCCCGCCGGCTGCCCCGCTCAGCCGTCACCCTCACCGCCCAGCCCGCCGGCGTCCTCATGCGCGCACGAGCGGAACGGCTGGACGGCATGGCACACCTGCTCGCCTCCCTGGAATGGCCCTTCACCATCCACCACCCCGACGAACTACGACAGGCCCTCAAGAACCTCGCCGACCAGCTCACCGCAGCCGCCCAACGGGAACCAGGTGAACTACCGCAGTAACAACAGGTGGTTCGGAAAAGCCCGTCCTGCGTGTTCTGCGTCCTGGCCCCATTCGCCGTCCTCGTGCGTGCCGCTCGCCTGTACCAGGCCCACGACCTGCCGCTCCCCGCCCGCTGGCCCAGCTTCACCAGCAGGCGGGGGACACCAGAGCGCTCTACCGCCAACACGGAGGTTGCGGATCACCCCCGACGGCCATCGCCCCGCACCTTCCCTGCTTCGGCGGCCCCGCCTGTATTGGCACAACGAGACGGTCGGCTCGGATCCCCTCGGGTACGAAGTCCCCCAACGGCGCCGCGCCCGGGAAGGCGGGTGGATCAGCGCAGGCCGGCGAAGAGGTCGTTTTCGGGCACGGCCGCGCCGGTGGTGTCCTGGACACGTACGAAGGTCTCGACGCCCATCAATTCGGTGAACCTTTTCTGCCCCATCTTGAGGAAGAAGATGTTCTCGCCCTGGCTGGCGTGCGCGGCCAGCGCATCGAACTTCTGACCGCCGAACTCGGTGGTGTCCACCCAGGTGGTGATGTCCTCGTCGGGGAGTCCGATCTCGGCCAACGCGGCGGCCTCGGCGGGATCCGGCTCCTGCCAGTCCGCACCGAACTCGCGCATGGCCTCCCCGAACCGCTGCATCATCGATCGAGGCGCCGTCGTCCAGTACACCTTCGGCGTCTGCGCGGTCATCGCCAGCGCCGCCATCGTGATGCGGTTCGCCTGGATGTGGTCGGGGTGGCCGTAGAAGCCGTTCTCGTCGTAGGTGACGACCACATCGGGTTCGTAGCGGCGCAAGAGTTCCGCGAGTCGGGCAGCGCCCTCCTCCACGGGGGTCTGCCAGAAGGACCCAGGCGCGTCGTTGGCCGGCCAGCCCATCATCCCGGAGTCGGCGTAGCCCAGCGTCTCCAGATGACTGACCTTCAGGATGTTGCAGCTCGCCTCGAGCTCTTGACGCCGCATCAGGGCGACGGCTGCCGGATCGTGCCCGGGATCGCCCGGCTTGACACCCCCCGGTCCGTCACCGCAACCGCCGTCGGTGCACGTCACGAGGACCGTGCGGATGCCCTCCGCCGCGTACCGTGCGAGGACACCTCCCGTTCCAGTGGCCTCATCGTCGGGGTGGGCGTGCACAGCCATGAGCGTCAAGGGCCGGTCATTCATGAAACAGTCCTCCTGTGTGAAAAGGCCTCGGTCCGAGTCTGCGGCAGGCATATAGCGGGTCGCCCCGATATCGGGTGACCGGGCATACCGCGGACCCGGGGTCCCGGATCACCTCGGGGCGGACAGTCTCTCAATCTCTCTGTTCCCCACCCGCGCGGCGCCGGTCCCACGGCTGGTGCAACAGTGCTTGAGGGATCGGCTGTTCCCGCAGCGCAAGGGAACGTCCTGGGCCTTACACAGGTGAGGAACGTCTCAGAGCCTGTCGGGTGGCCGGTTGATTACGCTGCGATGAGGTCCTCGGCGGTCTTGGCTCGGGCGGTATTGCGGCGGGATTCATGGCTCCACCGCGATGGGTGTCCGGCGAGCCGGACGAGCATGAGGCGGATCATCGCTACTTTGATCACGGCCTCGGAGGTCGCGGTCAGCCGTTCGTAGTCGCGGGCCAGCCGACGGTTTCGGACCAGCCAGCCGAAACTTCGCTCCACCACCCAGCGGCGGGGCAGGACCTTGAAGCCCTTGACGTCGTCGGTCCGCTTCACGATCTCGACGACGATGTTCAGCGCGTCGCGAGCCCATGAAAGCAGCGTGGAAGGTCAGAGGCGTTGCTGGCGGCGTCCCAGATCTCGACGGCGTGCGGGCGGCCTTCTTGGGCCTGGAGGCGTGATCACCCTGCGGGCGCTCTCCCTCGGCGTGACCACGTCGGATCTCTCGAAAACGGTCGAGATTCAGCCACCGCCTACAGCTGGGGTTCCGCAGCTGTGCGGCGCTCTAGTCCACGAAAAGGGCTGGCTGACCTGCTGCAATACACTTCCGCCGGCTGTGTCGGCGTGTGTCTGGTCCTGGAAACACGCGCAGGTCAGCGGCTTGCCCGCCGGTCCCGACGGGCAAACAATGCCAGCATCCCCAGCCGGACAAACAGCTGCGTTCTGGATCATGCAGACCATGATCCGAAACCATCGAGGCGCTCCTTCAGGCGGTGGGCATTCAGTAGCGTGGTGGCTGCAACTTCCCGCCGTTCCAGCCCACTTGACCGGCGAAGCGCGCTGACCAGCAGGAACGCCGGCACCTAGGCACACGCCCGTTCGGCGTGCCATCACGCATACCCCCAGGCCAGAGCCCCGATTCGTGGACCAGAGCACCCACTCAACTGCGGAACCGCGGTACAGGATCTGGCGCGATTCGTCATGTTAGGGGTGTGGCCTGATCTGAAATTCTCCGGCGAAGCAAATGAGACGGATACGGGCACGGCCGTGCCCGTCCGAACCATGCGTGCAAGGGGGATCCATGAACAGAGCTATCCTCGCCAGCGCCCTCGCGCTGGCCTCCGCCGCGACGTGTGTGGTGCTGGCGCCTTCGGCATCGGCGGCGGCACAGTCGTGTGTGACGACGACGCTGACCACCGGGGAGAGGGAGGGCGTGGGCTCCACCGCCTACAAGTCGTCCACCAGCAGCTGCAGGGACCTCAACCTCGTCTACGCCCACGACAAGGAGGGTTGGGGCGACGACAACTACGCCGGCCGCCTCTGGCACTCCTCCGGCGGGTACTGGCAGACCTGCAGCGCAGGTTACATCGGGATCTTTGACGGCTCGTACCCCGTCGACAAGTACTTGCCGTGCACCGACGTTGCCGGCGGCACCAAGTTCACGATCGCGAGCTATTGGGCAGGCGGCGACACCGTCAAGATCACTCACTAGTGCCACTCCTGTCACCCGGGGGTGCCGTCGTCCGCGGCGGCACCCCCAACCTCCGCACAGAAGAGGAGCGGTCCGGATGACCCGTCTGGCGATTCGGCGCCGGTTCCTGACCCGAGGCGCGACCGTGGCGGCCGCCGCCCTGCTCGTCACCGCGTGCTCGGCCGACCCCGACCGTTCAGACAACACATCGTCCGCACCCATCACGCCCGCCCACCTCAGCTACACCCTGCCGAACGACCCCGTGCGCATGGTCCTCCCAGCGACCGGAGCAGAGACCCGGTGGACCCAGGGCCTAGACGTCTTCGGGCAGCAGGTGGCGCGCGCCACTGCGGCCTCGTGCGCGCGCAAAGTCGGAATCGGACTCCCTGAGCAGATTCCGGTCGCGTTCATCCGGTTCTTCGAACTCCCGGATCTGGACTTCATCGCACGCCACGGCCTGAGCGAGAGCGCGGCGGTCCCCACTTCCGCGGCCGGCCCCGAATCGACCCGTAGCGGCAGCAAGGCCGCGATAGGCCGCTGTCAGGACGAAGGCACGGCCGCACTGTCCGCCCTGCGCGACAGCTACGGTCCGCTCCAGCGAGCGTGGTTCACCGAACTCGCCGACCTGCGCCGCGGCCCCGCGACGGTCCGCGCTCTGGGGGCCCTGCCCGACTGCCTCTCCCGACACGGCTTCCAGGTCCGTGACGAGCAGGACTTCATGAGGCTCGGCGACGCCCGCGGGCAGACTGCCTCTGCCGCCGACCTGCCGTACATCGAAGCCGAGATGGGCCGCGCCTACGCCACCTGCATGCGCCCGGTCGAAGCAGTGCGCGAACCTGCCCGCCTGCGCCTGCGGGCCCGCTTCTGCGCCGACCACGCGGACGACATCCGCGATTTACGCAGGACGCTCGTACCAATGCTCCGCCTCGCCGAGAAGCAGCACGGCGTGCGGCTGGCCTTCCCCGCACCGTGACCAACAGCCCGGCCCCCCCTCGAAGTACCTGGGGAAGCGACGAAATGCGGGCGATCCTGCTGACGAAGTGGCGTCGAGGCGTCGAGGCGTCGAGGGTGAGCTGGTCAGAAGAACCGCCGTGTGTCGGGACTGCAACCCCCGGCAAGGGCCGACCACGCAGCGGTCCCAACAAAGACGTTGGGCTTCGGGCTCCAAGCGCTCCAAAACATGTTGGAGGGGTGACGCACCGCATGGCGCGGAACCCCACCGCCAAAGTCCTTGCCGGGTGGCCCCTAGGTGGCGATCCTGGTACGCGTCCGAAGAGCGCTTCTACGGCAGGGAGTTCCTCTATGAGACTTGCCACCAAGGTCGCGGCCCCCCTCGGGGCGGCAGCGCTGGCAGTCACCGGCACAGTAACGCTGGCCTCCCCGGCATCGGCCGCGGAGACCTGCCCATACCCCTACGTGTGCTTCTACGACAGCTCCGCCTTGGAGAGCCCCGGCACGCACATCATCGGCAAGTTCCAGGTCGTCACCAGTGGCTGGCAGTGGCTCTCCGGCGCCAAGGGCGCCGCGTTCGTGCTGAACACCCGCCACGACGACGTGGCCTACATGCACATGACGGACGGCACGGTGTACTGCGTGCTTCCAGGCGGCAGCAAGAACTTCGATGATGACTATCCGAACCGCATCGTGGACGCCATCCGCATCTCCTGGAGCTCTACCTGCTGACGAGGACCCGTGTCCAGGACCGATCCGGTCTCGGACAACCTCCCTTGCACCGCCGACAGACGACGCACCCACTCACCCGAGGCGCCGAGAGTCCCGCGAGCATGCGCGTGACTGGCTGGCCGCGCAGGGGAACGCGAGACAACCTCGACGTAAGCCCGCTTCCTGACGCGCCCTTCCGAGCCCGTCGCCTGCGGCCGCGTCTGGTTGCGGCCGCAGGCGGGCAGGCCAAACCCCGCATCATTGTCCCGCGCGCCCGCGGCCTGCTCGTGGAGGACCCCGACCTGCACCGGGACGCGGATATGACGTGGATCGAAACGGCGCTCGCCGCCCTGCCGGAGCCGGTCGCGAGCGAGGTGGGCACCTGGGTGAAGGTCATGCGTGAGCAGGGCCGCCGCGAAGGCGAGCCCCGCGGGTGCGACGGCATCCGCCGATACCTCACCACGCTCCAGCCCACCCTCACGGCCTGGCCGACTTCGCCATCGTCCAGTCCTACCTGTCCACCGCCGGCAAATGGGGCCGCGACAAACTCGACGCCCTCACCGAACTGTTCACCACCGGCGCATGGCTTACCCCTGCCCTCACACCGGAAGCCCCCACCGCAGCAGCCTGACCCAGCTGCCACACCGTCACCCCTGCTGAACAGTTACGTGCCGACCGGCAAGGTCCCGCCATGACAACCTGCGCCCTGCGGAATATTGACTTAAAGCAGCGTCAACAACCAAGCTGCGAGGGCTGTCTGACGTGCACTCGGCTCCGGGGGAGCCCGAAACCCAAGGTGATTTATGAACCTGCACACGAAGAAAGCCAAGCTGGCCGCGTGCGCCGTCGGTGCTCTGAGCGCCGCTGTCCTCGCAGTCAGCGCTTCACCGGCCTCGGCCTCCGGGACCTACAGCGGCCGCGCCTACGTCTACGGCGCCGGCGACTGGCGCGACGACTGGGGCGACGAGGGCGTCGTGGACTACAACACGAACAAGTACTCCAACGCCACCTGCCTGTGGCAGAGGGTCCTGTGGGCGGATGGCGAGCTTGTCGGTCCCAACGACGGCATCTTCGGAAGCCAGACCAAGGCCGCGACCGCGAGCTGGCAAGCGGACCACGGGTTGTTTGCCGACGGAAGCGCTGGCAAGAATACCTGGACCAAGGCGAACGCGCAGGTCGACTTCTACTCGGGTAGTACTGCCTCCGGCCAGTCCCTGACCTTGATATACAACGGTGCCGTCAGGAACTTCCTGATGGTTCGCGACACCAACGGGAACTACCAGTTCTGGGACGAAGGTGGCGTCAAGCGGGCCGCTGGTTACGACTACCGGACCTGCAGCTAACGCCGCAACCCGGCACGCCCACGGGGCCCGCCCTCCTGAAGGAAGGGCGGGCCCTCGGCCCACCTGTGATCATCCGGTAGACAGTGCGGGCGACGAGTCCGGCGAGGACGGAGACCGGCGGCTTGGATGGAAGGCTGCGGACGGCGTAACTGACGGCTCGCGCTAAGAGCCTGTCGGGTGGCTGATCATGCGTGATGCGTGACGGTCGCGATCTGCCCTCCGGGCATGGCGACGGCCCCGGAATGATCACGTGGTGTGTGCCAGTGCGACAATTCCGAGACCGCCAGCGGCCCGTGCTATCCATCCAGCCTGACCGATGAGATGTGGGAGATCATCCAGCCCCTCCTTCCCGTGCGTGACCCGCGAAAAGGCGGCGGGGTGCGCAAGTACGGAGACCGGTTGGTGCTCGACTCGGTCTTCTACGTGCTGCGCTCGGGCTGCCAGTGGCGGATGCTCCCGCGTGACCTGATGCCCTGGGACGCGGCCCACCGCTGGTTCACCAAGTGGCGCTGGGACGGCACCTGGGACCGCATCCACGACGAGCTGCGCCGTCAGACACGCGGCGCGGCTGGACGCGATCCCGAGCCGTCGGCCGCCGTGATCGACGCCCAGTCGATCAAGACCAGCGAGGGCGGCGAGGCGCGCGGATTCGATGCGGGCAAGCGAACGACGGGGCGGAAGAGACACATGATCGTTGACACGATGGGCCTTCTGTTGGTCGTCGTCGTCACCTCCGCGTCCGTGCAGGACCGTGCCGGAGGCCGCGCCGTCCTGGCCCGGCTCGCCTCCGGCTTCCGCACGATCAGCCTGGTGTGGGCCGACGGCGGATACGCCAACTCTGTTGATTCCACGCTGCTTTCATGGGCTCGCGACGCGCTGAACATCGTCGTCGAGATCGTGAAGCGGACCGACGACGTCAAGGGCTTCAAGGTCCTGCCCCGCCGCTGGGTGGTGGAGCGAAGTTTCGGCTGGCTGGTCCGAAACCGTCGGCTGGCCCGCGACTACGAACGGCTGACCGCGACCTCCGAGGCCGTGATCAAAGTAGCGATGATCCGCCTCATGCTCGTCCGGCTCGCCGGACAGCCATCGCGGTGGAGCCATGAATCCCGCCGCAATACCGCCCGAGCCAAGACCGCCGAGGACCTCATCGCAGCGTAATCAACCGGCCACCCGACAGGCTCTCAGGCCTTGTCGGCATGGAGGCGTTGGGGCTTGAAGTGCGGCACGCAGGGAGGCGTGTTTCGCTTCGTGACCGGCCACCGTCGGCTTCAGCGCTTCGCTGTCGTGGACGTTGGCGGCTGAAACACCGCCGACCGGTGCAGCACGGCCTCATGCAGGCGGCCCCGGACCCCGGCCTTGAGCAGGCGTGCGTACTCGATCATGTCGGCGGGGTGGGCGACGGGACGGGCGCGGACGTGGGCGGCGCGTTCGGCGGCGGAGGACAACCATCTCGCCTTGCTCGGTCTGGAGGCAGCCCTCTGCTGCTACAGGCGACTTCGCGAACTCACCACACAGCCCACGGTGTTGAGCAGGCGGGAGTCATTCGACGGTGGCGGATGACGGGGTGGCGCACTCCGCCCAGATCGTCTTGCCGGTGAGCGAGTAGCGGGTTCCCCAGCGGTCGGCCATCTGGGCGATCATGAACAGTCCGCGCCCGGCCTCGTCGGTCTCGGCCGCCTGGCGCATGTGCGGCGAGGTGCTGCTGGCGTCGGACACCTCGCAGATGAGCGACGTCGCACGGATGAGGCGCAGTTGGATGGGGGCGCGGGCGTAGCGGATGGCGTTGGTGACCAGTTCGCTCACGATGAGTTCGGTGGTGAAGGCGAGCTCGTCCAGTTGCCAGGCGGCGAGCTGACTGCCGGTCAGCGAGCGGACTTGGCCGACGATGGCCGGGTCGAGGGGGAGATCCCACGTGGCGACCCGGTCCGGACCGAGGGCGTTGGTGCGGGCGAGGAGCAGGATGGCGTCGTCGTCCGGTGTGCGGGAGGGCAGCAGGGCGTCGAGAACGGCTTCACAGGCCTGGTCCAGGCTGCCGTCGGGGTGCGTGAGGGTTCGGCGCAGGGTGTGCAGGACCGTGCCGATGTCGCGGTGGCCGCGCTCGCCGTGGAGCAGGCCGTTGGTGTACAGGGCGAGCGTGCTGCCCTCGGGGAGGTCGATGTCGGTGGTCTCGAACGGCATGCCGCCGAGGCCGAGCGGCGGTCCTGGACGCAACTCGGGAAAGAGCGGGACGCCGGACGGCTGGACGACCACTGGGGGCAGGTGTGCCGCGCAGGCCAGGGCGCAGCGGCGGGCCACGGGGTCGTAGACGGCGTACAGGCAGGTGGTGCCGATGCCCGCCGTCGGCGCCTCGGGGTGGTATTCGGCGGCCTCGGCGGCTTGGGCGACGATGTCGTCGAGCTGGGCGAGCAGTTCGTCGGGGGCCGGGTCCTGCTGGGTCAGGGCGCGGACCGCCGTACGCAGGCGGGCCGCGTCGGCGACGGCGTGGATGCCGCGGCCGGGGACATCGCCGACGATGAGGCCGAGCCGGGCCCCCGAGAGCGGGATGATGTCGAACCAGTCGCCGCCGACCCCGGTGGGTCCGGCGGCGGGCAGGTGGCGGCAGGCGGTGGTCGCCGCGCTGTGCTCGGGTGTGGTGACCCGGAGCAGGCTGTGCTGGAGGGTGAGGGCAGCGTGGCGTTCGCGGGTGAAGCGGCGGGCGTTGTCCACGCACACGGCGGCGCGGGCGACGACCTCCTCGGCGACGGTGAGGTCGTCGGCCTCGAAGGGCTCAGGGCGCTGCCACCGGTAGAAGTGGGCGACGCCGAGCGTGACGTCCCGCGCGCGCAGCGGGATGACGATCACCGAATGGATTCCCGCCTCGATCATCTTCGCGGCCCGGTGGCGGTCGTGGGCCAGCCACTCCTCGGAGTCCTCGAGCGTGGTCAGGAGCACGGGCTTCCCGGTGGCCATCGCGCGCGCCTGGGGCGTGGCGGGGTGGAAGGTGATCAGTTCGCCCACCGGGTAGCTGGCCTCCGGAGCCCCTGCCTGGACCGAGCGGACGGCGGCGCGGCGCAGCACGGCGCCACCGCCGACGGGGCCCGGTCCGGACTCCTCGCCCAAGGCGATGCCCCGCAGCAGGTCGACGGCGATGTAGTCGGCGAGGCGGGGGACGGCCACCTCGGCGAGTTCGGCGGCGGTGCAGGTGACATCGAGGGTGGTGCCGACGTGCTCACCGGCCTCGTTGAGCAGCGTCAGCCGGTCCCTGGCCCGATTGCGCTCGGTGACGTCGATGATGGCCGAGGCCACCCCGAGGACCGTGCCGCACGGGTCGACGAGCCGGAACGAGATGATGCTCCACCCCTGGTGCCGTTCGCCGGCCGCGGCCGTCCAGTTCCGGTGCTCCGTGGTCATGGGTTCCCCGGTCTCCAGTACCTGGCGCAGTCTGTTCTCCATCCGGTCGGCCTCGGGACCGGGGAACAGGGCGCTGACGCGCTGTCCCAGCGCCGTGTCCCGGGGGAGGCCGTGGATGCGTTCGAGCGCGTCGTTGACTCGGACGAACCGCAACCGGGTGTCCAGCACGGCGAGCCCGATCGGGGCCTGGACGAAGAGCCCCTCGATCACCGCCCGGTCGGTGTCCCAGCGGCGCACCTTCGCGACCTCGATGAAGAACGTGTGCCAGTGCGTCTCCCCTGCGCCGGCCACCACCGGCCACGCCCGCGCCATGAGCTCCACCCGGTGGCCGTCATGGTGCCGTAGGGCGAGCGTGTCCCGCACGCTGTCGCCCATGCGACACCGCCGGGCCGCGGCGAGTACCGCCGGGCGGTCTCCGTCGCTCGCCAGCAGCCCGGCCGCGTTCCGGCCGACCACCGCCTCCGCGTCGTATCCCAGAATGGCGGACGCTGCACCGCCCCATGCCGTGATTCGCCCGCCGCCGTCCAGCGCGGCCATACCGAGCGTCGGGTCAGGGAAGAACGCCGACCGGTGATCCACCCAGCCAGCGTCGCACGTGGGAGTGGGGCCCGCATCCTCGGCCGGCCGACGGACGGCGGCGGGTCACGCCCATCGCCGCCCTCTCGTTTCCCGGGCGAGGTGGTGCCGGCGCAGGGCCCCTGTCCGTCGCGGTGCGCGAACTCGCCGTGCCGTGCTCTGCCACGCCGGTCGGAGGGGCCAAATCCGGGCTGCGGCGAGGGACAAGCCGACCTCGCCGCAGCCCACCCGCGTGGCGCCGGGCCCGCAGACGACTTTTGCCGGGTTCCTCCGAGGATGCCCCGGCCTTCAGGCCGGGGAGGAATCGGACTCCTGCGGAGCAGGGCAGGGATAGCCGGATCGCCGTCAGGGCGAT
>NZ_JBITGJ010000138.1:0-15264 GCF_044456925.1 Streptomyces sp. NPDC050743
ACAGCCGGCCGAACGGAGCAAGCACGCCACCCCGGCCTGCTGGCCCCGCACGGACATCGGGTGGGCATCACCTCATTACGTGATGACTCTTAGGAACACACCTACGGCGTAGTAGTCATTGCAGCCAGCCCCCACCGAATCCCTCCCGCCAGCCACCAGGCCTGGGCGGGAGTGTCCGAGCCGTCGTTTCCTCGTGGCGGCGATGGAGGCACCGACAGCCTGCAAGCCAGGACACGGTTCTCTCGACCACCCGGCGATGGCGATCCAGCCGTTGTTAGGGTTCGACGCTTTTTGCCGGCCGTCGGCGCGTGCCGCTCTCATCGGTTCGAGCAACTCGCCTGTGCGGGGCGGGACTTCGGGCGTGCCATGACGTATAGCGCTCGCCCCATTCGGGTGACTTGTACGACTATTTTTGGTAAATGAGAAATGGATGTGCAATTCCTAATAAGCAATGTCTTTCCATGATGTCGCGGCACCGAGGGGCGCAATATCGACGCATCCCCGGCCGGCCGGTCGGGGAGTGGCGGGGCGTCAGCCCTGGCTCGCGACAGAAAGGCATGACCATGATCAACACATGGAAGCGGGCTGCGGCCCTGGGGGCGGCGACGGTGGCCCTGACCGCGGGCGCGGTCGTCGGTACGGTCGGCACCGCGTCGGCCGCGCCGCAGCACCACCACCCGGCGTCTACGGGATGGCGCCATCGCGTGGTGGTGCCGGGCCACTGGGCGCGGGCCTGGCACCCGGTGTACCGGGACTGGCACCACCGCGCGTCCGCCGACCGCTGGAACCGCGTCTGGCGACCGGCCCACCTGGAGTGCCACCACCGTGACACCGTCGGCCGCTGGTAGGAGCGGCGGCGATTGAACCAGCCCTGGTACGCCCCGTTCGGCGGCGTACCAGGGCCGGTTCATGTCCCCGCACCGCCCTCCCCAGTTGTGGGCGACTCACGCTCATCGGGGTGCGCGACGGCGCCGTTCGAGGACAAGCCGCACTCGGCTCCCAGTATTCGCGCCGACGATCGGTATCGTCCGCCCCACCGGGCCTGCCGCACGACGGCCCACGAGGAGGAGGATCACGATGGCCGATCGCACACCGGGAACCGCGCCCGGCGACGGAGGTGCGACACAGGTGCCGGAGCCTCACCATCCGTCCGCGCACGACACGGTGCGCCTCGCGCTGGTGATCGGTGCGCTCGGTGTGGTCTTCGGTGACATCGGCACCAGCCCGATCTACACCCTCCAGACCGTGTTCAACCCGAGCGACCCGCACCCCGTCCCCGTCACCACGCAGAACGTGTACGGAGTGGTGTCGCTGGTGTTCTGGTCGGTGGTGGTCATCGTCCTGGTCACCTATGTGCTGCTGGCGATGCGCGCCGACAACGACGGTGAGGGCGGCATCATGGCGCTGATCACCCTGGTACGGCGGTGGGGCTCACAGCGGAGCCGGCGAGCGGCGGCCGTCCTGGCCGCGCTGGGCATCTTCGGCGCGTCGCTGTTCTTCGGCGACAGCATGATCACCCCGGCGATCTCGGTGCTGTCCGCGGTCGAGGGACTCAAGGTCGTTCAGCCGTCGCTGGACAGCGCGGTCGTACCCATCACCGCGGTGATCATCGTGGTGTTGTTCCTGGTGCAGCGCCGGGGAACGGCGGCGGTGGGCCGGGTGTTCGGGCCGGTCATGATCGTCTGGTTCGTGGCCATCGGCGCCTGTGGGGTCACGGGGATCGCCGACCACCCGCAGATCCTCAGAGCGCTGTCGCCGACGTACGCCCTGGGCTTTCTGTTCGGTCATTTCGGCACCGCCTTCTTCGCCCTGGCCGCGGTCGTGCTCGCGGTCACCGGCGCCGAGGCGCTGTACGCCGACATGGGGCACTTCGGCCGTCGGTCCATCACCCGCGCCTGGCTGTTCTGCGTCTTCCCCGCCTGCATCCTGAGCTACTTCGGCCAGGGCGCGCTGATCCTCGCCGATCCGCGCAACATCAGCAGCCCCTTCTTCCTGCTCGCGCCCGACTGGGGGCAGTGGCCGATGGTCGTGCTGGCCACAGCGGCCACCGTCATCGCCTCCCAGGCGGTGATCACCGGCGCGTACTCGGTCACCTCCCAGGCCGCCCAGCTCGGCTACCTCCCGAGGCTTCGGATCGCGCACACCTCCGAATCCACCATCGGCCAGATCTACGTACCCTGGATCAACTGGCTGCTCATGGTCTCGGTCCTCACCCTGGTCTTCGCCTTCCGCAGCTCCACGGCGCTGGCCTTCGCGTTCGGCATGGCGGTCACCGGCACCATCACCATTACCACCCTGCTGTTCTTCTATGTCGCCCGCGCGAAGTGGGGCACACCCGTGTGGCTGATCGGCATCGGCGCGGCCGTGCTGCTCCCCGTGGACCTGCTGTTCGTGGCGGCCAACCTGACCAAGCTCGTGCACGGCGCGTGGCTGCCGCTGCTGATCGGCGTGACCGCGTTCACCGTCATGACGACCTGGCAGCGCGGCCGCGAGCTCGTCACCGCGGAACGGGCGCGGCTCGAAGGTCCGCTGCCCGAGTTCGTCGACGACCTCCGCTCGGAAAGGGTGCCGACGCTCCGGATCCCCGGCACGGCCGTCTTCCTCAACCGGGGCAAGCAGACCGCGCCCTTGGCCATGCGGGCCAACGTCGAGCACAACCACGTCCGGCACGACCAGGTCGTGATCCTCTCGCTCGAGACCGAGCCCGTGCCCCGCGTGCCGGCCGAGCAGCGGATCGTCGTCGACGACCTCGGTTACGCCGACGACGGGATCATCCACGTGACCGCCCGGTTCGGCTACATGGAGACACCGGACGTGCCCGGCACACTCGCGATGCTCGATCCGTCCCAGACCGAAGGGCCGCTGCAGCTCGACCAGGCGTCGTACTTCCTGTCGAAGATCGACCTTCGGCGCGGCAAGTCCCCGACGATGGCACCCTGGCGCAAGCGGCTGTTCATCGCCACCTCCTACATCACGGCCGACGCCGCCGAGTACTTCGGTCTCCCCCGCGACCGCACGGTCATCATGGGCTCGCACGTCGAGGTGTAGGCGCGCACGGCGGGGGTCCGCTTCCTGATGGGGCCCCGGCCGGGTCGGTCGGCGAGGAGGGCGGCTCTGGTGGCGCGGCCGGCGAAGTCGACGCCGAGGGCCTGGAGCGTGCCGACGGTGACGAAACCCGGGCTGCTGACGGGCCGGCCGGCGAGGACGAGCCGGAACACGATCCGGAGGTAACGCCTTGGCCGCGTAGAGGATCTCGGCGTCGGGGACGGCGTCCGGTAGGTCCGGCAGCGGTCGCGGACCTCGGCCTCGTCCAGGACGCGGACGGGGGTGCCGAAGCGGTCGGCGAAACGCCGGCGGTGACGCCGAGCGGTGCGGTCGGCGCGCGCGGCTCGGGCTCGGCGGGCCTGTCCATGTCCACTGCGGGGGAACCTGGTGGATACGGGTCCAAATGGCTGGGCACCCCCGGACCGCGAGGAGGCGGGACGGGAGTCACCGCTGAAGCTCGTGCCCGCCCATCCCGGTCCCCCGCCGGCTCCTGACGCGATGCCCGTCATTCCGGGGCTCCGTCCAGCAGCGTTCTCTTCGTCCGGCATCCTGTACAGGGGGCCGGTCGGACGTTGGGAGGAACTGTGGTGAACGAGGGCGCTCGGGGCTCGTGGGGGGCTGAGGCTGCCGGGGCGTCTCCGCAGTTGCGGCTTGATGCTCTGCTGGACGACCTGCAGCAGCAGGTGACGCAGGTGCGGGCCGCCCGGGACCGGGTGCACACCTTGCTGGACGCGGTGCTGGCGGTCGGCTCGGACCTGGATCTCGAAGTCGTCCTGCACCGCATCGTGGAATCGGCGGTCACGCTGGTGGACGCCCAGTACGGGGCGCTCGGCGTGCTGGGGGACGAAGGCACGATCAAGCAGTTCGTCACGGTCGGGATCGACGAGGAGACCATCGCCCGCATCGGGCCCTACCCCCGCGGCGAGGGCATCCTCGGCCTGCTCATCCGGCACCCGGAGCCGCTCCGCCTGGCTGAGCTGGCCGAGCATCCGGCGTCCGTCGGCTTCCCGGCCGGACACCCGCCGATGACCAGCTTCCTCGGCGCCCCGGTCCGGGTGCGCGACCAGGTGTTCGGCAACCTGTACCTCACCAACAAGCAGAGCGCCGCGGAGTTCGACTCCGACGACGAAGCGGTGCTGCGCACGCTGGCCGCGGCGGCCGGTGTGGCGATCGACAACGCCCGGCTGTACGACGACGCGCACCGCCGGCAGCGGTGGCTGGCGGCCAGCAACGAGCTGACCCGCAGCCTGCTGTCGGGCGCGGAACCCGCCGCGGTGCTGGAGTCCTTCACCGAGACGGTGCGCGAGATGGCCGGGGCGGACCTGGTCACCTTGGCCGTACCGGTCGGCGGCAGCGGCGAACTCGTCATCGAGGCGGCTTCGGGAGAGCCGGCCGAGCAGGTCCACGGGCTCGTGCTGACCTCCTCGACCCTGGCCGCGAAGGTCTTCACGTCCGGCGAGACGATCACCAGCGACGCCGTCAGCGCCGACCCGCGCACCGAGGGCGGCAGCGCCTCGGTGGTGGAGCTGGGGCCGGCGTTCCTCGTCCCGCTCGGCACCCGGGAACACGTGCGCGGCGTGCTGCAGGTGGCCAACGCGCCGGGCGGCTCCGCCTTCACCGACGCCGTCATCGACATGGTCACGGGGTTCGGCAACCAGGCCGCGCTGGCCCTGGACGTCGCCGAGCACCGCCGGGACACCGAGCGCATGCTCGTGCTCGACGACCGCGACAGGATCGCCCGGGACCTGCACGACCTGGTCATCCAGCGGCTGTTCGCAGGGGCGCTGTCGTTGCAGTCCACGCTCGGCCGGGTCACCGACCGGCCGCAGGTGGGCGAACGGATCCAGCGGGTCGTGAACGACCTCGACGACACCATCAAGATCATCCGCTCCACCATCTACGGCCTGCGTGGGCACGACCAGCCCCGTCACGGCAGTGGACTTCGGGCTCAGCTGGTGGCCGCCACCGACCGGGCCGCCGAGTCCCTCGGCTTCGCCCCGGCGCTGCGCATGACCGGACTGCTCGACACGGCCGTGTCCCCCGAGCAGGCCGAGCACCTGCTGGCCGTCCTCGGCGAGGCCCTGTCCAACGCCGCCCGGCACGCGCAGGCCCGCGCGGTCGACATCAGTGTCGAGGCGACCGACGCCGCTCTCCGGCTGCGCGTGGCCGACAACGGGCGCGGGATGGACCCGGCCGTCGCCCGCCGCAGCGGTCTGGCCAACCTGCGCAAGCGCGCGGAGGACCTGGGCGGCACCTTCAGCCTGTCGCCGAACCGGCCCAACGGCGTCGTCGTCGAATGGGTCGTACCGCTCTCGCCCGCGGAGTGACCGTTCGGCCGGCGGTCGGTGGACCGGGAGTTGTTCCGTGCGGGGAGTTGCCGTGCCCGGGCGTGCGGCACTCCGCCCGGCGGCAGAGGCTGCGCCGGGCGGACGGGGGGCTGAGCAGGGGGCGTCGGGTCAGGCGGACGGCTCCGGCATGCGGGTGCCGACCCGGGCGCGTACCGCCTCGACGGTCTCCCACTGCTCGGTGCTCAGCAGCGCCGCGCCGACAAGGTGAGTTCGTCGCCGGCTCGCACGCTGCGGTGCAGCTCGGTGGAGACCTCGCCCTCGGGGGCGCCTGCGACGCTCGCCACCCGCTTGACGGTGATGCGCCGCAGCCGGTCGCCGGGGGCGTTGGACAGGCTGTACTGGCGGGTCTGGTGGATGCCGTCGGCCAGGAGCACGCGAACGCTGACGTACTGGCCGGCACGGGCCCCGGGCAGCGGGCCGTCGTCGGCCGGGTGCAGCAGGAAGGAGGCCACGTCGGGGGTCTCCTCCCGCCGCTCCACCACGGTCCACTGCCGCCACGGCTTGCGCGGGTCGACCTGTGCCTCCTGGAAGAGGCGGGCCTCCTGGGCGATGAGGGCGCCGGCCATCAGCCAGTACACCTCGTCCCAGGCGGCGGCCACGTCCGGGGTGACGGCCTCGCCCAGGACGTCGCCGATGGCCCGGAAGAGGTACTTGTGGACGATGGTGTATTGGTCCTCGGTGACGCCGAGCGCGGCGTGCTTGTGCGCGATCCGGGCCAGCAGGGCGTCCGGGCGGGTGCCGGGGTCGGCCAGCAGCGCCTTGGCGAAGCCCGCGATGGACCCGGCCAGGGCCCGGCGCTGCTCGCCGCTGGCCTGGTTGCCGCGGTTGAACAGGCCGTCCAGCGGCTCGGGTTGCTCGGCGAACACGGTGCCGTAGAAGCGCGTGGTGATCTCGTCCAGGGCGCCGCCGACGGCGGGCAGGGTGGCACGGACCACGGCGGCCGACTCGGGCGAAAGCATGGGACTCCTCCGGGATGCGGGCAAGTTGGGGCACGGCGTTCACCGTCACGGCCGGGATCCGTGGTGCGGGTCGACCGGCACGTCGATCATTCCGGCGCGGCCGTCACCCGCCATAGGGCCGAACCGCCCTGAGGACAGACAGGTCCCGTCGGTCCGGCCCCGGCTTGTGAACCGCTCAGGCACCTCACGCCGGGGCACACCGGTACGCATCCGGAAACGCATCCCGAAAAGAGGAGGTGGAAGGCCTAGACGAAGTCGAGAACATCCCTGACGGGACGGCGGGGTGTGGCGGGTCCCTGGGGCCCGTAGCCCACGCGCAGCACCATCTGGACGTGGCCTCTGCCGGCCACCGGGTCACGGGCGAGCAGGCGCAGGTCCGGGCTCTCCAGGGCGTGTGAGGTCAGGGAGGTCGCCAGCCCCGCGAGGGTCGCCTCCAGCAGGACGCGCTCCAGGGCCTGACCCGCGCGGAGCCAGTCCGAAGGCGCGTCGCCCGGTGTGCTCAGCAGCGCCAAGTGGGGGTTCCTCTCGAAGGAGGTGGTGCCGCGATCGGCCACGGGACGGCGGCCGGCGAAATCACGCAACGGGGCCTTGCCGTCCCTCATCCGGGGCCCGAAGGCGTACTCGGGGACGCCGTCGGTGGCGATGTCCGCCTCCGGACCGAGCCGGGTCCAGCGGTGCAGGTCCTCCATGCCCTCGGGATTCGAGGCGTCCCGGCTCTCCGCGTCGTGGACCAGTCCGAGCACGGTTTCCACGTGCCAGGGTCCGGGGAACAGCAGCTCGGCTCCCTCGTGGTGGGCGGCGTCCCGCAAGGCGGCTCGTGCGTCCTCCGGGATGTCCTTCTCGTCGAAGGGGTGCCGGCTGGTGTGCCGCTCGCGGATCGCGGGGTGCAGGCGCGAAAGGCCGTCCTCGTCCGCCGAGGACGGCGCCTCCCCCAGCCGGACGGTGGCGAGCAGCAGCGGCTCGGCGGGATCCGGCAGCAGCTCGGCCACGGGGGCGAACCCGGCGTGCACGGCGGCTACGCGCAGATTGAACAGAGCCGCGCCGCAGCCGATGTGCAGCGCCCTGTTCTCGGGATCGGAGCGAGGCATGGCCCGGTCGAGATCGGCGAGCAGCTGGAGGGCCCGCTCACCGGCCACGAACCGGAAGCGCCATGGCTGCGCGTTGTGCATGGACGGGGCGGCGACGGCCTCGCCGACCAGCGCGGCCACGATCTTCGCGTCCAGCTGCCGCGTGTCCATCGCGCCTCCCTCACAGCACACGGTCGCCATCGCCGGCCACTTCCCAGTATCCGCCGAACGGCGTCGGCGGCCCCGCGAAGCCCACAGCGCCACAGAGCCACCACCAGACGTCTGGTCCAGACCTATTTGCGGTCAAGAAATCAGGCTGTGCCGGGGGTGACCAGCACGTTGTCGCCGGAGCGGCCGGCGAGGTAGTCCTCGATGTTGGCCACAGTGGTCCGGGCGATCTGGCCGACGGCGTCCCTGGTGAAGTAGGCCTGGTGCGACGTGACGAGGACGTTGTTGAAGGTCATCAGCCTCGCGAGGCGTTCGTCGGTCATCACCTCCAGCGACTTGTCCCAGGAAGAACACACCGGCCTCCTCCTCGTACACGTCGAGGCCCACACCGCTCAGCCGCCCCGCGCGCAGCGTCTCCAGCAGGGCGTCGGTGTCCACCAGCCCACCGCGGCTGGAGTTGATCAGGATCGCGTCGTCCTTCATCAGCGCCAGGGCCTCGGTGTCGACGAGGTGACGGGTCGCCGACAGCAGCGGCACGTGCAGGCTCACCAGGTCCGCCTCGGCGAACAGCCGCTCGCGCGAGACGTACTCCATCCCGAGGGCGACGCAGTCGGGAGTCTCCGCGATGTCCCAGCCGAGCAGCCGCATCCCGAACCCGTGGGCGATCCGGGCGAACGCCGTACCGATCTTGCCGGTGCCCACCACACCCGCCGTACGGCCCCGCAGATCGCGGCCCATCAGCCCGTCGAGCCGGAAGTCGAACTCCCGGGTACGGTGCGCGGCCCGGACGATCCGGCGGTTGACCGCCAGCGCCAGCGCCCAGGCGAACTCGGCGACCGAGTACGGCGAGTAGTACGAGACCCGGGCCACCGTGAGCCCGAGTCCCCCGGCGGTGTCCAGGCCGACGTTGTTGTAACCGGTGGACCGCTGGGCGATCATCCTGGTGCCGCCCTTGGCCAGCGAGCGCAGGACTTCCGCGTCCAGGGTGTCGTTGACGCTGCTGAGGACGACCTCGTCGCCGGCGGCGGTCGGGGCGGTGTCCCGGTCCAGGAACATGCCGAGGCACCGCAGCTCGTGCCGGCCGGCGAACGCGGTGTCGAACGCTTCCCTCAGCAACGGCTCCTCGTCCGCGAGAACGCCGTACGCAACGATCTCCACCTGCTGCTCCTCCCGCCGGGATCAAACGATCACTTCTCCACCGTAGGCCGCGGTCGACGAGGTGGAGAGGGCCGATGGGCTCGGGAAGCGGGCCCCTTGGTCCTGGGACGCCGGGCAGGCCCGTGGCACCCGTCCCGGCCCGGACACGCAGGTCGGCCGGCGGCGGTGGCGCCGCTCGTAGACCGTGCCACCGATGACAGGACCCGAGCGGTTGACGACCGGCGAAAGCAGGATGCGCACCTCCTGTGCTTCGGTCTGCTCGATACCGCCGGCGTCGAGCCACGGCCGCACCGCGGGCGCTGAGGATGCCGTTCAGCGTGCCGGCGGCAGCCGCGTCGAAGGCCTCGTCGATCCTCCACCGGCGCCCGGACGACGACCCCGGCCGGCGCGTCACGCCCGCTGCGGTACGACGGCGACCGTGCAGGCGGCGTGGTGCAGCACCGCGTGGGCGACACGGCCGAGTTGGAGGCCGTAGTGGCCCTCGCGCCGCCGGGCTCCGACGACCAGCAGGTCCGCCTCGGCCGAGACGGCCGGCAGCACCTGGCGGGCGGGGCCCTCGACGGTGCGCCGGCGCACCTCGACATCGGCCGGGACGTCCCGCAGGGCCGCTTCCAGCACCTCCGCGGCCCGTTCCGCATGCTGTCGGGCGGCCTCGCCGGACAACTGGCCGTGCTCGATGCTCTCGTGCGCCGGGCAGCGCCAGGCCCGTACGGCGTCCAGGGGCACTCCGCGCAGCCGCGCCTCGTCCACGGCGAAGCGCACCGCCGCCGCGCTCTCCGAATCGTCGCCGACGCCGACGGCGATGCGGCCGCGCACCCCGGACCGCGCCTGGTTGTCGTGGCTGCCGCGCAGCACGACGACCGGGCAGTGCGCGTGACCGGCCACCGTCACGCTGACGGAGCCGAGGAGCGCCTCGGCCACTCCGCTTCGGCCGCGGGAGCCCAGGACGACCGCCGAGGCGGTGCGGCTCTCCCGCACGAGGGCGTACTCCGGCTCCTCGGGCAGTACGTCGGTGGAGATCTTCATGTCGGCCTGCCGGCGCCGGGCCCGCCGCTCGGCGGTCGCCACCACGTCCTCGGCCATCACCTGCTCGGAGGGCTTGCCGAACTCTTCGGCGAGCGAGACGCCCTCGTACCGTTCCCACAGCGAGGCGTACACCAAGCGGATCGGCACCCCGCGCACGGCGGCCTCGTCGGCCGCCCAGTCGACGGCCCGCAGGCTCGGCTCCGAGCCGTCCACACCCACGACGATCGGGAGGTCCATCGCCGTCAGCCCTCCGCTGCGAGGTCGAAGACGACGCGGGCCTTGACCTGGCCGCCCAGGACGTCGCCGATGGATTCGTTGACGGAGGTGAGGGGCCGGGTCTCGTGGACGACCTCGGTGCGGCCGGCCGCGTGGAGCTGGAAGACCTCGGTGAGGTCCTGCCGGGTGCCGACGATGGAACCGATCACCGAGGTGCCGTTCAGCACGGTGTCGAAGACCGGGACGCGGACGGTGCCGTGCGCGGGCAGGGCCACCATCACCAGCTTACCGCCGCGTCGCAGCCCGGAGTTGACCGCCTCGAACGCGGCGTCGTTCACCGCGAGCGCGATCGCGGCGTGGGCCCCACCGTGCTGCCTGAGCACCTGGCCGACATCCTGCGTGCGGGCGTCGATGACGAGATCGGCGCCGAGTTCCTTGGCGAGTTCGAGCTTGTCGTCGGTGACGTCGATCGCGGCGACGGTGGCACCGGCGATCTTCGCGTACTGCAGGGCGAGGTGGCCGAGGCCTCCGACGCCGGAGATCGCCACCAGCTGGGTGGGCCGGACCTCGGCGACCTTCAGCGCCTTGTACGTCGTCACGCCGGCGCAGGTCAGGGGGGCGGCCTCGAACGGCGTGATGCCCTCGGGCACCGGCTGGGCGAAGTCGGCCCAGGCGAGCATCTTCTCCGCGTAGCCGCCGTCGCAGCCGTAGCCGGTGTTGATCTGCTGCTCGCACAGGGTCTCCCAGCCGGACAGGCAGTGCTCGCAGCGCCCGCAGGCCTTGCCCAGCCACGGCACGGCGACCCGCCGGCCGACGGTCAGGTGGGTGACGCCGTCACCGAGCGCCTCGACCACGCCGACGCCCTCATGGCCGGGCACGAACGGCGGGTTCGGCTTGACGGGCCAGTCGCCGTGCGCGGCATGGATGTCGGTGTGGCACAGTCCGGAGGCCGACGCGGATGCGGACCTGGCCGGGGCCGGGCTCGGGATCGGGGCGTTCCTCGATGACGAGGGGTTCGCCGAAGGCTCGTACGACTGCTGCCTTCATGTGTCAGCTCCTCAGGGTGCGTCAGTCGTGCGGGACGACGGCGACGGGCGCGGTGGCGTGGTGCAGGACGGCATGGGTGACGGGCCCGATGTGGGCGCCGGCGGCGGACTGGCGGACGCGCCGGCCGACCACCACCAGAGAGGCGTCGCGGGAGGCGTCGATCAGGAGGTTGGACGGGCTGCCGAAGCTGGACTCCGCGACGACCTGGACGTCCGGGAACTTCTGCCGCCAGGGGGCCAGCACCTCGGCCAGGGCGCCGGCGTCGGTGTCCGCCAGCAACTGCTGGATTCCGGGGTCGGGAGCCATGCCGTAGGCGTAGTACGGCGTCGGGTTCCAGCCGTGCACGACGCGCAGCGGCGCCTCGCGGCGGGCGGCGGCGTCGAGGGCGAACCGGATCACCGTCTCGTCGGGGCTGGCGAGGTCGAGTCCGAGGACGACCGGCCGGAAGGAGGTGGCGGCGGACGGCGCGCCGGCCCCGTCCGTCTCGTGCTCGTCCGCGGCCTGCTCGCCGGCCCGGACCAGGACGACGGGCCGCTCGGCGTGCGCCACGACCCCGAGTCCGACGGAGCCCACCAGGAATCCGGCGATCCCGCCCAGCCCGCGCGAGCCGAGGACCAGCAGCTCGGTGTCCTTCGCCGCGCCCGCCAGGGCCTCGGCGGGCGAACCGCTGAGCTGCTCCGTGCTCACCTCGACATCCGGGTGGCGCAGCCGCAGGCCTTCGGCGGCCTCCCGGGGGATCCGCTCGGTCCAGTGCTGGTAGGTCTCGGCGCCGAGGAACGGGGCGTGGGCCGTCGGAGCCGGTGCGGGCTCCCAGACCTGCACGAGCCTGACGGCCACTCCGCGCAGCTTCGCCTCGCGGGCGGCCCATTCCGCGGCGGCGCGGCTCTCGGGCGAGCCATCGAGACCCACGGTGATGGTGCGGGGCATGATCTCCACCTCCTGAATCGGGGGGACCCGATTCCGACGTCGTGCTCAGGGGTTGCGCGGGCAGGGGCCGCCGGGCCCCTCATCCCTCACTCTCGTCCGGTGCACGGCGTCGCGCCGGATGCCGAAGGTCTCCACCGGATGGGCTGAACGTCCCTGTCCGGCGGGCCGGTTGGGGCGAGAGCCAGCCGGACAACGCGTCGCGTGGTACACCGGATCGCGCCTGGCAGCGGGCGGCGCCTCGGCTCTGCCAAGGCATGGATGACGGCTCCCGGCGTGCGGACGAGCTGTCGATCACCTGGCAAAAGCGCCTGCGAGGGGCCGGGCGACCCGCTGACCAGGGTGGTCGACGGGGAACGGCTCCGCGAGGGACACATTGTCCCCGGGCCGCCGGGAAGCGGCGCCTGGTGCGCTCCCGGAGCCGCCCGGCTCTCACCCCGGCCAGACGGCGGGCGCGGCCGGAAAACGGAGCCTAGATTGAAGGTGAAGTCGTGGAGGCGGGAAGGGAGTGCTGCCGGTGGCATCGCGGGTCGACCACACGGCGCTGTTCGCGGCCACGCCGAGCCCTTACCTGGTGCTCGGTCCGGACCTCGTCATCGTGGACTTGAACCGGGCCTACCTGGCGGCCACCGGGCGCACCCGGCAGGACCTGCTCGGCCGGCACGTCTTCGCCGCGTTCCCCGACAACCCCGCCGACCCGGAGGCCGACGGGGTCCGCAATCTCGGTGCTTCCCTGCACCGGGTGCTGGCCACTCGCCGGCCCGACACGATGGCCCTGCAGAAGTACGACATCCCCGTCATGGGCCGGCCCGGGGTGTTCGAGGAGCGCTGGTGGTCCCCGGTGAACACGCCGGTGGTGGGCCCGGACGGTCCGGTGGCCTACATCATCCACCGGGTGGAGGACGTCACCTCGTTCGTCAAGGCGCACCGGGCCGCCCACCCCGCCGCCGGCATCCGGGTGGGTGAGCGCCTGGACGAAACCCAGGCCCTGGAGGCCGAACTGTACGCACGTGCGCGGGAGCTGCAGCGGCTGAACGAGGAACTACGGCAGGCCCACACCCGCGAACGCGAGGTCGCCGTCGCCCTGCAGCAGGCCATGCTGCACGCCCCCGACCTGGCCCGCCACCGGCTCTCTCAACGTGTGCGGCGACTGGTACGACGTCGTCGACATCCCGCCCGACCGGCTCGCCCTCGCCGTCGGCGACGTCATCGGCCACGGCCTGGAGGCCGCAGCCGTCATGGGCATGCTCCGCAGTGCCCTGTCCGCCGCCATCCGCGCCCTGGAACGGCCTGCCCAGGCGCTGGAAGTGCTCGGTCTGTACGCCCGGTCCATCGACGGGGCGCTGGGCACCACCGCCGTCAAAGCGATCGTCGACACCCGCAGCCGCCTGATCACCTACAGCAGTGCGGGCCATCCACCGCCGGTGCTCCTCCACCGCGACGGCCGCTGCGAACTGCTGGACCAGGCCACCGACCCGCCACCCGGCACCCCTCCCCAGCACGTCCCCCGCCCACAGGCGAGTGCGACCTACAAGTCCGGGGACACCCTGGTGCTGTACACCGACGGACTCATCGAACGCCGTGGTGAGGACATCGACGCCGGTCTGGGCCGGCTGATCGACGTGCTCAACGAGTGTGTTCCCCTCGACACCGAACAGCTCGCCGACACCGTCCTGGCGCGCCTCGGCGTCGCCGGCGGCGGCCGCGACGACATCGCCCTGGTCGTCGTACGGCTCTGAACGTGGGCCACGGCGCGGCCGGCCGGGGTGCGATCCGTACCGCCCAGGGACTTCAGCTGTTTTCTGGCGAGGAACCCCGGGCCTTCACTTCAGGCCCGGGAGGAATCGCCTCCTCGACCACGGCGCGGCGCAGCGGCGCCGTTTCGCTGCGAGTCAGGTCCCGCGGCCGACGGGACAGTGATTGCCAACACTCGGTGGTGCTGCACATGGGTAGCTGCAGCCCGAAGCGGGCCCGTTGTCAGTGCCGAGGGGTACGGTTCGTCGCGTGAAGATCGTCGTGCAGGCAAAGCTGCTGCCGACCGCCGAACAGGCGGTCGCGCTGCGGTCCACCCTGCTCGACTGCAACGACGCCGCGAACTGGGTGTCGCAGGTCGCGTTCGACCGGGGCGTCCCGCGCGAATACGAGCTTCGCAAGCACACGTACGCCGAACTCAAGGCCCGAGGCCTGGGAGCCCAGGCGGCGCAACATGTCATCAAGAAGGTCCGGGACGCGTACACGACGCTGCACGCGAACATCAAAGCCGGCAACCTCGGAAAACCGCGCTCGCAGCGGCGGGTGCAGGTTGAGTCGAAGCCGATCACGTTCCGGGCCGGCGCGGCTCAACCATACGACGATCGATGTTTGAGTTGGCAGCATGATGCGGGCACTGTGTCGATATGGACGACGGCCGGCCGACTCAAGAGCGTGCGCTTCATCGGGTCCGCAGACCGGCTGAAAACGCTGCGCGAGTACCGCAAAGGCGAGTCGGACCTCGTCGAACGCGACGGCGAGTTCTATCTCCTCGCAACATGTGAGGTCCCAGAGGCGGAGCTCAACGAGGACTCGAGCGGGTTTCTCGGCGTCGACCTCGGAGTTGTGAACATCGCGACCACGTCCGACGGCGACGTCCTCGCAGGCCGGAGTCTGAACCGGTACCGGGCCCGGCAGGTACGCCTGCGCGCCAAGCTGCAGAAGAAGGGCACGAAGTCTGCGAAGCGCCGACTGAAGCAGCGGTCCCGGCGCGAGCGGCGGTTCGCCGCCAACACCAATCACGTCATTTCGAAGCGCATCGTGGCAGAGGCTGAACGCACCTCGCGCGGCATCGCCCTGGAAGATCTCAAGGGCATCCGTGCGAGGGTACGGCTCAGAAAGCCCCAACGGGCCGCGGTGCACTCGTGGGCATTCGCCCAGCTCGGGCAGTTCCTGGAGTACAAGGCACGCCGTGCCGGCGTGCCCCTGGTCTTCGTCGACCCGGCGTACACCAGCCAGACCTGCTCCGAGTGCTCGTATACAGACAACCGGAACCGGGCCTCGCAGGCCCGGTTCCACTGCAGGTCGTGCGGCGTCGTTGCGCACGCCGACCTGAATGCTTCCCGCAACATCGCCCGCAAAGGCGAGACCGCGTGGAATGCGGGGCGTGAGTCACGCGTCCCGGTCGCCTCTCCGTAGGCGGCTCGGATGCGGGAGGTCACGCGGCAGCCAGCCGCGCCCTACTGAGGTTCCCCCTGCCGGCCGGACAGCTTGATACTGGGACGGATGGTCCCGGAGGAAGCAGTCACAGGTAGTGAGTAGCAAGAGCAACATGAG